>NZ_JPGU01000028.1:0-62665 GCF_000732115.1 Frankia sp. CeD
ATGGATCTTCGAGCCCGGTTTGCCGCGGTCGACCGGGTTCGGACCGGTCAGGCTTCCCCCTTTTTCGCTCGCAGGCTGGCCGCGTCCACGATCGCCGATGACCAGTCGACCCGTCCGGCCACACCGTGCAGATCCAAGATCTTGCGGTGCGGTCGAGGCCAGACACCCGCCCGGGTCCACGCCTGGAACCGACGGTGCGCCGTGGGTACCGACACCCCGAACTCGGACGGCAGATGCCGCCAAGCACACCCCGAGGTCAGCACGTAGACCACCGCGGTAAACACCGCCCGATCCTCGATCGGGGCAGTCCCACCGCCCTGCCAGCGGGCCTCGAACCGGGGCAGCAGCGGTTCCACCAGCTCCCACAACTCGTCCGGGACCAGCCGCCCGGCGAGGCTGCTCCCCAACACATCCATGATCGATATGTACCCGGAGCGGCCACGCGAGACACGCTCTTACCGGCATCCGCGGCACCGGCGGCATGGAGATCGACTCCGACGACACCCACCACATTTGGTTCGATTACGAACTCGACGAGTGAGCTCCCCCCGGGTATGTCGATGATCCAGCGCGCGGCGAACAGCCCTGACGCGCGTCCAGCCAGGTGGGTGCGTCTCCGGCGGGCAGTGTGAACACGACGGTGGACAGCACCGAACGTCTCGGCCGGCATCGGTGGAAAGGCGAGAGAACGATCTCCTGGCTGGATGGCTACCGCCGGTTGACCATCCGCTACGAACGCGATGGCCGGAACTTCCTCGGGTTCCTCACTCTGGCCGCCACGATCACCTGCCGGAAGAAACTCCCACCCCCCACATGAGACGGCGAAGCCCTTCACTCCCAGCGGATGCGCGAGGTGCGCCCGCACGCGGGCCTGTCCCGCCCCGAACAGGATGATCGCGTGACCGGTGAGGCGAGGGCCGGCTCCGGCGCCATGGCTATCGGGACCGGGCGGTGGTCACCTCGCCGTAGGTGTGCAGGGAGGCGAGGTCAGCGGCGGCCCGGCCGGACGCCCACCCCTCGCCGTCGGTCGCGTTCACCGCCCGGGCGACGACCTGCGGGAACATCGTCTCGGCTGCCTCCTTCACGGCGTCGCCACGGGCGGCGAGCACAGGCAGCAGCCGGCTCTCGCCCGCCTCGACCGCGGCCTGTTCACTGGCCTGCTCGGTAGCGGCCGTCAGGCGTTGGCCGATCCGGACCGCGAACGAGGCGAGGAACGACTGGCGGAACGACCGGGTGCGGGACCGCCCGTGGCGGGACCCGGCCTGCATCATCGCCGCGGTCGCCTGGACCAGGAGCGAGGTGTACAGCAGTTCGACGGCGTCGAGGTCAGGCTGGAAACCGATCACCGTGGCGAACCCGAGGTTCTTTGTCCACACCGAACGGCATCGGTTTGCACCGGCGACCACGTCGAGCAGGCTGGCCTTGGCCGCCTCGTAAGGGCTGTCGACGCCGACCCGGCGGCCGGCCGGCTCGTCGCGGGTTCCCTCCCGCGCCGCGAGCAGCGCCTCGTCGATGCTGTGCCGGGCCATGAGCTGCTGTGCCTTGGCGGTCAGCGCCTCAGCCTCGTCCGCGAACCCGGTTGATTCGGCCTTCGCCAGCAGCGCCCGGACCTTGTCGAGGATGCGTGGGTCGGCGCTCCGGCCGGCCCCGGCCCGGTGGCCCGGGTCCGCCTGGCCGTGGCCGCGTCCCGCGGGGCGACCTGGTGGGTCGCGTCGTGTGGTGCCTGGCGGGGGGCACAGGGATTCGATCGCGGGAAGGGTGTGCAGAAGGGTGAGCAGACCAAGGGTGTCGGCAAGCGCCTCCGCCCGGTCCCGGCCCTCCCGGTCACCCCAGGCGTCCAGCCAGGTGCCGTCATCCTCCCACCACAGAACGGCGTTAAGATCATACAGCTGGTTCTTCCACCGCTCGTCGACGGTGGCGGCCGCGTATTGCCGCATCTGGCCGGCGATGGCGTCGACGGCGAGTCGCGCCTGGCGCTGGCCTGCCTGACGGTTCACGATCCGGTGCACGTCAGCCGGCTGCCAGCCGCGCTGCCAGGCGGCCTCGACGGTGCGGTCGAACCACCCGGCCAGGGACCGATTGACAACTCGGCGTCCGGCCGGCCCGCCCGGCGCGGCGACGAGCAACTCCACGTACTCGGCCAGTGCCGCCTCATCCCGGGCGAGCTGGGCGTTCAGCGCCGCCGCGACCAGCTGATCGGCGATCCGGCGAAACATCTCCCGCTGGCCGCGCTCCTCCTGGTAGAAGGCCCCTGCCCCGGACTCCGGCGCCTGGGCGCGGACACGGTTCGCGCGGGCCTTCTGTTTTGCCTTGCGTCGTTCCCGGTTCCGGCTGCCCACCCATCACCTCGCTCAGCGGGAGTCCTGATCTCTCGTCCCCAAGGATCGCATGTCGACCGGAGCGAGAAGGACCGACCCCAGGTTCGGTGATCAACTCCGCGGCCATACGGCAGAATGATCCACTTATTCACCTCGTTGAGGTTCGTCATGGCGATGTGCTCGGCGGGCGGCCCGAACGAACCAGCCCCGGACCATGCCGTCGCCCGGACCATGCCGTCGCCCGGACCATGCCGTCGCCCGGACCATGCCGTCGCCCGGACCATGTCGCTCGACCGCGGAACCGGCCCTGGCAACGCTCCTGGGGACGTACGGATCGTTCCTGGCTGCCGTTCTAGACTGATCAGAGTGGTCGTGAGCCTCATGCTCCTGGACGGGGTGCGCTGGGAGGGCACCCCGGTGATGGGCGACCGCCCCCGGGCGTTGCTGGCGGCGCTGGCATCCGAGCCCGGCCGGCCGGTGCGGGCGCAGCGGCTGGCCGAGATGATCTGGGGCGAGGGGTCGTTGGCCAACCCGGCCAAGGGCCTTCAGGTGGTCGTCTCGCGGACCAGGGCGGCGTGCGGTGCCGGTGCGGTGGTGCGCGACGGTGACGGCTACCGGCTCGGTCTCCTGCCGACGCAGGTCGACAGCTGTCTGCTGGGCCGGCTGGTGGCCGAGGCCGCCGAGCTCGTCGCTGTCGATCCGCGGGCCGCCGTCGAGCGGGCCCGCGCTGCGCTGGACCTCGGCGCGGCGCTGCCGCCGGTGCCGGTGAACGGCTCCGGGCCGCTCGCCGGCGTGCGCCGGGCGGCCGGCCGCGACCTGGCGGCGGCCCGACTGCTGTTGGCCCGGGCCACGAGCCGTACAGGTGAGCATGCCAAGGCGCTCGGGCTCCTGGAGGCGGCGCACGCGCAGCAGCCCGACGACGAGGACCTGCTGGTCGACCTGCTACGCAGCGAGGCCGCGGTGCGCGGGCCCGCGGCGGCGTTGGGACGATTCGAGCGCTACCGCCGGGACCTGCGGGAACGGCTGGGGACCAGCCCCGGGGAGACACTCACCCGGGTCCAGCGCGATCTGCTCGCCCTCGACCGGCCCGTCCGGGGCGGGATCCGATACGACGCCACTCCCCTGCTGGGCCGCCAGCACGACGTCGAGCGGCTGCGGGCGTTACTGGACCGGTCGCGGGTGGTGTCGATCGTCGGGCCGGGTGGCCTCGGGAAGACCCGCCTGGCCCATCTGCTCGCCCGGGACAGCACGCTGCCGGTGGTGCACGTCGTCCACCTGGTCGGGGTGGCGGCGCCCGAGGACCTGATCGGCGAGGTCGGCTCCGCGCTCGGCGTCCGCGACTCGATCGGCGACCGCCGGGTGCTGACCCCCGCGCAGCGCGCCGACCTGCGCGCGCGGATCGCCGCGCGACTGGCGCGGGGGCCGGGCCTGCTGCTGTTGGACAACTGCGAGCATCTTGTCGCCGAGGTCGCCGAGCTGGTCGCCTTCCTCGTCACGGCCACCGCCGACCTGCGGGTGCTCACGACGAGCCGGGCGCCGCTCGCGATCGGTGCCGAGCGGGTCTACCTGCTCGGCGAGCTGGTCCGCGCCGACGCGGTCGAGCTGTTCAGCCAGCGTGCCACCGCGGCCCGCCCCACCGTCCGGCTCGACCGTGAGGTGGTCGGCCGGATCGTCGACCGGCTCGACGGGCTTCCGCTGGCGATCGAGCTGGCGGCGGCTCGGGTCCGGGCGATGTCGGTGGAGGACGTCGACCGGCGGCTGGCGGACCGGTTCGCCTTGCTGCGCGGCGGAGACCGCGCCGCCCCGGACCGCCACCGCACGCTGCTCGCCGTGATCGACTGGTCGTGGAACCTGCTGGCGGAGCCGGAACGGCGCTCGCTGCGCCGGCTGGCGCTGTTCCCGGACGGTTTTACCCTGGAGGCGGCGGAGGAGATCCTCGCCGCCCCCGGCCCCGCCGACGAGGCAGCGGGTTCCGATCCCGTCAACGCGGTCGACGCGGTGCAGAACCTCGTCGAACAGTCGTTGCTGAGCGTGCGCGAGCCGGCCGGCGGAGTGCGTTATCGGATGTTGGAGACGGTCCGGGAGTTCGGCCGGCTGCGGCTGGCCGAATCCGGCGAGCAGGTCGCGGCGCGACGGGCCCAGCGGGACTGGGCGGTCGGCTACGCCACCCGGCACGGCGTGGGTCTGGTCACGGAGCGGCAGTTCGCGGCGATCGACGCGATCGCGGCCGAGGAGACGAACCTCGCCGACGAGTTGCGTGACGCGGTGGCCGACGGCGACACCGAGACGGTCGTGCGGCTGCTGGCGGTGCTCGGTATGTTCTGGGCGATCCGCGGCGAGCACCTCCGGATGTCGGTGCTGATCGACGCGGTCACCGCGATGCTGTCCGGCTGGACACCGCAGCCCGCCGCGGCTCAGGCGGCCGTGGCTGCCGGGACCGCGATGGCGACGGTCGCGATCTTCGTGGGGGACGGGCTTCTCCCGGCGCCGATCCGCGAGCTGCTGGAGCGGCTCGGCCCCGAGGCTGCGGGCGACCCGTGGCTGGCCAACACGGCGCGGGTGCTGCTCGCCCTCGACCCGGCACAGCCCACGGACACCGAGACACAGCTCGTGCGGCTGGCGGACGGCGCCGACCGGCACCTGCGCCTGGTCTGTCTGGTGTGGCTGGCCCATCTGCACGAGAACGCCGGTGAGGCACTGGCCTCGGCGGCAGCCGCCGAGCAGACGCTGGCCCTGGCCACACCGCGGGAAGGGCCGTGGCTGACGGCCATGGTGCACACCCGGCTGGCCGAGCTGACGATGCGGCGCGGAGATTTCGCCGTCGCCCGTTCCCACGCCCAGGCGGCCCTGCCGGNCCTGGAACGGCTCGGTGCCCGCGACGACGTCGCACAGCTGCGGGTGCTGCTGGCGTTCGACGCCGTCAACGGCGGCCGGCTCGACGCGGCCGAGGAGTATCTCGCCCAGATCGACCCGTCGGACGGGGCCGTGTACGGCGGCCCGATGATGGCGGCGATCGGCCGGGCCGAGCTCGCGATCGTGCGCGGCGACACGGCTGTGGGCCTGCGCCAGCATCTGGACGCGGCAGCGGGGATGCGGGCGTTGCGATGGCCCGGCGTCGCAACGACCGGCGTCGAGCCCTGGGTGCTGGCCGGCGACGCGGTGGCGCTCGCCGCCTTCGCCTGGCACGCGGCCAGCGCCGACGACCTCGCCACCGGCCACGACCTGTTTCGCGCCANTCTCGTCCGGTGTGCCGACGCGTTGCGACGCAGCCGGGCCACGATCGACTATCCGGCGTGCGGGACGCTGCTGTTCGCGTTCGGCGTCTGGGGCCTTCGCGACGGC
Source organism: Frankia sp. CeD (assembly GCF_000732115.1). NCBI lineage: Bacteria > Bacillati > Actinomycetota > Actinomycetes > Frankiales > Frankiaceae > Frankia > Frankia sp. CeD. The sequence goes on from NZ_JPGU01000028.1 coordinate 5,661, forward strand.
CGGCCGGCCGGGATGCCGGCCGGGATGACAGTGCGGGAGGCGGTCCAGCTGCTCGCGCTGGCGAAGCGTTTCTCCTACATCGCGACGATCCCGTCGCTGGGGTGGGCCCGGGTCGAGGCGCTCGCCGAGCGCCGGGCACCCGGCGCACTCCCGGCAGCCCGGTCGGACGCCGAGGCCCGGCGCCCGGCACAGCTGTTCGACGAGGCGTGCATCCTCGTCGAACGGCTGGCCGAGCGGCTGGCCGATCTACCACCGGGCCGCGACGGGGCATCGCCGGGGCACGGGCTACAGGTGCCGCTTGTAGCTGACGACCGACATCGGCAGGAAGATCACGATCACGGCGAGACCGGTGAGCAGCGTCCAGCCGACCTGCCCGGTGAGCACGCCGTTGTTGGCCAGGTCCCGCGTGGCGGAGACCAGGTGTGACACCGGATTGACCCTGGTGAAGGTCTCCAGCCAGCCCGGCAGCGTCTTCGCCGGCACGAACGCGTTGGACAGGAAGGTCAGCGGAAACAGGATCATCATCGAGATTCCCTGCACGCTGCGGGCGCTGCGGGCGACCGTGCCGATCCAGGTGAACGCCCACGCGATCGCCCAGCCGGTCAGGACCGCGAGCACGATCGCGCCGAGCACGCCGGGCACGCCGCCGCCGGGCCGGTAGCCGAGGATCAGGCCCATCAGGTAGGTCAGGCTCGCCGCGATCAGGTAGCGGACCAGGTCGGCGATCATCGGCCCGGCCAGCGGCGCGATCCGGGACATCGGCAGGGACCGGAACCGGTCGAAGACCCCCTTGTCCATGTCCTCCCGCAGCTGCGTACCGGTGGCCATGCAGGTGGTGAGCACGGTCTGGGCGACGATGCCGGGGATGAGCAGCGGCAGGTAGCTGTGGACGTCGCCGGAGATCGCGCCGCCGAACACGTAGGCGAACATCGCGGTGAACAGCAGCGGCTGGAGCGCCACGTCGAAGAACTGTTCCGGGTTGCGGCGCATCTTCTTCAGCGCTCGCCAGGCCATCGCGAAGCTCTGGGTAAGGGTGTCCCCCACCCCGGCGCGGGCCCGGGTACGGGCAACGGCGGCTGCCGGGTCGACGGCCGAGGCCGGCCGCGGCGCGCCTGCGGCCGGCCCGGCCGACGGCCCGGCGAGAACGGTGTTCATCGAGTTACCTCCGTGGCGTGGTCGTCGGGGCCGGTCGCGTCCTGGTCGGGTACCGCTCCGGTCGGGCCGCCGGCGGTCTGCGGGTCGCCGGCGTCGCCCGGGTCGCCGGCGTCGCCCGGGCCGCCGTGGCCGGGACCGGCGCCGTGGCCGGTGAGGGCGAAGAAGACCTCGTCGAGGGTCGGTTTGGCGACACTGACCGAGGCGATCGCGACGGCGGCCCCGCGCAGCGCGATCAGCACGTCGGCGGCCCGGTCGGCGACGTCGAGCGGGACGTTGAGCCGGCCGGACTCGGGCGTGGTGACCGGCTCCTCGCCGAGCACCCGCAGCACCACCTCGCGGGCGCGCTCCTGGTCAGCGCCGGGGGCGAGCTGAAGCTGCAGCGTCGAGTCGCCGACCTGGGTCTTGAGCTCGTCCGGCGTGCCCTCGGCGACCTTGCGCCCGTGGTCGATCACGCAGACCCGGTCGGCGAGCTGGTCGGCCTCGTCCAGGTACTGCGTGGTGAGCAGGACGGTGCAGCCGTCGTTGACGAGCTCGCGGATGGTGTCCCACATCTGGCCGCGGGTACGCGGGTCGAGGCCGGTCGTCGGCTCGTCCAGGAAGATCAACGGTGGCCGGGTGATGAGGGACGCGGCAAGATCGAGGCGGCGGCGCATCCCGCCGGAGAACGCCGAGATCTGTCGTTCGGCGGCCTCCTCGAGACCGAACTGCTCCAGCAGCCGGCGCGCGGTGGCGCGCGCGTCAGCCGAGCGCAGGCCCTGGAGCCGGCCGAACAGCCACAGGTTCTCGGTGGCGGTGAGGTCCTCGTCCACGGAGGCGTACTGGCCGGTCACGCCGATGAGCTGACGGACCCGGTGCGGCTGGGCGGCGACGTCGACGCCGAAGATCTCGGCCCGGCCGTCGTCGATCGCCAACAGCGTGGCCAGCATCTTCAGCATCGTCGTCTTGCCGGCGCCGTTGGGCCCGAGCACGCCGAAGATCTCGCCGTGGTGCACCTCGAGATCGATGTGGTCGACGGCGTGAAAATCGCCGAATCTCTTGACCAGACCACCGGCCTGGACCGCGGGCATGGCTGTCATCCGTCTTCCTTCCGTGGGGTGTCGCGACAACGGGGGATCGACAACGGGGGATCGACAACGGGGGCGTCGGGTCGAGGGAGGCGTCGGATGAGCTGGCCAGAACGCTAGACAACGGCGGTATCACCGCCCCTGCACGCCGGTTTCACCGGCCTTCGACCGGCCGCGCGGGCGGGACACAGGCGCCGCCACCGGCCGGAGCCGCCTCCGGTACCGACGGCCTGCCCGGTCCGCCCCGTGCCCGCCCGTATGCACGATGCGGGCAGGCACGTCACCCGCGAAGCAGAGTGATCGCGCGGCCGGCGGGACCGGCGGTCGTGGTGACGCCGGTGCGTTCGCCGATGGCGGGGGACGTCGGGGCGCTGGTCGAAGATGGCGAGGGTCCCGGTGTCGAACTGGAAACGGCCGAGGTAGCGGTCACGCTGTGGGTCTCGCTCGGCTGGATCGGCGTCGCTCCGCACGTTTCGGTATGTGTCCAGAACTGTGCGGCGCGTCGGCGATAGCCACGCCGCCTCATCCGGCGCGGTCGAGGCGGAGGGCGCGGTCATACGCCTCGCGGGCGTCGAGGAGCTGGTCCCAGTGCTCGGCGACCCAGGCGCAGGCGACCGCCATCGGCTCCAGCATGCTGCGGCCCAGCGCGGTCAGCTCGTACTCGACATGGGCGGTGGCCCTGGCATCCAGGACGGTGCGGGTGATCAGGCCGTCCCGTTCAAGGGAACGCAGCGACTGGGTGAGCACCTTGGGAGTGACCCGGCTCAGCGGCACGCGCAGCTCGGAGAACCGGCGCGGCCCGTCCTCAAGGCAGCGGATGATGAGCGCTGCCCACTTGTCGCCGAAGCGGATCGGGTTGAGCGAGGACGGGCACAGCTCGTCGAACATGTCGGCGGGCAGGGGCTTCCTCACCGCTTCACGATAGCCAGCCAGCCGGTATCCCCGCGGTAACCGCCATCCCCGATAGCGTCCGCGCACCGGCAGGCGCAAGGGCACCGGCATACGGGGAGAGGGGTTGCCGTGAACATTGTGGTGTTCGGCGCGGGCGGGCGTGCGGGGCGGCAGGTTCTCGCCGAAGCAGGTCGCCGCGGCCACCGGGTCACCGCCGTGATGCGCGACCCCGCACGTCATGGCGACCTGCCGTCCGACGCCCGGGTGGTTGCGGGTGATGTCACTGATGCGGTAAGTGTCGAGCGTGCGGCGGCCGGACAGGACGCGGCGATCAGCGCCGCGGTCGACCTGTCCACGCCGGCGCACGACTTCTTCACCGCGTCGTCCCGCGCCTTGGCCACCGGGCTGGCCAGGGCGGGCGTGCGCCGCCTGGTGGTCGTCGGCCTCTCCTCGATCCTGCCGGGGGCATCTGGCGCCGCGTTGATGGACGAGCCCGGCTACCCGAACGAGTACCGTTCCTTCTTCCTCGGCCACGCGGCGGGCCTCGACGTGCTGCGCGCCTGCGAACTCGACTGGGTGTACGTCGCTCCCGCTGGGGACTTCGACCACGACGGGGCGCGCACCGGCCGGTACCGGGTCGCCGAGCACGGCGACCCGGCCAGCCGGATCGGGTACGCGGACTTCGCGATCGCGCTGCTCGACGAGATCGAGGAACCGCGCCACCACCGCGCCACCGTCAGCGTCCAGTAGGTGCCGATCCATGACCAGCGGGCGGTCGGATCATCACCATCGGCAGTAACGCCGCCGACCGGATCCCCGAGCCGGGTGGCAGCGTTTACGCGGCCAGCAAGTCCGCGCTGACCTATAGCCGTAACCCGTTCGCGATAAAATTTTACCCGCCGTTCTATGCCCGGACATCCACGCGCCTGGCCGGGCCCGCCGTTGTCACTTCAGGCGCGGCCATCAGGTTGTCAACGGCGGGGGATGGGTGGCGTGATGCGACCGTGGCGACCTCGGTTGCCGCGAGGCAGGAAGTATGGGCCCGAAGCAGCGGGGTATCAACCCACGGCCGTGCTGGCTCTGATGTTCGTATCAGCCGATCTCAATTGTCGATGGCTGGCCCCGGGCGCAGAACGTCGATCACCCACTCGTATCGGCTATGATTGGCTCGAAGTCAGTGGAGACCAGTATTTCGCCGGCATGTTCAGCTGCCCAGACTGCCGCACCCGGCGAACGGGTGCCGCCGATGGCCTACCAGGACGTTCGCGACAGTTGCGGAAGGGACGCGGTCATGACGTTCGCATTGTCANCCGGATCGACGGCCATATCTTGCACCGGGACCCGCCGGCGCGGATAAATCAGGAGCGGCATCGGGCACGGCGTCCAGAGCCGGCCTGGGAAACTGGATGTTTTCCGGCTGGCCAGCCGCGGAGACCCCTATACACCCTCCGTACGCTCCGCGAAAAGGCCGGTTCCACCTGCTGCCCCTCAGGGAGGAACCNGTCGTTGTATCTCGAGAATTTGTTGAAGCCGTCTGCTGACGGACCAGAGGAGCGTACTCAGTGGACAAGATCCAAACAATCGAGGAGCTACACACCACGGCATCCGATCTCACCGGACTCACCGACTTCGGCCCGGCGGACTATCTGGAAGGGCTCGAGGTGCTCCTGGCCTCCTATCAGGAAGAGGCGAGCCTGACGCCGCACGGCGTCCAGCTGGTCCAGGACGAGTTGTGCGGCATCCTGATGGCCCGCCTGTTCAGTGAGGCCGGGTGGCAGAGACATCCCGAGCACGCCCAGGTCCCGATCGAGAGGCCGGTGTTCATCGTCGGTATGCCGCGGACCGGCACCACCACCCTGCACCGGCTACTCACCGCCGACTCGGCCAACCAAGGGCTCGAACTGTGGCTGGGCTACGCTCCCCAGCCCCGGCCCGCACGCTCGACCTGGCCTACCAACCCGATCTTCCAGATGGTCCAGGGGGGCGTCGACAAGTTTGTCGAGCAACATCCCGGCTACCTGGGCATCCACAATCGCAAAGCCGGCGAGGTCGAGGAGTGCTGGCTGTTGACCCGCCAGTCGATGGTCTCGCCGTATTTCGAGTTCACCGGGTACGTGCCGACGTACTCCGCGTGGCTGGCAGGCCGGGACTCGACCGAAGCGTACCGGCGGCATCGCCGCAACCTCCAACTGATCGGGCTGCATGACCCCGGGCGACGCTGGGTACTCAAGTCCTCCAGTCACATGCCCTGTCTGGATGCCCTGCTGGCGACCTACCCCGACGCAATGGTGATCCAGACCCACCGCAGACCCGCTAGTACGGTACTGGGATCGGCGTGCAGCATGGCGAGCAAGCTTGCCGCGGGCATGTCCTCAGTTTTCCAGGGCGAGGTGATCGGCCCTACCCTGCTCGCACTCGCCACTCGCACTCTTGCGCGATTCGCCACGGAGCGGGCCAAACACGACCAGGCCAGATTCTACGACGTCGAATTCGACGAGTTCACCGCCGACCCGCTGGCGGTCGTCGCCGACATCTACCGCCACCTCGGATGGGACCTGGCCAACGAGGTCCGCCCGGCCATGTCGGCCGTGCTGGCCGAAGACGCACGCCTCCGTTCGCACCGCTACGACCTGGCCCAATTCGGCATCAGCGCCGAGGAAGTCGACTCCCGACTCGGCACCCTGCTCTGAACCGACCGGAACTCGGTGGCTCCGAACTCGGTGGCCCCGTCGTGGGCTGACCTGGTCTCGGCCTGCTCTGTTTGCGCCGTCCAGCGGTCTCGCATTTGCCCTTCCACCACCGAGCAACGAGAAGACGCCAACACTCCTGGGCCTAACTCGCCGAAATGAGGGACGATCATGACTGCCTTGTCCGCGGAGCCGGCGCTGGCCCGCTGGGGTTTCTCCGAATGGGTCGAAAGCGCGAGGCGAAGCGGTGAACTGATCGCGACTCCCGAGCTTGACGACCGCAACGACGCGGTCATAAGCATCAACGGCAGAAAAGTGGTCAACTTCGCCGGCATCGGCATCCTCGGATGGCAACACGACCCGGACGTGCGCAACGTCTTCGTCGAGACGGCGATGAACTATGGCCTGGTCGTCGGCGGCTCCCGAGTGGTTCAGGGCGTCGCCCGGCCACACCTGGAACTGGAGGCGCTGGTCGCCGAGATCACCGGCCGGCAGAAGGCGCTCACCTACGCCACCGGGCTGCTGGCCAACGTCGGGTTCGTGCACGCGATGAGCGCCAGGTTCTCGTTCAACGACCAGCCCGGCGTGGACAACGCCGACACGGTGTTCGTGCTCGACCGGGACAGCCACTGGAGCATGTGGAAGGCCGTTGAACGATTCAAGTTCGGACGTAACCTGATCAACTTCCGCCACAATGACATTGCCGATCTCAGGCAGGTGCTGGAAAACCTCCGCGGCCGGCGGGTCGTTGTCGGATTCTTGACCGTGTACTCCGACGGCTCGATGGCTCCGGTCGGCGAGATCCTCGACCTGTGCGACGAGTTCGGCGCGGTCAGCTTCGTCGACGACGCGAACGGCTTCATGGTCTACGGCAACGGCGGCCACCGGTTCGCCGCTGAATACGAGGAGCTGCGCCGGGCGACTTTCCTGATGGTGTCGTTCGGCAAGTCCATCGGCTTGGGCGGTGGCGCCCTCGCGGGACCGGCCGACGCTCTTGATGCGTTCCGCTTCCTGTCGGGCACGTCGGTGTTCACCACCAACATTCAGCCGCCGACCGCCGGCGCCATCGTCCATGTGCTGCGCCGGATGAGACAAGACCCGTCCGTGATGGAACGCTACCTCGACCGAGTCGACCGGCTGCGGGAGCGACTGCTCGGGATCGGCTGCACCATCAACGCCACGCCGACCTACGTCACATCGATCTCGGTGGGCTCGAACCACACCGCCGTACGCGTCCGGCAGGACTTCCTCGATCGCGGGTATCTGGTACCGATGTTCGGCTACCCGGCGGTGAACAAGAACCAGACCGTGATCCGGCTGATGGTGAACAACCGGCTGTCCGACGAACACCTGGACGGCTTCCTCGACACGCTCGCCGAGCTCAAGCAGAAGTACGAGTTCTGAACCAGCGCTGCTCGGTCGTCCGCGGGCCGGCCACGGCGGCGGCACGATGATCTCTCAGATCATGCCCAGCCATCTCACCAGCCCGGTCACCCAGGCCGCTGCCGACGAGGCGACCGCCGCCGCCAGTGGAACGATCCCGCTTTTGTGGACAGCGAAGACGGGGTCACTCGGTCAGTAGGAGCAGAAGCGTAACCGATCAGTCAGATGGGGACGTGACGGGACGCGGGCGCAGCGCCGTGGGAATAGTGGGCTCCGCGTCGACGACGCGGATGAGCAGGCGCAGCAGCTGCTGCTGCTCATCCGGCGAGAGCACCTGCAGCGACGCCGGGGGAACGGACAGCATCTCCTGGGCCTGGGCCAGAACGCGTCGGCCCTCCTCGGTCATCGCGACCGTCTTGGCCCGCCGGTCGGTCGGGTGCGGCTCGCGCCGGGCGACGCCGCGGCGCTCGAGCAGGNCGACGACGCTGGTCAGGTAGCTCGGGTCGTGGCGGAACATCTCGACGAGCTCGCGCATCGGGCGCGGGCCCCCCGACAGCACCAGAAGGATCTTCAAAGCGGCCGGCGTGAGATCAAACGCCTGGCAGACGGTGTGCATCCGGCTGGGCGCCTCGCCGCTGAAGGTCAGCGCCAGCATGGCGCGCCACGCCTCGCGAGCTGTCGCCTCGCGAGTGCCCGCCTCGCGAGTGCCCGCGTCCCGGGCGGTCGCATCTCGGGCAGTCGCCTCCCCGGCGGCCTCCCGAGCGGCTTCGATCATGCGTCGATCGTATCGGCAAGCCGCCGCGAACGTCTCGTTGTCACGACGATATATTTGACACAACTCAACGAGCGTCGGATGCTGGGCGGCGACCAGCTTTGTCCCGTCCGGTCGCCGCAGGTCCGAACGCGACCGACCGCCCCCGGCGTCTGCCGCCTTTGCCACGGAGATCAACGTGCCTGACCAACCCAACGCGGCCTCGCCGCCCGCCACCGCCGCGCCCGGGCCCGCCTCGGCCGCCAAGCTGGACCCGGCGCTGATCCGACTGTCCGCCACAGTGATGCTCGGCGCGATCATGGTGATCCTCGACACGACGATCGTCTCGGTCGCCATCCACGCGCTCGGTAACGAGTTCCACACGTCGCTGTCCACGATCTCCTGGGTCACCACCGGTTATCTGCTGGCGCTGGCCGTCGTGATCCCGCTGGCCGGCTGGTCGGTCGAGCGGTTCGGCGCGACGCGGATGTGGAACATCTCGCTGGCGCTGTTCNTCGCCGGCAGTGCCCTGTGCGGCCTCGCCTGGTCGGCAGGGACGCTGATCGCCTTCCGGGTCCTGCAGGGCCTCGGCGGCGGCATGATCATGCCGATCTGCATGACCCTGCTCGCCCAGGCCGCGGGCCCGCAGCGGATCGGCCGGGTCATGAGCATCATCGGCGTCCCGATGCTCATCGCGCCGGTGCTCGGCCCGGTCATCGGCGGACTGATCGTCGACCACCTCAGCTGGCGCTGGATCTTCTACGTGAACGTGCCGATCGGCGTGCTCGCCCTGTTCCTGTCCTGGCGGGTGCTGCCACGCGATGACCGCGGCTCGGCGCACCACCGGCTCGACCTGCCCGGCCTGGCGCTGATCTCGCCGGGGCTGGCGGCGCTCGTCTACGGCCTGTCCGAGGCGGGCAACGGCGGCGGCTTCGGGGCTGCGAAGGTGCAGGTCAGCATCGCCGTCGGCGTAGTGCTGCTGGCCGGCTTCGTCGTGCACGCCCTGCGCCGCGACGGCGCCCTGCTCGACATGCGGCTGTTCGGCGACCGGGTGTTCAGCATCGCGAGCGTCACGACCTTCGTGATCGGCGCCATGCTGTTCGGTGCGATGTTCCTGCTTCCGCTCTACTACCAGGTCGCGCGCGGGCAGAGCGCCAGNGACGCCGGCCTGCTCATGGCGCCACAGGGACTGGGCGCAATGATCTCCATGGCGATCGCGGGACGGGTCTCCGACCGCCGCGGCGCCCGGTCGGTCGTCCCGCTCGGCATGGTCCTCGCCCTGCTCGGCACGCTGCTGTTCACCCAGGTCGACGCGCACACCAATGAGGTGCTGCTGGCGTTCTCGCTGTTCGTGCGCGGTCTGGGCTTCGGGGCGACGATGATGCCCGCGATGGGCGCCGCCTATGCGACGCTCGGGCAGGCGGCGGTGCCGCGCGCGACCACGACGCTGAACATCCTGCAGCGGGTCGGCGGGTCGCTGGCCACCGCGCTGGTCGCCGTCGAACTGCAGCACGCCATCGCCAGCCGGCTGCCGGGCGTCGGTGGCGAGGGTGCGCTCGCCGAGTCGGCGGGGGTGAAGCTTCCCGGCCCTGTCGCCGACAAGGTCGCCGAGGCGTTCGGCGTGACGTTCTGGTGGGTCGTCGCCCTGACCGCCGTCGGCTTCGTCGCCAGCCTCTTCCTCCCCGGCCGCCCCGCTGCCACCGTGGCGCACGGCCCCGCGAACGCCCAGCCGGCGGCCCCGCAGCGCGAACCGGTAGCGGTGGTGGAGTAGCCCGCCGGAAACGCCGGTCGTCGACCACGTGAATCTACAAGGATTCCGGCCGGGTCCCACACGACGGATGTCGTGCNCGCCCCGGCCGAGTCAGCGCGCGAGCCACTCTCGATAGGTGGTCCTGGCGATGGCGGCGCCGTCCTTGGCGATGAGGGCGTCGCCCGAGGCGGCGGCGAACATGCCGGCGCTGTTGTCGGTGACGGCGGTGCGATGGTCACCGTGGGCGGCAAGGGTGATCTTGCCCAGTTCGTCGAGCGCGAAGACCTCGGGGCCGGCAACGTTGCGCTGGCGGTAGGTCACGGCCCGCTCGGTGAACAGCGAGGCCCAGCACCGGCTGACGTGCTGGAGGATCGCCGCCGGCCCCACGACGTTCAGGTACGTGTCCTGTTGGCCGGCGAAGGAGGCCGACGGCAGGTCCTCTGCCGTCGCACTGGACCGGACGGCATACGCGGCTTGCCCGCCGAGCTGGGCGAGCGCGCGGATGATCGCCGCCGCGAGATCGCCCGGGATGGCGATCCCTTCGATGGCTGGTTGCACGCCGGACAGCGGGGGGCTGGCCGGTGACGGTCCCGCCCCCAGGCGCTCCGCCACCACGCCAGCCGCCCCGAACGACCCCTACAGACAATCATGAACTTCAGTTGCTAACCAGCAACTTTGCCGGAGCCCTGGTTACCGAACCTGTCCGAGTCTAGGCTACGCCCGGTCCCTGCCCGCCGGGGACGTCCGACCGGTCCTCGACCAGGACCAGCCGGCCTCGTGCCCGCTTGTCGTCAGTCGCGCCACACGGAAGCGGACGCCCCTCCAACGGACCGGTGAGGCGTCCGCCAAGCCGCCCCGCGGCGTGCCGGATCCGCCCGACCAGGCCGGCGGGGATGCGCTGGGCCACTACCAAGGCGGTGAGCGCGGCCACCACAACCCCGTCACGGCTACGCACCGGCACCGACACGCAGCAGATCCCATCCACAAGATCCTGCTGGTCGAACGCCGCCTCCTCGCGCCGGATGACAGCACGGGCCCGCTTCCACTCCCGCTCGGACATCGAGGGCGGCGGCACCAGCTCCGGCTGGCAGGCAAGCAGCATCTGGCCGGCGGCGGTGTCGAGCCGTAGCGAACTCGTGCTGCCCCGCAGGTCGATCCCACGGTCCCCAGCGGCGCTGGTGGCCAGCACCAGCCGCCTCTCCCGCAGGACGACCAAGGCGATCGCCGTACGGGTGGCCGCGCTGAGCGAGGCGACCGGGTCTCGGGCGATCCGTGCCAGCCGGTGCAGGGAACGGTCCGGGGCTGCCAGCCGGCGCAGGCCGGAGCCGATCCGGTAGCCGCCGCTGTCCCGATCGACTACCCCGAGCGCGCACATCTGCTCGACCAGCCGATGTACCGTCGTCTTGGGCAGCCCGGCGGTCCTGGCGAGTTCCGACAGGCCGACGGAGTCGAACCAGGACAGAGCGTCGAGAATGTCGAAGGCGCCTTCGAGTACCCCGCGTCCCCGGGGCGCCGCCGGCCCGCGAGCGGCAGCGGCGCGCGGTGCCGCACTATGCTCGGCGGGCTCGGCGGAACCTGCCGCCTGTGGTGAACCAGCCGAGTTGGTCCGGTCCTGGGCCCGGTCATGGGCCCCCTCGGCCGTGCACTCGTCAGGTCCACGCGAGCGCGTTCGCGCCACCAGTCCGCCGGATCCGGACATCCGGTCACCCCCGATGACGTAGCTGCCTGAGTGAGGAAAACCTCGCCTTCCGTCGGATTTTATCCAGACTTGATCGGCTGGTCTCACGACTTCATGCGGCTCCCCGATGTCGTGAAGCCGACGTCCGGCGGGAGTGCCCGAGCAGTTTCGCGTTCGATCATCAAGCAAAGTCGACGGATACCCGGAGGACATCAATCGAAGCACAGGTGTTTGTATGGGCGCGGACACGGCAATGGGCGCGGACACGGCAATGGGCGCGGACACGCGGCCCGGCAGCGGCCTGCGGTGGCTAACGGCGGGTGGCTGTGGGCAGGGTCCAGCCCTGGCGGCACTTCGACCCGCCGATGCCGCCGTTGTCACAGCCCTCAATGAGGAACTGGTAGCCGCCGTTGGTCTCACTCACGACGCGGAACTGCCCGGATGTCCCTCCGGTCACGTCCCGCTGCCAGGTGTTGCCGTACGCGGTCCAGCGGACGATGAACTTGTCGTAGTGGTACGGGTCGGTGGGCCCCCAACTCACGTGGGCGTAACCGTTCGCCTCCCACGCAGTGATCACCATCCGCTTCCCCTGTCGGGGAGACCAGGTGATTTCCCCACCCTGAAACCTCTGCCGCCGGCCAGCCCATTCACCGTTGGTGAAGTAGACGTCGCGCTCGCCGCTGGTCGGACAGGCCAGGTAACTGCGGGGGCCGCCGAGCTGGTTCCAGCGTGCGCCGATGAGTCCGTAGGGTGCCAGCTTCGGGTTGCAGGCGGGGGCCGCGGACGCGGCGGTGGTTCCGAGCCCGGCCACGGTGATCGCCGCTGCCGCCGTCGCGAGCAGCATGACGAGGATCCGTCTGACGAGGGACATGTCTTCCTCCTGTGATAGCGGGAATGTTGGACTGTGGTGATGGGAATGTTCGGGGCCCGGCCATTGGGGAATGCGACGTTGCGGTGTTCGCGACGTTGCGGTGTTCGCGGTGTTCGCGGTGTTCGCGCGAGAGCCCGTCGCCCAAAAGTACGCTCGCGATCTGCGTCGCGTAAGACGTCGGTCCACTGGGTGGACCGCCTTCCTGCGCGACGCGGACCGCAGGTACCAGGCGGGGATTCACCTCCGCCGGCTTCGGGCTGAGGCTTTCCCGGAGGCCTGCGCTACCTCGACGAGTGGCGCACGGAGCTCGGGGAGATCCACCGGGATGCCGAACGCGATGCCCCGGCCGCTCATACTGGTGGCCAGGGCGGCCTTCGCTGTGGCGGCGGCCTCGGCCGAGAAGGTGATTCCACCAATGGTGGACCCGCCTGGGCAGGACGTTCTGCGCCCGCTCCGGGTGCCGGAGTGCCTCTGGATGTAGGACGTCAGACCGGGCCGCGGCGGCCGATGCGCGGATAACGTGACTAGTGCCGGCAGGTTCCTCGGCCGGTGCGCCGAGCCGCGCGGCGTGGGGCCGTCTATTCGGCGGACCCGTCCGCGCCGACGGTAATGACACATTCACTGTTGGCTGCCCGGCGGCGGTCGTGACACCCGACGCCGGGGCCGCGCGCACCACCGCTGGCAGCGGCAACACCATCGGGAGCGGAATGTGACACTTGTGCACGATAGGCCGGCCGGGCACACGGACCCGCCGGCGGGCGAGCTCCCGCCCAGGGTTGTGAAAACCCTGGCGCAGTACCTGCGGACGACGTCGCACAAGGACATCGCGCTGCTGTACTTCATGACCTCGCTGGTATTCTTCGCGTTCGCTGGAATCCTGGCGATGCTCATCCGGGCCGAGCTCGCCCGACCGGGCCTGCAGTACCTGTCGAACGAGCAGTACAATCAGGTGTTCACGATGCACGGCACGCTGATGCTGCTGATGTTCGCGACGCCGATCGCGTTCGCGTTCGCGAACTACCTGATCCCGCTGCAGATCGGCTCGCCTGACGTGGCCTTTCCACGGCTGAACGCGTTGTCGTTCTGGCTGTTCCTGTTCGGCAGCCTGACGGTCACCGCGGGCTTCCTTACGCCGAACGGCGCCGCCTCCTTCGGCTGGTTCGCCTATACGCCGCTGTCGAACGCTGCCTACTCGCCGGGCATCGGCAGTGACCTGTGGGTGCTGGGTCTGACCGTCTCCGGTCTGGGTACCATCCTGGGCGCGGTCAACTTCATCACGACGATCCTTTGCCTGCGGGCGCCCGGCATGACGATGTTCCGGCTGCCGATCTTCTGCTGGANCCTGCTGGTGACCTCGATCCTGGTTCTGGTCGCCTTCCCGGTGCTCGCGGCCGCGCTGCTCGCCCTGGAGTTCGACCGCCGGTTCGGCGCGCACATCTTCGACCCGGGTAACGGCGGCGCAGTCCTCTGGCAACACCTGTTCTGGTTCTTCGGGCATCCCGAGGTGTACATCATCGCCCTGCCCTTCTTCGGGATGATAACGGAGATCATCCCGGTGTTCTCCCGCAAGCCGTTGTTCGGCTACAAGGGACTGGTCTACGCGACCATCGGCATCGGGGCGTTGGCGATCGCCGTGTGGGCGCATCACATGTACGTCACCGGCGCGGCGCTGCTGCCGTTCTTCGCTTTCCTGACGTTCCTGATCGCGGTGCCAACCGGGGTCAAGTTCTTCAACTGGATTGGCACGATGTGGCGCGGACAGCTCACCTTCGAGGCGCCGATGTTGTTCGCCGTCGGCTTCCTGGTGACGTTCCTGTTCGGTGGTCTGACCGGTGTCCTGCTGGCCAGCCCGCCGATCGACTTCCACGTCTCGGACAGCTACTTCGTCGTCGGCCACTTCCACTACGTCGTCGCCGGCCTGTTGTTCGCCGGCTTCGGCGGGGTGTACTTCTGGTTCCCGAAGGTCACCGGCCGGATGTTGAACGAGCGGCTCGCGAAGGTGCACTTCTGGACGATGTTCTTCGGCTTCCACCTGACCTTCCTGGTGGATCACTGGCTCGGCGTCAAGGGCATGCCGCGCCGATACGCCGACTACGGCCCGGACGACGGCTTCACCACGCTGAACACCATCGCCACCGCTGGCAGCTCCCTGCTTGCGCTGTCGACCCTGCCGCTGCTGTACAACCTGTGGTGGTCGTACCGGAAGGGTCGGATCGTGACGGTGGACGACCCGTGGGGCTTCGGCAACTCGCTGGAATGGGCGACGTCCTGCCCACCGCCGCGGCACAACTTCACCTCGCTACCGCGGATCTGCTCCGAGCGGCCCGCCTTCGACCTGCACTACCCGCAGGCGGCCGGCGCGGTCGACTACCACGCCACCCCCGAGCTCACCCCGACCCACGACACCCCGGAGCTGAATACCTGAGAACGCGGCTCACGTGGGCGGGTGAACCGCCCCGGGCTCTCAAGAGCCCGGGGCGGTTCAGCCCTGACAGGCCCCGGCCCTCATGGGTTGGTCCGGTTCACGGCGCTGCTGGCCGATGCGGCCCGCCGTGAGGTGCGCCCACCGAGGTCGAGACCGCGCGGGGCTACGACGACCGACGGTTGTAATCTCGGCTAGCTCGTGTTGATTCCATGAGGGTCACCAACCCGCCTGACTCGCATGTACTGGAAGGTGACTGGGTGATGCGCCGCCCTGTACAGCCGGTATCGCTCATAGACGCGGTGGTCGAAAATCTTCGCACCGAGCTGTTCAGCGGCACTATCGGCAGCAACCAGGCGCTGACCGAAGTAGGCGTCGCCACCCAGTACGATGTCGCTCGCCCGACCGCGAAGGCGGCAATCGAGAAGCTGGTCGCGGCCGGTCTCCTTGTCCGCGGCAGTCACAAGGTCGCCCGGGTCCCCGAGCTCGGCCCGGACGACGTTCGCGACATCTACAACNCGCGCTACTNCNTCGAGNGNGAGCCACTCCGGCTGCTCGCCGCGGCCCGCCGCGTTCCCGCGCAGGCCCAGATGGCCAATGACGAGATCAAGTCGGTGATCAATGGCCCTCAGATCGCGATCGTCGAGCCCGACATGCGGTTTCACATCAGCCTCGTCGACTCGATGTCCAGCCCCCGCATCAGCGGCATGTACCACAAACTCGCCGGTGAAGTCCGGCTGTGCATGTCGCAGGTGCAGGGTCGGGCGCTGCTGAGCGCGGAATCAATCTACGGCGAGCACGCTCGCCTGCTTGAGCTGATCGTGACCGGCGATCAGGACGCGGCAACGATCTTACTCCACAAACACCTCTCCCGCGCGCGAGAGAGACTCGCGGGCGCTTTCGGCGCCGAACCGGGCCCGGAGGCGGACTTCGCGTACGAAGCCGCGACGGCGCGCGGGTGACACGTTCGCTCGGGTCGCGCATCCATCAAGGTCACGGGAAGTCGTCGATCGGCGTTCTCCGACACGTCACGTTCTCAGCCGGCACCGCCTGGATGGGCAGAATCACGGATCGGGCGAGTCGCGTACTCCAGCGCCTCGACAATGTGGACGTATTCGCGCCCCGTTGCGCGTGACATTCCGATCTCGCAGGTCCGGTTGGCCGACGCATGCACCTCGAAGGCGCGGGAGTTGACCTCACGTGCCTCGTTCAGCGTCGCCGCCGCAGTCAGCTCGGGATGCAGAAGTCCGCGATCACCGGCGAACGCGCAGCAATTCCAGTCCAGCGGCACGACCACCTCGTCGCTGACCAGCTCGGCGAGTTCCCTGAGTAAAGTCGTGGTGCCCCGCCGCTCGGTCGAGCACGTAGGGTGCAGTACCAGGGACGCCACCCGGCGGGTCACCGAGAGGCGGCCCACGACTTCGGCGCGCACGAATTCGAGCGCGTCCACGAAACGAAGTGCCTCGTAGGCGCCGCCAAGCCGCTTTGCCTCGGCGCGAAGCTCCTCCAGACCTTCTGTACATGACGCCGCGTCGCACACGACCGGCAGGCGGCCGCCGTCAGTCGCCGCGAGCAGCGCCGGCAGGACCTTGGCCCCGATGACCTCGTGGCCACCCCTGAGACCCTTCGACTTCCACGGCATACCGCAACACATCGACGCGATACCCCTGGGTACCCGTACCGCTACCCCGGCACGCGCGCACAGCGTCAGCATCGCGGGCATGACCCCGCCGCTGGATGACGACGAGCCGAACATGGCCCCGACGCACGCCGGGAAGTACACGGCGCACGCCTCTGCGGCAGCCGCGACCGCCCGGCGCCGGTACCCACCGCGGGGCAGCGAGGCGTCATACTGAGGCATCCTGTCGGTGCCCAACGTTCTGCGGGCCAGGGAGGCCGCGGCTGTCGGCAACGTCGGCGGCAGTGCGGCGGCGGCAGAAAGCGCCTTCCCAGCCAGTGTGGTGGTCGCCCCCCAGTGGCGGGCCGCCGAGCGCCACAGCGCGTCCTCGGCCTTGTTCACCCTCTCGGCGCGCAGCTCTCGCACGAGTGATCCGGTGTTGATCTGCACAGGGCAAGCGGTCTGGCACATACCGTCGACCGCGCAGGTGTCGACCACGTCATAGCGGTAGGCCGCGGACAGCTCATCGGCGAGCCCCTCGTCTCCCTCCCGCCGCGCGGCCTCACGCTCCCGCAGCAGGGCGATCCGCTGCCGAGGAGTCAGGGTCAGCGTCCGGCTCGGGCAGACCGGTTCGCAGTACCCGCACTCCACGCACATGTCCGCGCCGTAGCCGACCGTCGGCACATCCTTGAGATTGCGCAGATAGGAGCGAGGATCGTCGGACAGCACGACCCCCGGGTTGAGGATTCCCAGCGGGTCGAACAGCCGCTTCNCCTCCGTCATGACGTCATACAGTTCATCGCCGTACTGGCGACGGACATACCCCGCCATGATCCGGCCGGTGCCATGCTCCGCCTTGAGCGTCCCCTTGTGCTCGAGCACCAGCTCAACCATTTTCTCGGTGAATGCGTGGTAGCGTTCCANCCGCGCGGGATCCCGGAAGGTCT
The DNA here is from genome assembly GCF_000732115.1 of Frankia sp. CeD. Lineage (NCBI taxonomy): Bacteria > Bacillati > Actinomycetota > Actinomycetes > Frankiales > Frankiaceae > Frankia > Frankia sp. CeD. Next base: position 22,878 of record NZ_JPGU01000028.1, read on the forward strand.
CGGTGAGCATAAAATGGATATTGCCGTCCTTGGCATGGCCGAAGATGACACTGTTCTGATAGCCGTGCGCGTCGAACAGCTTCGTGAGTTCCTGGCACGCTGCCCGCAGGTGCGGCACNGNAACCGCCACATCCTCCAGCAACGCCGTGGTCCCCGCCTGGCGCGCTCCCGCGACGGCCGTATAGAGACCCTTGCGCACATGCCACAGGTCCTTTCGGCGCCACGGGTCCGAGGTCAACTCCAGGGGCGACTCGATCTCGAGCCCATCGCACACGCCGCCGGCCCCGGACACCTTGTCGGCAAGCTCCTCGGTGGTCGCTGCCTGCAGCTCCACCAGGAGCGCAACATGGTCACGCACCTCCAGCGAGCCGATCTCAGCCGGTGTCGCGCCGAGGGTCTGCGCAACGGCAAGGGACCGAGCGTCCATCAGTTCGATCGTCGCGAACCCCACGTCGACCAGCTCGGGCAACGCGGCGGTCGCGGTGGCGAGGTCACGAAACACCGCCAAGCCGGTCGAGGCGTGGGGAAAGAGCTCCACCGTCCGGAACGTGGCCGAGGCGACGAACCCGAGCGTGCCTTCGCTACCGACCATCAGATGGGCCAGGATCTCGACGGGACGCTCGTAGTCGAGAAACGAGTTGAGACTGTAGCCCATCGTGTTCTTCATTGAGAACTGCCGACGCAGCGTCGCCACGGACGCCGGGTTGCGGCAGATCCGCTCGCGGAGCCGCAGCAAGCCCGCATACAGATCGGGTTCCAGTGCGCGCAGCCGTTCATCCGCGTCCGGCGCACCGGTGTCAATCACGGATCCGCTGGGTAGCACCACGGTCATCGCCTCAAGCGTCTGGTAGGCGTTCTGCCCGGTGCCGCAGGCCATTCCGCTGGAATTATTGGCAATGACTCCACCCAGGGTGCAGGCGACCTCACTCGCTGGGTCGGGGCCGAGCTTCCGCCCGTACGGACGCAGCCGCGCGTTGGCCGCACGGACGGTCACGCCAGGCTCGGCGCGCAAACGGTGACCACCGTCGAGCACCTCGGCCGACTGAAAACCGTGTCGCACGTCGACCAGGATCCCGTCGGTGACGCCCTGGCCGCTGAGGCTCGTTCCGCCCGAGCGGAACGTCAGGTACGAACCACTCCGCCGGCATCTCGCAAACAGCCCCGCCACATCGCCCACGCCGGCAACACGTTCCACCGCGGAGGGCACCAGGTGATAGTGCGACGCATCCCGCGCCATCGCGTAGCGCAGGACCGGGCTGCCTGCCACGGCCGGCCCCTGGCCAGGTCCGCCGCGGCTCCCCGCTACCTCCGCGCCGGTGGGACGCCCCTCAAGACTCATTGCCTGCCCTCCCCGGACAAGGAAAGTCTGACAAGTATACATTCGCCCACACTGCGTCGTGACACCTCGGCTGCCCTACGGCGTCCCTGCCACCCAGCGTCCCTGCCACCCAGCGCATCGAGCCCTGATCACGAACCCGCGGCAGACCCCGAAATTTCTCAAATCGAGACTGCCCGTGGCNGCTGTGACTGCTACGACCATGGGCGAGGTGCCGAGCGTGGGGGCCACCCGTCGTCGATGGTGTGGAGACAGTCATTGGAGCTCGGTACCCCAGGCGGTCCGTCGCCCACAGCAAGAGCCATGAGCTCGGAAAGGGTCTATAATGATCTTTATCACCGCCAAGTTCCGGATCAAGCCGGAGTATGCCGACCAGTGGCCGGAGATCTCACGGGCGTTCACCGAGGCGACCCGCGCTGAGCCGGGCTGCAAATGGTTCGACTGGTCCCGCAACATTGAGAGCCCGACCGAGTACGTACTGGTCGAGGCATTCCAGGATGGCGACGCCGGAGCCGCGCACGTCCAGTCCGACCACTTCAGGGCCGCCCGGCAGACACTGCCGAAGTACCTCGCCGAGACGCCGCGCATCGTGAACACGGTTCTGGAGCAGGACGACTGGTCGGAGCTCGGCGAACTCGCTGTGTCCGACTGATCGGTCGGGCCGCCGGCGACGACAGGCGGAGCCCCGGTCGGAAACCTCCGTGACATCCAACCAGACGCCGCTATTCCCGTGGTCCGGCGTATCGGCATGAGGAAGAGACCGGGTCAGCCGCCGACGTGGACACGCCGGCAGTTGATCGACGGAATTCGGTGGCGGACGCGGACCGGGGCACCGTAGCGGGACGTTCCCGCCCAGTACGGGCACTGGCGCATGGTGTACGGGCTGCCCTGTTCCAGGACTGGCATCCGGACGGGATCGCTCCAGCCCAGCGACAGTCACCCAGCGTCATACTCGGATGCATCTTCGCATCATGGCCTCCAGGGTGCTCTACTCGACCCCACCCTGGGGGCCGTGGTTGCGGTCGTAGGCCGCGCGGGCCACGGCGATGTCGTCGCGGTGCCGTTCGGCCCACGATGTGAGCGTCCGCAGCGTGGCATACAGCTCCCGGGCCATATCGGTGGCCTGGTACTCGACCTTCGGCGGCACCGTGGGGTAGACGACCCGCGTCAGCAGCCCATCACGTTCCAGGTTACGCAGTGTGAGGGTGAGCATCCGCCGGCTGATGCCGCTGATCGACCGCTGCAGCTCGGTGAACCGGACCGGTCCGTCGCTGATCCGCAGCAGGATGCCGATGGCCCACTTGCCACTGATCCGGTTCAGCACCTCCAAGACGGTGCAGGCCTCGGCCTCGTGGCCGGGGGAGTCGATCACATCGCTGTTCCCCTGAAACATGAAAGTGCCTCCTTCCGGCCACTCCCACAGTCACACATGATGGCTTCCGTAACAAGGCATGCCCCATGCGGCGGCTGGAACCGCCGCACCTGGCTGGCGGCCGCGACCGGCCCGCCGCCGCGGCCCGTCCGGCCTCCTCGACGTCAAGGAAGACTGTTGACCGACTCGACTCCCCCGGCCCCGCCCCCGGCGCTCCCGTCCCGCTGGCTCGCCCTCGGGGTGCTCTGCACCAGCAACCTGATGGCCATCCTGGACAGCTCGATCGTTACGGTCGCGCTGCCGACCATCCAGCAGGACCTCGGCTTCTCCCAGGCGAACCTGGCCTGGGTTGTGAACGGATACCTGATCGCCTTTGCTGGCCTGCTGCTGCTGTCCGGGCGGCTGGGTGACCTGCTGGGCGGCCGGCCCGTCTTCATCGGGGGGCTCGGCCTGTTCACGGCAGCCTCGCTGGCCTGCGGCCTGGCCAACACCGGCGGCCTCCTGATCACGTTCCGCTTCCTGCAGGGCGCCGGGGGGGCGCTGGCCTCCGCGGTGGCACTCGGCATGATAGTCACGATCTTCCCTGACAGCCGGGAGCGGGCCAAGGCACTGGCCTGCTACGCCTTCGTCGCCGCGGCCGGCTCATCGATCGGGCTCATCCTCGGCGGCGTGCTGACCAAGAGTCTCAGCTGGCCGTGGGTCTTCTACGTCAACGTGCCGCTGGGTGTCCTCGCGGTGGTGCTCGCCCTGTGGGTGCTGCCCCCGATCGCCGGGCTCGGGCTGCGCGAGAGCGCGGACGTTCTCGGCGCCGGGCTGGTGACCGCCGGGCTGATGCTCGGCGTCTACACCGTCGTCCGGGGCGGGGCGGACGGCTGGAGCGACGGCGGGACGCTGGGGTCGCTCGCCGCCTCGCTGCTCCTGCTCGCCGCCTTCGTGGGCCGCCAGGCCAGAGCGGCCAAGCCACTGCTGCCGCTGCGCATCTTCCGCTCCCGCGCGGTCGGGGGAGCGAACATCATCCTGACCCTGATGGTGGCCGGCCTGTTCGGCTACCAGTTCTGCACCGCCCTGTACCTGCAGGACGTGCTCGGCTACAACGCGCTGCGCACCGGGCTGGCGTTCCTGCCGGCCCCGCTAACCATCGCGGCCGTCTCGCTGGGCCTCGCGTCGCCGCTGAACACCCGGTTCGGCCCCAGGCCGGTGATCGTCGTCGGGCTGCTGCTGGTCGCCGCGGCGCTCCTACTGTTGGCCCGGCTACCGGCTGACGGCAGCTACGCGAGCGACATCGCCCCGGTGTTCGTCCTGCTGGGTATCGGTTTCGGCGCGGCGATGCCCGCACTGATCGGCCAGGCGATGGCGGTCTCCGACCCCGCCGAGGCCGGCGTCGCATCCGGGGTGGCCAACACCACCCAGCAGATCGGCGCCGCGCTCGGCACCGCGATCCTGGCCACCCTTGCCGCCTCCCGCACCGACTCGCTGCTCGACCACGGCAGGAGCACCACCACCGCCCTCACCGGCGGGTTCCACCTCGCCTACGCGGTGAGCGCGGCCCTGGTCGCCGCGGCCGTCCTCGTCGCCCTGTTCGTCCTGCGCCCGCCCGGCCAGTCGCGGGCCGCCGACAGCGCACGGACCGCCGACGCCCACCCAGCCGAGACCGACGACCCGACGCAGCCGGCGGGGGTGCCGGCCGCGGGACAGTAACCGCCGGGGCCAGCCGTCGGGGACGGGGTAGAAGGAAATCCTTCGCGACCACCGCGTCCTCGGCGGCAGCGACAAGCCAGCCGGTCACATACCGGGAGTAGATATCGATGATGACGTACAGCCGGTACCAGACGCCTTTCTCGGGTCCTTTCAACGCGGTGATATCCCGCGACCAGACCTGTGACGGTCCGGTCGCGGACAGCTCGGGGCGGACCCGCGGCGGGTGGGTCGCCTGCGCACGGCGTTCCCTGGTCTGCCCCGCCGCCCGGACGATCCGGTACTCGGAGTCCGCTCTCTCGGAGACCTGCCGCAAGAGAGAGCGCGTGCTTTTCCCATAAAAGCCAGCGCGGTTTCTGCCGTCGCAAGTTTCGCTTTCAACCGTTCGTTCTCGCGGCGCAGACGCTCCAACTCGATCTGTTCCGCCGACTTCCCCGGATTCTTCCCCGGAGCGCGGGCCGGGACGCCTGCTCTTCCCAGCGCCCCCGCGTCACGTGCCCGGGTCCGCTCCACCACATGCGAGGAGAACAAACCCTCCCGGCGCAGGATCGCNCCCTTCTCGCCGTGCGGGGCGTTCTCGTACTCCGCGACGATCCGCAGCTTGTACGCCGTGCTGAACNCCCGCCGCGACGGACGCGGCGCCGGGTCCCGCGCCTGCGGTGACCCGGCCGGAGCCTCCTGCGACTCAGGCTCCATGAACATCATGGATCTCCGATCACGCCCTCCGTAGCCAGCTCACACCCACGAGGGTGTCTCACTCAACCCCGACAGAGAGGGCAAGGACGGTCCCTACCGCGACCGCCCGGACTGCTTGCCAACAAATTTCCGCACCTTCAGCCAAAGGGCTTGAGAGTTCATGAAGGCTGGGTGTAGGCTCCCCATTGTGGAGCAAGAGGGAAATTTGGACCGCAGACCTCCACTAGTGCCACTTAATTAACAGATCTTGATTTTGCCTATCGTTCACTTCATCCACCTTCGTCGATCCTGGTCTTGGCGTCGATCGAGTCGCAGATGATCGAAAACTGGTCGACCATAGCGAGACGCGTGCCGGTCATTTCTGTTTACGGAAGGTTGATCCTGAAATCGATATCAACTACGCGCGCACGCGGAACTGGGGCGATCGGTGTCGCGGCGGCCGACTGGGGTCGCGGGAGCCAACAAGTGATCAAGAGAAGACGAGGCCGACGATGACCCAGTTGTCGCCAAAGCCGACCTGCCGGTTGCCCCTTCGCGGAGCCGTCGTGGAACCAGCCGGCGGCCCACACCTTCTTCCCCGCCCGGTGGAACAGGGTGTCATCGACCACGACAGTCAGCGGCCCGGCCGGGAGCAGCCGGTCGACGACGACGCGGGCGAGTGCCAGGCCGACCCGGTCGGGCGACCAGACCGCCCGCGCGAAGAACCGGTGCGCCTATCCACATCGTGAGTGGGGTGACATGTTCGACGGAAACGATCATGTCATCTCTCATCATGCGTGCGTCATGATGTGCGGCGAGGACCGCGCGGCACGCAATGTTTATATCAACTAACTGACACGTCGACAGCTGGCCGCGAGCAGCGGCGCGGGGCTATTCTTGCGGTCGAACAGGGGAAGGAAAGATGCCGGAGAAGCCACCTCATGGATCCCTCCGTGTCGGAGTCGTTGACCTCATGGCGGCCACCGGCCGAGGAACAGGAGGGCAGCAGTTCGACCGGCTGATAAGAAACGCGGCGAACAGCGCCAGAGTGGCAGTCCACGTCGATGTGGTGGACCTCGACCCGACGACCAGCCATCCCCATCTTCCGGGGTCACGAAGCGATTGGCAGCGAATAGCATCATTCGATGCTCTGGTGGTGACCGGCGCACAGCCACAGAATTCCCACCCAGAGAAGGACCCGGGCTATCCGGTGATCGAGCGGATTCTCGACCTCAGCCGGAGACGGAATTTCTTCACTGTGTTCTCCTGTCTGTCTGCGCATTTAGCCCTCCACCAGATGTGCGGCGTGCAGCGCCGCCGACTGGCACACAAGAGGGTCGGCGTGCTCGACCATCAGACCGTCGCACGACGCGGCCCGCTCACCGTCGGGCTGCCCGACGTCGTCACCATGCCGCATTCCCGATGGAACACTGTGGACCGTGACGAACTCGTCGCCTGCGGCGTGCGCCTGGAGCTGCTTACCGGTGGCTCTGACTGGGCGGTAGCGACCAGTCAGGACGGGGTCCGTCAGGTCTTCGTCCAAGGTCACCCGGAGTACCTGCCCGACATGCTGCTGCGGGAGTACCGCCGCGACGTCCGGGTCTTCCTCACGGACCCTGACGCGCCGTACCCGCCGATCCCGGAGGGCTACCTGGCCGATACCGCAAGCCGGCGGCTCGCCGCGTTCGCCCGGCGCGCCCGCAGCCAGCGCTCTCCCACGCTGGCCACACAGCTGCCCACTGTCGGGCCGCTGCCTGACGTCGCCCGGCGGTGGACCGNGGAGGCGACCGCCATGACCGCGAACTGGATCCGCAGGGTCGCCGACGGATCCACCGGGAGGATCAATGACCCACCTACCCGACCAGCCGCCGGACGGCACCAGGATGACCTGGTCCTGGCCAACGGATGTTCGTCCGTACAGTACGGACCTCGCCTCGATGCTGGCCGCGAGCGTGATCGATGACGGCATCCTCGGCTTCACCGAGCCGGTTACGCCGGCCCAGGGCGTGGGCTTCGCGGAGGACCTCGCCCGTCGGGTCGGCACAGGCGAAGCGCTCGTCCTGCTCGGCCAGGACGACGAGGGCGTCTGCGCGATGTGCGTCGTCGCCCTGAACTCGATGCCGAACTGCCGGCATCTCAGCGAGGTCAGCAAGGCATACCTGCGTCCCCGGATCCGTCGCACCGGTGCGGTGATCGAGCTCGTGTTCGCCGTCTGCGAGCGACTCGCCGACGTCGGGGTGGAGCGCGTTCTCATCGACGTCCGCGAAGGCTCCCCAGCCCACCGGGTCTGGAGCGGCTTCGGGTTCACCACCTACGGCGTGCTGGACGACTACAGCCGAGTGCGGGGCATCAGCCACCGCGGCCTTTACATGACTCACGCCGTGTCCGAGCTACAGGCCGTCACGGCCGACCGGCTGGCCCGTCGTGCCGANCCCNCTCGCCGCCACACCNCCCCACAAGCCGCCATCGCAGAGAGGACGAGCCGATGACGCTCCCGCGGGACAGGTTCAGGGCGTCCCTGGAGGAGACCCTGCACCAGCACCTCACCATCGCCCACCCGGTGTTCGGGCTTCTACTGGACGCGGACAACCCTCAGCCGCGTTTCCTCCAGCAGGTAGCGCTACAGGGCTACCAGCTCACCAAGCACTTCCTTACCTACGTCGAGCACCTGTTCTTCTACTGCCCGCTCCCCCGGCACAAGCGGCGCCTGCTGCACAACCTCTACGAGGAGGAGACCGGGCGGATCTCGAAGACGCGGAACCACGTCAAGCTGATGCAGGACTTCCTGCTAGCGATCGGGATCGACGACGAGACCCGGGATGCCGCCGTCGCGCTGCCGACGACCCAGGAGCTGATCGACTACCGGCTCGCGGCGGTGAAGGATCCGGATCGCTATCACGTCGGTGCCGCCGCGGTCACCATCGCGAGCGAGGGGCAGAACCTGGAGAAGCTAGGCAGCGAGAGCCGCGACATCCTGTTCGGTCGGGTGTACGGGCTCGAGCCGAGGGACCTGCTGTTCTTCTCGGTGCACCAGGTCGAGGACATCACCCACACTCAGCAGGGCCTCGACCTCGTCGCAGACCTGTGCACGACGGAGCAGATGCAGCAGGAGGCGCTCTACGCCGTAGCGCATACCTGCGAGCTGTTCTACGGCATGTACGAGGGCATCTACCAGGAATACCTGGCCGGACGGCTGCTGCCCGCATGACGCCTCCGTCCTCCAACCGTACGGCCTCCGGCACCCGCCGCGGACTGGCGACGGAGGCGGTGCGTGCCGGCCATCGCCAGTCCGTTGACGACCAGCACAGCGAGGCGCTGGTACTCACGTCGAGCTACCTGTTCGACGACTCGCACGACGCGGCGGAGAAGTTCGCGCAGCGGCGCCCCGGCAACGTCTACGTCCGGTTCACGAACCCGACGGTGCGCGCGTTCGAGGAGCGCGTCGCGCGGCTGGAGGGTGCCGAGTCCGCCGTAGCGACCGCGTCCGGGATGGCCGCATTCTTGGCGGTGTCGCTCGGGCTGCTGCGCGGCGGGGACCATGTCCTGCTTGCGGAGGGTGTCTTCGGCACCACGACCCGGCTCTATGCTCACTATCTGGACCGGTTCGGCGTCATGACGACCGTCGTTCCGGTGACCGACCCGGCCGCCTGGGCGCGCGCAATGCGTGCGCAGACCAGGATGCTCGTCGTTGAGAGCCCCACGAACCCGGTAATGGCCGTGGCCGACATCAGGTACCTCGCAGAGCTCGCACATGCCGCCGGCGCGCTGCTGCTGGTCGACAACACCCTGTGCACCCCGGTGTTCCAGCAACCGATCGTGTTTGGCGCAGACCTCGTTCTGCACTCCGCCGGCAAGTACATCGACGGTCAGGGCCGCTGCGGCGGCGGCGTTGTCGCCGGCCGCGCGGGCCTGATCTCCGAGCTGCACGGTGTGCTGCGCACCGCGGGCCCGAGCCTCAGCCCGTTCAACGCGTGGATCTTCCTGAAGAGCCTGGAGACGCTGCCGGTGCGGATGCGGGCGCACGACGCCAACACGGCGGTGGTGGCTGCCTGGCTAGCCGACCAACCGGACGTACGGGCGGTGCACTACACCGGCAGCGCGGATCACCCGCAGCGGGAGCTGGTAGCCGCCCAACAGTCCGGGCACGGCGGAGTGATCAGCTTCGAGCTGTACGGCGGCCAGCAGGCCAGCTGGTCGTTTGTCGACCGGCTTGAGCTCGTGTCGAACACGACAAACATCGGGGACACCAAGTCGATGATCACCCATCCGGCAAGCACCACCCACGGCCGGCTCACGCCGGCACAGCGCGACTCCGCCGGCGTCACCGACGGCCTGCTGCGCCTATCGGTCGGCCTGGAGGACGTCGAGGACATCGTCGCCGATCTGGCCCGGGCGTTCGCAGCGACCAGGCCTGCCGGGGCCCGCGCCCGATGAACCCGCAGCCGACAGCCCCGCAGGCGCCAGGCCAGCCGGTTTTTCCAGGGCTCGACAGGGTGCCACGCAGACCGCTCATTGCCGGGAAGCGCCGGCGGGGACGGCCGCCGGGCGTGGCGCGGGCAGCCGGGCGATCAGCAGGAACGACACCCCGACCAGCAGCGCCTCGCCCATCGCGACCTGCGTATAGGAGTTGTACGAGTCGGCGACCAGCGCGCCCAGCTGGCTGGAGAGAGCGGCGCCGATGCTGTGCAGCGTCCACAGCAGACCGAGGCCGGTGGCCCGGGCGCCCTCGGGCAGCACCCGGCCAATCCACAGCGTGGTCGCGACCACCGTCGCCAGATAGCTCGCCCCGAAGATGACCCCGAAGGCCAGCGAGGCGGTTACGGTCGCGTCGAAGGCGACGAGCACCATCGCCCCGCCGCGCAGCGCGTAACCGACAAGCAGGGTCTGCCGGACCCGGCCCCGGTCACACCTTCGGCCGGCGGCCAGTGAGCCAAGGATCTCGAAGACGCCCAGCATGGCGAGGGTGCCACTGACGACACCCGGGCTCATGCCATGTTCGTGCAGATCGGTGACCAGGTGAACGTCGACAAACGCCATCGTGATCCCACAGCCGGTGAACGCGACGGTCAGCGCCAGGAACACAGGGTTGGCGGCTGCCAGCCGCAACCGGTCCCCGAAGCCGAGCCGCGCGTCGTCCGCGGTCCCGGGTGTGCCCGGCGTCGCCGTAGGCGCCGGCTCGTCCTGGCCGGACAGCCGATACAGCAGCAGCGCAAGTGGGGTCAGCACGAGGAGCATCGACAGACCGGCGACGACGAAGACGGCCCGCCAGGACGCGAACGCGCCGAGCCACACCCACAGCGGCACCAGCACGATGAACCCGACAGCCGGGCCGTTCGTCATGACCGCGTACGCCAGGCCCTCCCCGCGGGCGGTGAACAGCTCGCTGGCAAGCTTTCCCAATGGAACGTACGAGAGCATCGTGAAGGCGAAGGCGCCGAGCACGCCGTAGACGGACGCGAACAGCGACACCCCCGGCGCCGCCGCGCAGATCAGGAAGGCGGCACCGGCGAGCACCGTTCCGCTGACCAGCACGGCCGCGCCGCCGAACCGATCGGCCAGCACCCCGACGACCGGGCTCGCCACCGCGATGACCACAGCGAAGACCGTCGTCGACCAGGCGAACGTCCCGCGGCTGACACCAAGGTCCACTGCGATCGGCGAGAAGTCCACTTGAATCGTGTTCTTCAACGCCGACCCGGCCAGCGACAGCGTGAACGCGAGCGTCGCGGCGAAAATCAGCGCCGTGTTCCGCCGGCTACGACCAGCAGGGGACGCGACTTCAGGTGCGTCGGCGGCGTCTCGAGTCGTCATCGGGTCCGCATCCTTCGGGTCGGCCCGGCGGGGCAGCGGCTTGCTGGACACGAGGCCAGAGTGCCGGGCGCCGAGTGCGCAGCGGAATAGGCTGTTCTGCCGTGCTGCATAAGGAAACGGCCACTCGCCACGCCGTGGTGGCCCTCGCGGTCCCGGCCACCGTCGCGATGGACCTCGCGATCCCGGCCCAGGTGTTCGGCCACCTGGACCTGGCCGAGCATTACACGTTCACGCTGTGCACGGAGCAGCCTGGCTCGCTGCCCACCACCACCGGCTTCGCCTTGGAGGTGGCGCACGGGCTCGCCGCGCTGGATGCCGCTGACACCGTCGTCGTCCCCGGGTACGCCCCACTGGTCACACCCGCACCAGGGGTGCTCGACGCGCTGCGCGCGGCTGCCGACCGCGGCGTCAGACTGATGTCGGTGTGCACCGGAGCGTTCGCCCTCGCTGCCGCCGGGCTACTCGACGGTCAGCGGGCCACCACCCACTGGGAGGACGCGGGCGACCTCGCCGCCCGCCATCCGACGGTGCAGGTGGACCCGAACGTTCTCTACGTCGACGGGGAGCGGATCCTCACCAGCGCCGGAGTGTGCGCGGGGATCGACCTGTGTCTGCACATACTGCGGCGCGACCTCGGCAGTGCCGTCGCCACCCGCGTCGCCCGCCGGCTGGTGGTGGCGCCCCATCGCGCAGGCGGCCAAGCCCAGCTGTTACGCCGCCCGGTGCCCGGTCCAAAGCCCGGCTCTGGCGGTCCTGGCAGGCTGGCCGCGACCTGCGACTGGGCGCTGGAACGGCTCGCCGAGCCACTGTCCGTCGCTGATCTCGCCGGCCACGCTGGCTACGCGACGCGCACGTTCGCCCGGCGCTTCATCGCCGAGTACGGCGTCACGCCCAGGCAGTGGCTGCTCGCCCACCGGATCGCCGAGGCGCGGCTGCTGCTCGAGGTGACCGACCTGCCGGTGGATCGGATCGCCGCCCGTTGCGGACTGGGGACCGCCGCCAACCTGCGGATCCACCTCGCCCGCGACGCCGCCAACACGCCGTCCGCCTACCGCGCCTCCTACCAGGGCCGCCCGCGCCGAGCGAGTGGGCGTGCCGACGAACTCGCCCCGTAACAGCCGGGTCCAGACGAAGTACCGGCGTGGCGTGTTCGATGAGGCGATGCTCGACGCCTGCGAACGGACGATGCGCGGCGTGTGCGCCGACTTTGGCGCGACCCTTGCCGAGTTCACCGGCGAAGCGGACAGCGACACCGTATCAACGGCGGCAGGCTCACCCCTCATTCACGGGTTGTTCACCCTGGCCCGCACCTGGCGGCAGCGCCAAGTCATATCTTGGCCGATTTCGCTGACTTCGCAATACGAAAGCGCTGGTTCCATCTACCCAACGAGCCGGGGACAGCCCATCACGAGCTGGACTTCCGCGTCGGCGGGCACGAGTATCGCCCGCGGCACGGGCCTGACCCGCACAGAACAGTACGCGTTCCTCGCCTTCACGGATGACGGGCGGTCAGGGGCCATACCCGCCTGTCAAACCACCGCGGAAGCCTCATTGACCAGCCGGCAGACAGCCGGACNCCAATGGTCAAGTTCCGGTACCGCGACGCCGGCTCGCTTGGCGTTGTCGTCCCATCGACGCAACGCGATGGCGAGGTCGGCATGTGGCAGGCAAAGGAAGGCATCGACTTCTCTGCCAGTCATCGGGCCGCCTTGGACGCGTAGGCTTCGGGTGGAGGCTACGGACAGGCTGTTGGCGTAGGCGGGGTCGGTGGCCACGAGATAGCGCTTGGCTTTGACGTGCAGCGCGACCGGAGTGCCGATATCGGGGCCGAACCATCGGGTCAGGTAGCGTGCTCCGACGATTTCGTGATGGAGGTCTTCGGCGAGGAAATTGTGGTGCGCGTCGTGTTCGTCGAGGAGGAGATGGCCGATATCGTGCAGCAGCGCGGCGACCTGCGCGGCCTGGTCATAGCCGTCGGCTTCGGCGAGGGCGGCGGTTTGCCGGGCGTGTTCGAGTTGGGTGACGGTTTCGTCGTATTGACTTTGGCCAACGGCGGTGAGGTAGGCGAACAGTTCATCGCAGAACTCGTCCGCGCCAGTGAAGGTGCCGTGGAGGAGCCGGTCGGTATTCATGCAGATTCCTCGGCGCCCCGGGCGCTGACGTGGCTGTCGCCGGTGAAGTGGCCGATGAGGCTGATTCGGTCGGTGCCGGCGGCTAGGCGGTGCTGCTTTTCCTGGTAGTAGTGGTGGCGGTGGTCACCGTCGGAGGCTGCGTTGTAGGTGAGGTAGATGGCCCGGCGACGATGTGGTGAGGTGTTGACTCNGGAGCGGTGCGGGACGTACCAGTTGAACCAGAGCAACGACCCAGCGCGGACGGGGACGGGTTTCCAGAGGAGGGTCTCGGCGAGACTGGCGGGGATGCAGCCGACATCGTCGGTGGGGAGCGGCTCGTGGTGCATGCCTTCGACGACGTCCAGGCAGCCATTGTCGGTGGTGGAATCGTCGATAGCGATCATGCAGGTGATGGTGGACCGGACAAAGGGGTAGGCGGGCGCGTCCTGGTGTGGGGCGAACCCGGCGCCGCCGGGTTCCTTATAGTTGATCTTTTCTTTGTAGAGGACGGCGGGCTCGCCGAGCAACATGCTGGCAATGTCGAGCAGCGTGCCCCGGGTGAGCAAGGCACGCATGCCGTCATGGAAGGGCACGATGTTCTCGGTGCGGCACCGCACCGAGAATCCGTCCCCGGTGGTCTCGTCGTACTGCAGCAGACCGTCCTCGCGGCCCGGCAGGGCCTCGATCTCATCGACCCAGCGTCGCACCTCCCGCAGGCGCTCCGGGCCAAGGAAGCCGTCCATGAGAAGAACGCCACTGGCCTGCCAGGTCGTGAGGTCAAGGGAATCGGTCAGCAACGTGAGCCTCCGAGGAGCCGGTCAACCAGAACGTCTGTGTAACTCTTGTATCAAGAAGAGACGCTGTGATGCAACTTTGTTACAGCGACCGAGTCAAGATACGAGAGGCTTACCGAGAGGAAGTCCACGGCCACCGGTCTCGCTCCACATAAGATCGACATACAGGTAGACGGCGACGGCAACGAAGGCGAAGACCACGTNCCCGCCGAGATGGATGAAGGTGGTGTTGGCCTCCAGGGTGCCGACGAGCAGCAGGACGAGGGCGACGTCGACCAGGCCGAGGAGCAGGGTGAAGCTCCNAGGTAGCCGTATGGTGACCAGAGTGAGCATGGCAATGGTGACCAGCCAGCAGATCAGCCAGATGGCTTGCGTGTGCACGATCTGGGCATCGGGGATGCCGTACCAGTTGTGCCCGAGTCCGAGGGCGAGTGCGGCGTAGCTGGCGTAGAAGCCGAAAAAAACGGCGAACAGGCTAGCCGAGGCATTTTGCCCGAGCGCGGCGGCCCAGACGGTAGCCAGCAGCAGCCCGATCGAGGTTGCGGCGAGGATGGTCGGGATGCCGGCGGCGGCGGCCTCGGCGGGCACGTAGCCGGCGTCGACCAAGCCGAGTCCGAGCGCGCCAGCGATGGTAATCGGGATGCCGACGATGCCGGGGTTGCCTCGCAGCGGGTTCGTGACCGGTGGGTCGGGCGGGGTTTCGGCCTCGGTCAGTAGCGGTACATGCGTTGCCACCGATGCGGGCGGGGCATCAACGGTCATGGCGGATCGCCTTTCTGTTCAGGGGATGACTGGGCGCGCGTGGGAGCCGTGGGGCGCGGGGCGCGCGGGCCAGCACGAAGGCGGGTTGCGGTGTGCCGGTGGATCAGGTCAGCTCTCGGCGGCGAGCAAATCTGCGTGGTGGAGTTGCGCGACGTCGGCGTGGGCACGCAGCCGCACCTTGAGGATGTTCTCGCCGTAGGTAGCGAGGATGGGGTTGTCCGGGTCAGCGCTGTGTCCGCCCGTTGCCTGGGCGGCAAGTTCGGCGGGCAGGTCGATGGGAGTGAGGGTGGCGTCCAGGCGCGGGTTGAAGAAGTAGATAACCGAGAATCGCCGCACGCCAGCGGGTGGGCTGATGACGCGGTGGACGGTGGCCTTGAGGTAGCCGTGGGTGGCGAGCTGCAGCATTTCGCCGAGATTGACGACCAGGGCGCCGGGCAGATGCGGGACGTCGAAGAAGCATCCGTCGCGCTCCACCTGCAGTCCACCGACGGCGTCTTGCAGGACGAAGGTGAGCAGCCCGAAGTCCCGGTGGGTGCCAACGCCTTGATGATCGCAGCCAGGTCCGGACGGAGGGTAGTGGATGGCTTTGATGGTGGCCTCGCCGAGGTCGATCTCCTCGCGCCGGTCGGCCCGACCGTTCGTGAGTTCACCACCCAGTGGGGTGTAGCCACGGAAGTGTGGCGACCGGGTCATCGCGATCGCCATTCGATCGGCTTCGGGCAGAGCGAAGAACGCTCGGGTGACCTCCTCGACCTCCCGGAACAGGGTGTCACCGATGCCGTGCCCCACCAGGTAGAAGAAACCCACGTCATGGCAGGTCTCGCGCAGTCGCTCAAGGAACCGGCTGCGCACCGCGGGATCAGTGCCAGGGTCGAACTCGCGCAGGTCGAGCACCGGCAGCGCCGCGTCGTGCTCGGTCGTGCTGTGGGTCGGGGTGGTGCTGGTCATGACCACAGTCGATCGCTGGCCAGTCGAGCGCCGGCGGTGAGGGATTCGAGTTTCGCCCAGGCCAGGCTCTCGTCGACGGCGAGGAAGGTGGCGAAGGACGCGAAGCCGCAGTCGGTTCCGGGGATGACGCGCTCGCGGCCGACGATGTCGGCGAAGCGGGTGATGCGCTGGGCGATGAGTTCGGGGTGTTCGACGTAGACGCTGGAGGTGTCGATGACACCCGGGATGAGGACCTTCTGCTCGGGAATCTTCGCGTCGGCCAGCACCTGCCATTCATGTGCGTGGCGGTGATTGGCGGCCTCGAATACCAGCCCATCGGCCTTGAGCTGAATGATCGTGTCCAGGATGACGTCCAGGCCGACGTCCTTGTGGTGCGGGCCCTGGTAGTTGCCCCAGCACAGGTGCACCCGCACCCTCGCCGGGTCGATATTGCGTAGCGCGTGGTTGATCGCCTCAACGTGCACGCGCAGCCGGTCCAGGAATCCCTGCTCGGACAGGTGCGCGTACTGGATGTGCCGACCCATCGCCAGATCCGGGGCGTCGATCTGCAGGACCAGCCCGGCTGCGGTGATCGCCTCGTACTCGGCCCTCATTCCTTCGGCCAACGCGAACAGGTACTCATCCAAACTGGCATAGAACTGGTTCGGAAGATAGAGCGCGATAACTCCAGGTGACGCGGCATTCATGAACCGCTCGGTCGGCTGACCCGATCCTGCCGAGATTGAGCTGACGCCGGCTGCGAAGTTGGCCAGATCGGTATCGAGCAAGGCGGTGCCGGTGTAGCTGATCGGACCGGTACAGGTCGGTGTCGCGGTCTCCAAGCCGGCCAGGGAACGTTCGGCCATGCCAGGGTAGTCGTCCAGATCAGCGATCGACAGGCCGCCGCCCTCGGGAACGGCAACGTCCACGTCGAAACCGGTGAGGCGTTCTTTGACGTAGGTGGCGTACCCGATCTTGCTCATTTCGCCATCGCTGATCACGTCCAGCCCGACCTGCGCCTGATGGCCGACGACCACGCCAACCGCGTCCGCGATCCGCTCGGGCAGGTACTCGGCGTCCGCGACCGAGAGGGTCTCCTGTTCCCGGGCCCGGATCAGCTCGGCCAGCCCGGCCGGTCGGGGCAGGCTGCCGGTGTGCGTGGTCAGGATGCGGTCGCTGCTGAGTTTCATGACAGTTCCTCCATCAAGTGGACTAAGCGGTACAGACGGTTCCGGACAGCACCGGCCACCCGGACAGCCTCGTCGAGGCCGCCCCCTGTGACTGCGGTGGCAGCGCGAGGCCGGGTGGGGTCATGGCGGTGACACTGACAGGCCAAGGGAAACTTTATCTAAACAACATCTTACTTCCGTAAGGAAATTACATACATAATGATGCGAAGGGTTGTAAATGATCTATTGTCGGAGACTAGACTCAGGCATGCAGATCATCGGCGCCGTGCTCACCATCCACGGCAACGCGCTCGCAGGGATCGCGGTAAGCGACGGGCGGACCTGGACATTCACTCGCGACGACGGCTCGTTCAGCCTCCGCACCGTGCCGGGGCGCCCGGTCTGGGCCCGGCGCCCCAACGGCTGGACGGGCCGCTGGTGGCAGCACCCGGCAGCGGGGGAGCCGGTGCTGTTTCAGCTGCACCCAAGCCGCACCGGCAGCGATCCACAACCACCCTCGGCTCCCTCAGGGGAGCTGCGATTCGCGCACATCACGGACACGCATGTCAGCGCGATCGACGGCGACCCGTCCCAGGCGGTCGAGCTCGCCGCCCGCTACGGCGACCAGACGGACACCACCAGCGGCCTGCACCNCGCGCTGCGGACCGCAGCCGACCACGGCGCGGCATTCGCCGTGATCACCGGTGACCTCACCGACCACGGCACACCCGAAGAGTTCAGGCGCGTACTCGACTCCCTCGCCGCAGCGCCGCTGCCGGTAGAGATCGTGCCGGGTAACCACGACCATTACGGCCACCGCCACCAACCCCACCCCAGCGACACCCCCCACGGTGGCGGGTTTCTCGGCGCGGCTACCCTCACCCGCTACGAGCAGGCCATGGGCCCGCGCTGGTGGTCAGCTGACCTGGCCGGCGTGCACCTCCTCGCCCTGGACTGGTTCAGCGCCTGGTGCGCGATCGATGACACCGATCAGCAACGCTTCATAATCACCGATCTCGCCACCCGAACCCCCGGGCTGCCAGTCGTCGTGCTCACCCACGACCAGCCCGACCACGACACACTCGAACTGATCCGCTACAGTGCCGCACCCGACAGCCTCCTCGCCGTCCTGTCGGGACATTGGCATGCCGACGCGCAGCGCAACGTCGGCGGCTGTCACCTGCTCAGCACGCCCGCAGCCAGCTTCGGCGGACTGGACTGGTCACCACCGCAGCTCCGCCTCATCNCCCTCNCCCCCGGCTTGAGAACTATGGATCTACGGCACGACACGATCCCGGCGCTACCGAAACCGCCACGGTCACCGACCACGTCTCGCGCCGATGCCCCGGCCTCGCCCCGCACCACCAGCCACTCGATCGGCGCCCATCAACATCTGGGCACCCTCGCGACCATCGCCGGCACCGTCATCGCACCGAGCACCGACACCCACGGCGCAGGACNNNTNNCNNGCCTACACCCCTCCAACACCGGCAGTAACGACAGCCGAGTCGACGTGCTGTGGACGGTGCGCGCCGCAGACGACCCCATCACCGGCGTTCTCGCCGGCCATGACCAGATCCTGGCGTGCAGCCATGCGGGCACCCTCACCGCGCTCGCCCCAGCCACCGGCGCACCCCATTGGACCCGACACCTCCCACACCGGCAGCGACGCCGGCTGCTAGCCACCCCCATCCTCACCGCGGCGGGCCGGCTGATCGTCGGTGACGTCGGCGGCGTCACCTGCCTGGACCTCGACACCGGGGATATCGCCTGGCACCGCGACCAGCTCGGCCAGGTCGACACCCTGCTCACCTACGGAACCGGTCTGGCCACCGACCGCTTGGCCGTGCTGCCCCTCGGCGGCCCCACCCCGGGCCTGACCGCCCTGGACCTGCGCGACGGCACCATCACCTGGACCGATCCGCCCGGCACACCACCGCCCTCCAGCTCGCTGGTCGCCATTGACGGGACCGATGCGCTGCTGCTCCGTACCGCCGGACCCACCCTCGAGCGGCTGAACCTCTCCACCGGCCAGACTCGGTGGCGCACCACCCTGACCGGCCGCTTCTCCACAGCCGCTCCCCTGGTCACCGACGAGGCANTCGTGCTCGTCACCGGCGACGGCATCGCGCACCGGCTCGACCCGGATCACGGCGGCATCCTCGACCGCCAGCACCTGCACGGGCTGCGCCCCGCCTACGGTCCCTACCGGTCCACTGGTACCGGCGCGCCCACCACTGCCGTCCATACCCCACTCGGACCGATGATCGTGCTGCTCGATGGCAGTATCTGGCAACTGGACAGCCCCGCTGGTCCGCTGCTGGTCGGCGACGTNGCGGCGCCCGTCACCACCCAGCCTGTCCTGCTCGGATCGAACACCCTCGTCGTGCTCAGCACCGACGCGGTCGTTCACCTGCTCGACATCAACGCCACCGCAACCCGCCCCATGCTTGCCGGTCCGGCATCGCGGTCTGCCTCATGACCAGCGCCATCCGCAACCGAATTCTGGCACCTACCCGCGGGACCGCCACCCACCGTAGTCCCAGGCCTGATTTGATCCTAAGTTCCTGGGTATTAGACCAGGAGATGATCATTCCACACAGGGGGATGTGATTTAATGACGTCTGAGCCGAGGAGAACCTTGTCGGACGTTTCGTCGGACTACGCACTGGATGCCGGTTTCGATTCGCTACTGGGCACGCAACTGATCGATTTCAGTCCGACGGCGATGGTAATTATCGATCCGGATCTGCGGGTGCGACGGAGCAACCGGTCCTTTCGGGAAATATACGGCCTGTCTCCCGAGCAACTGGCGGGAACATCCATCCCCGAGCTGCTGCCGGATATGGACCCGCGGGTGTGGAAGCTTGCCCGGTGGGTCCTGGCCAGCGGTGAATCAGTTGAAGACACGGAGATCATCGGCAGGAGCGTGGCTTTCCCGCAGGAGGAACGCACCTGGCGCTTTTCGCACTTTCCGCTCCGGGACCGTGAGGGGGTGCCCGCGGCGGTTGGCGTGACGCTGGTCGATGTGACGGATCAGCGCCGTGCCGAGCGGAAGCATGCGGAAGCAGAGCGGCGACTGCGGCTGCTCACCCGGGCGAGCACACTCGTCGGGCGATCCCTGGAACTGGACGCCACACTGGCGAGTATAGCCGATTTTATGGTACCGGAATTCGCCGACNCCTGCAGCGTGTACCTGCTCGACGAACCCCTTGACACAGACGCCCGACCGGAGCTGTTGGAATTGCGGCGCGCCATAAAAACACGCGTTTCCGGTCCGCCCCTGCAAAGTTGCGACATCCCGTTCTCAGCCGCCGGAGAGATCCTTTACTGCCACCGAAACTCTCCGATCTACCAAGCCTTTGCGTCGGGTCGCCCGTTTCACCACGCGGCCGACGATGAATCGTTGATCAGCGGATATCAGACTCCTGGATTCCTCGACTACTTCCGGCGGCTGCTGCTGCGTTGGGGGATCGCGGTGCCCCTGCTGGTGGGGCGCTACTTTCATGGGGTCATGGTTGTACATGTCGGCGTTTCCGGGCGTACCTACACCGACGACGACGTCGAGATGGCCGCCAACCTTGGTGGACGTATCTCAGCCGCCATCGCCAATGCCCGCGCGTACGCTCGCGAGCGGGAGGTTTCTGTCACGCTGCAGCGCAGCCTGCTTGCACCCGACATCCCGGCCGTGGCCGGAATGGACATCGCCTGGCGGTACGAGCCGGGCTCCCTTCCCGGCCGGTCGCCCTGCGCCGAGCCGGGTCCGCCGATCGACGCCGAGGTGGGCGGGGACTGGTTCGACCTCATCCCGCTCTCGGCGGGTCGGGTAGCTCTCGTCATCGGAGACGTGGCCGGCCGCGGTGTGACCGCCGCCGCCGTCATGGGTCAACTCCGCACCGCCAGCCGGGCGTTCGCCTCACTCGATCTGCCCGCCGACGACGTACTCACCCACCTGGACAACCTTGCCCAGACCATCGGGGCAGGGCCTGACGGTGCCTTGGCGAGCTGCGTCTACGCGATCTTTGAGCCCACCACCGCGACGATAGTCCTCGCCAACGCCGGCCACCCCCCTCCCGCCCTGCGTGATCCCGATGGCCGGGTCCGCCTCCTGACCGGCGGGGGCGGCGCGTTTCTCGGTATCGGCGGGCAAGTTTTCGTCCAGACCTGCTACCCGTTCCCCGTCGGGGCGACGCTCGCGCTCTACACCGACGGCCTCGTCGAGTCACGCGATATCGATATCTTCCAGGGAATCGGCCGGCTACAGCACGCTCTCGCGGACGCCGGCACCGCGGACGCCACCGCCGACCGGCTGATGCGCCTGGTCGATCAGGCCAATCGAGACGACGACGTGGCGCTCCTGCTCGTCCGGGCCGCCGCGGCCATCAACACTCGCACCCTTACCATCCCTCTCACCCTCGACCTCAGGGCCGTCGGACAGGCTCGCCACGCCGTCAACGCCGCGCTGCGTCGCTGGCAGCAGCCCGAAACCATCGAGACCGCGGAACTACTGGTGAGCNAGATCGTCACCAATGCGATCCGCTATTCCCGAGTCCCCGGCGAACTCGTGCTCCGCAGCGTCCCGACGGCCCTCTACATCGAGGTCTCCGACAGCGACAGTCACCTCCCCCGTGTCCTCCACCCCAACGAGCAGGAAGAACACGGTCGTGGCCTGATCCTCGTCGATGCACTCGCTGCCCGGTGGGGCACCCGCCCTACCCACTCCGGCAAGACGGTCTGGTGCCAACTCGACACCGGCACTGACACCGGCCCGGAAATCTTCACCTAGATCTCGTCCACGAACCCGCTGTCCCCAGGCGCGTGACGGCGCGTCGATGCATCCTCGGAAGCCCCGGGCCGAGCCCCGAGGTGGGACGCCGCATCGGCGGCGAAGCTCTCAGCCGGGCCGGTCGGACACCCTGACCTGCACTGTGTGGTCCCTGCCGTCTCGGTGGACGCCTAGCGTCACCATGTCACCCGGGGATACCTCGCGCAGCCTGGCGGAGAACTCCCCGGCGGAGGCGACCGACTTGCCGTTAAAGCTACGGATGACATCACCGGGTAGAACACCTGCCTTGCCCGCGGGCCCGCCGCGCACGACGGCCAGCACGAGCGCCCCGGCACGCACGTCCAGTCCGAGCCGCTCAGCGATCGCCGAGGTGAGGGTGGCGAGCTGGACGCCAACGAAGGCGTGCTTCACGGTCCCGGTGCGCAGCAACTGCTCAACGGCGTCAACCGCGGTCGCGGACGGTATCGCGAAGCCCAGCGACGAGGCTCCGGTCGACGGTGGGATGTAGGCCTCGTTGATGCCCACGACCCGGCCCTGGCTGTCCAGCAGCGCCCCGCCGGAGTTACCGGGCGAGATCGCCGCATCGGTCTGGATAAGGTCCACCAGCGGCCGCCCCTGCCCACCCTGCTGACCGGATACGGGCAGGTTCCGGTTCACGCCGGAGATGATCCCGGCGGTGACGCTGTTCTCGAATCCCAGCGGGCTGCCGATCGCCACCGCCAACTCGCCCACCTGGGGCAGATCCTTACGGAACGTCGCGGCGGGTAGGCCGGTCCGGTTCACCTTCACCACGGCGATGTCGCTGATCTCATCGGCGGCCTGTACCCGACCGGCCACCCGGCGGCCGTCGGCGAAGGCCACCTCGGCCTTTCCACCGGATGCCTGGGCAATCACATGCTGGTTGGTGACGATGACACCGTCGGCGCGGTAGACGATGCCGCTGCCCAGCTCGTTCCCGACCAGGATGGTGACAACGGACGGCTCGACGTCGGAGACGATGCCCGCAACGGCGCCGAGCCCGGCTCTGTCCGCGGCGGCGGCCCGGTCCGCCGTCGGCGAGCCGGGCCCGCCGCCAGTACCGCAGCCGGTGGCGCCCACCAGCATCGCGGCAGCGGCGACGATCCCACTGATCCAGCCGGTCANCCGGCTCACGCNCCTGCCATACCCGCCAGAAGCTCCTGCCATACCCATCAGAACAGCCCGAACGCACAGCGGGCGGGGCCGGCGCACACAGCCCAGCGCATCGACCCGTCCGGCCCGGTGCTGTGGTCCGCCTCGCCGTACGCCGCGGTCATCGGACCCGGAACCGTTCGGCGTCCCGCTGCCGCACCGACAGGCCCAGGCCGCACCGCGACCGATCCGGGACCAGCGTCCCGTCCGGCCGCGCATCGAGGACCCCGTCGAACAGCAGATGTTCGACCCGGACGTGGTCGTGGAAGTACTCGAGGTGCCGCAGATGCCACACCGCGGTGCAGGCGTGCACGCTGACCTGCGGCGCACAGTGGGCGGACAGGTCGATCCCCCGCGCGTCGCACAGCGCCGCCGCCCGCAGGAACCCGCTGATGCCGCCGCAGCGGGTGACGTCCACCTGCAGGCAGTCGACAGCACCCGCGGCCAGCATCCGTTCCAGACCGGACAACGTGTAGCCGTACTCGCCGGCCGCGATGTCCATCCCCGCCGGGCCGCGGTCCCGCAGCAGCCGCAACCCCTCCAGGTCGTCGGAGCTGACCGGCTCCTCGAACCAGCGCACATCCTGCTCCGCGAAGATCTCCGCCAGCATCAACGCCTGCTTGCGGCTGTACGCCCCGTTCGCGTCCACATAGAGCTCGACGTCGGATCCGACTGCCCGCCGGGCCACAGCCACCCGCTTCCGGTCCTCCGCCGGGTCCCGGCCGACCTTCATCTTCACCCGCGGGATACCCGCCGCCGCCCAACCCGACAACTGATCGCAGAGCTGGCTGTCCGGATAGGACGTGAAGCCGCCACTGCCGTAGATCGGGACCCGGTCGTGCACCGCGTCCAGCGCCACCACCAGCGGGACACCGAGCAGCCGCGCCTTGAGATCCCACAGCGCTATGTCCACCGCCGAGATCGCCTCTGCGGCCATGCCGGGACGGCCGATGTTCCGCACCGCCGCCTGCATCGCCGACCAGCAGGCACCGACCCGCAACGCGTCCCGGCCAGTCACCACCGCCGCCAACTTTCCCGCGACGACATCCGCGGCAGCGAGATGGCAGTAGGTGTAGCCCAGACCGGCCTGGCCGCCGGTCCGGACCGTCACCACCACCAGGGTGACGGAACCCCACTCCAGCGTCCCGTCCGACTCGGGCTGCTCGGTCGGCACCAGGTAGGCGGCGACCTCCACGCTCTCAACCGCTGGCATGCCTGCTGTCTCCCCGAAACCGCGGCNCGCCACGCCTACCCGGTCGCCCAGGCTGCTGCCCCGGGACGGGGTGGGCGAGGTTGGCTTCCGTGGCCACGGAAGATCCGCCAGGCTCGCGGGGCTGGGCGGCCCTCCGGCACGAAATCCTCCTCCGAACGTTCACCTTGGCTGGCGAAGCCAGGAGACANCCTCGGCCCCCGCGACCCGCCGGTCACCTCAAGGCACCGGCGGCAGCCGCACCAGCCTTCGGCGGGACCGAGTCACCAGGGCGGTGCCGGCTCTGCCGGCGAGCGCCCAGGCGGTACTGCGAGACTTGCAGGCCAGTCTGATCAGCCAGATCCGGACAGGCTGGCTATGGCTGGCGGCAGCGCCGATGCTGGGCGGCNGCGCCCTCGGTCTGGCCGGGGCCGTCGCCCGCACCCCGCGCGGCCCGTCCCCTCGCCGCGGAGACCTCCTGCAGGGTTGGCTGCTCGGCCGCGAACGCTGACGCCGCGAACGCCGACGCCACCACGGAGTCGGCCAAGGCCAGCCGGCGGTGCCCGGGAACGGCCGCGGCGAAAGCGAGCATGCTCGCGGCATGCAGGCAGTCCGCAGCGACGCCAAGCCGGCCCGGCGGTAGCAGGCTCTGGACGAGATGGCGGGCTCCCAGCACCCGCACGGCTGCCGGCCGGGCGCGGCTGGAGGAGTGGCCGCCCGCGGCCCGCAGAACCAGCCCGGGCTGCGCCACCAGCAGGATCCCCCACCCGGTCCGCATGGCCCTGAGCGCCGCCCACCCGGTCCGACCGATCCGCCACATTGTTGGTCCCGCACATTGTTGGNCCCGCGGCTGGTNCCNGGCNGNGGGACACCGCCTCGGTTGCCACGATCCGTACCGTGGTCAGGTCCCCTGTTCGGACCGCTCCCGCTGCTCGTGGCCTTCGGCTTCCCTCTCGTGGGCCTGAGCCTGAGCCCGGGCCTCTTCCGCCTCGCGCTGCTCCCGGCCCTTCTCCTCCTGCTGCTGCCCCNCCTGCCGCAGCCCTTCGCTGCCGGTCACATCGGCTGCCGCTTTCTTGATCTTGCCTTTCGCCTCTTCGAATGCGCCCATGAGTGAGTGTTCCCTCCTGACTGACTTTTTTGGCAATCTTGGTGCCACCTACGGCGGCCGATCTGCACGGGCCGCCAAGGTAAGCGTTCCCACCTGGGCGGACGTTCTCCCCTACCGCTGGGATTCGTCAGGCAACCGAAAGATCAACAGGCTGGCCCGGCGCGCCCGTCGCCGGCCCCCTACCGGTGCCGGGGCATCCGGTCGGCCCCGACTCCCATGCCGGCCCCGACTCCCATGCCGGCCGCGGTGACCACGGCGGCGAGCACCCCGCGGCGGTGCTGGCTGAGCCAGAGTTCCGGGCTGTGGGCGTGGGCGCGGTCGTCGAAATCGCCGTGCGCGCCGTGGTCGCCGGGCACCGGGTAGAAGATGTTCTCGCCGAGCATCGGGTTGTGGTCGTCGGGTGCCTGCTGGCTGGCGTAGCCGGTGCGGGCGAGGTAGCGGTCCAGCAGGGCGGGCGCGATCCGGTTGCCAAGGATGGTGGCGACGGTGGAGACGCCGACCCACATGCTGCGCCGTGGGTGCTCGGCCGCGTGGACCACCGCACGCGCGCCCACCTCGGGCTGGTAGATCGGCGGGACGGGCCGCGGGNGGNGACGCAGCCGGGAGCACACNNNGTNNAACTGGACGGTGTTGAGCGCGGGCATGTGTACCATCACAACCCGCACGTTGCTGCCGTCGTGCAGCAGTTCGGTCAGCACCGACTCGGTGAAGCCGACGATGGCGTGCTTGGCGCCGCAGTAGGCCGACTGCAACGGGATACCGCGGAAGGCGAGGGCGGAACCCACCTGGATGATCACCCCGTGGTCACGTGCCATCATGTGCCGCAGCGCCGCACGGGTTCCGTTGACATGGCCCAGGTAGGTGGTGACTGTGGCGCGTTCGAACTCCTCCGGGGTGATCTGGGGAAAGGGAGCGAAGACGCTGGCCATCGCGTTGTTGACCCAGACGTCGACCGGCCCCAGCTCCGCGCGCGCCCGCTCGGCGGCCTCCTGCACGCCCGCGGCGTCGGCGACGTCCGCGGGCAGCGCGAGGCCGCGCCGGCCCGCCGCCGCCACGTCCGCTACCGCACCGGCCAGACCATCCTCGCCACGGGCCAGGACACCCACGTCGTAGCCGCGGCGCGCGAACTGCCGGACGATCGCCCGACCGAGCCCCGCCGAACCCCCGGTGACCACCACCACTCCGCGCCGGCCGCCCGGCTGGTCAGCTGATCTCCGCATCATCCCTCCGTCCAGTGCCGCGATACGTCCAGTGCCGGGATATTCAGTGGTCACGGATCCGCTGTCCCGCGGCGCGGGCGGCCAGGCCGCCTGCGGCCGCCGCGGCAACGCCGAGACCGGGCAATACCGCCAGCGACGCGGCCCGTGGCGACGAGGGCCGCTCGACAGCCTGCTCCGGCCGGGCTGCCGGCACGTCGCCGAACCGGGCCATGGCCACCACTTCGGCGAGATGGACGGCCTGCCGCCCACCGGCCTCGCCCTGCTCGATCTGTGTGCGGCAGCTGAAGCCGTCCGCCAAGACCAAGGCGCCGTCGGGCGCGTCGCGCAGGGCGGGAAACAGCACCCGCTCCCCGCAGGCCTGTGACACGTCGTAGTGGCCCCGCTCGAAGCCGAAGTTGCCCGCGAGTCCGCAGCAGCCCGAGTCCAGCACCCGCGGGTCCATCCCCATCTCGCGCATCAGCGCGGTGTCCGCGTTGAAACCCAGCACCGCGTGCTGGTGGCAGTGGGTCTGGACCATCGCGGGCCGGCCCAGCGACGGAGGTTGCCAGCCGGGCGTTCGGTCGTACAGCAGCTCGGCGAAGGTCAGGGTCTGCTGGCGCAGCCGGGAGACGTCGGGGTCGCGCGGGAACAGTTCCTCGGCGTCTGAGCGGAAGACCGCCGTACAGCTCGGTTCGAGCCCGACGATCGGCGTCCCGGCCCGCAGGTACGGATGCAGCAGCCGGGTCGTGCGCCGCAGCACCCGCTGCGCGGTGGCCAGCTGGCCCGTGGAGATCCAGGTCAGGCCGCAGCACACCGTCCCGCCGGGCGTCACGACCCGCCAGCCGGCGTCCTCCAACACCTCGATCGCCGCCTGCCCGATGTGCGGGTGGAAGCGGTTGGTAAAGGTGTCCGGCCAGAGCACCACCTCGCCCCGCCGGCCGGATCCTCGCGGCCCGCGCCGGGCGTACCAGGCCTGCAGGGACTCGGACGCGAACGGCGGGATGGCCCNTGCCCNGGCCACCCCNCCGGCGAGCTTCACCAGGTCGGTGAGCCCGGGCGCGGTCGCGAGCGCGTTCACCGTCCGGGGCGCCAGGGAAGCGAGCCTGGCGGCCAGCGGCAGCCATCCCATCGAGTAATGAGCCAGCGGCCGGATGCGCCCCGCATAGTGGTGGGCCAGAAACTCGGCCTTGTAGGTGGCCATGTCCACGTTCACCGGGCAGTCGCTCTTGCAGCCCTTGCAGGCCAGGCACAGGTCGAGCGCGTCGCGCACCGCTGTCGAGCGCCAGCCGTCGCGGATCGGCGAGTCCGGGTGGCCCGCCAGCATCTCGAACAGCAGCCGGGCTCGGCCCCGAGTCGAATGCTCCTCCTCCCGGGTGACCATGTAGGACGGGCACATCACACCGCCGCCCTCGCGGCGGCAGCGGCCGACCCCGACGCAGCGCAGCACCGCCCGGCTGAAACTGCCCCCGTCATGTGGGTAGCGGAAGAAGGTCTCCGTCTCGGCGGGTTCCCAGTCCGCGCCCAGCCGCAGTTTGTCGTCAATCGGATAGGGAGCCACGACCTTGCCGGGGTTCATCCGGTTCCCCGGATCGAAAATCGCCTTGAACTGACCGAACGCGCGGACGATGTCCGCGCCGAACATCTTCGGCAGCAGCTCGCCGCGCTGCTGGCCGTCGCCGTGCTCCCCGGACAGCGACCCACCATAGGAGGCGACCAGGTCCGCGGCCCGTTCCAAGAACTCCCGATAGCTGCCCACCCCAGAGGCGGTGACCAGGTCGAACGGGATCCGGCTGTGCACGCAGCCCTGCCCGAAATGGCCGTAGAGCGACGCCTCGGAGAACCCGAACTCGCCGTACAGCTTGCGTAGGTCGCGCAGGTAGTCGCCGAGCCGGTCCGGGCTGACCGCGCTGTCCTCGAACCCGGGCCAGGTATCCGGCAGGCCCGGCACCCGGGTAGTCGCGCCCAGTCCCGCCTCCCGCACCTCCCACAGCTCGGCCTCCCGGGCCGGGTCGTCGAAGAACGACGCCACCGGCGGATGCGGCGAGGAGCACAGGTCGTCCAGCATCGCCCGGGCCTTGCGGTCGGCCTCCTCGGTTGTCTGGCCGCCGAACTGCACGAGCAGCCAGCCGGCCGATCCCTCGGGCAGCAGCGCCAACGCCTCCGGGTACAGGTGCTTCTCCCGCTCGAAGTGGATCAGCCTGTCGTCCAGGCCCTCCAACGCGATCGGGTCGTGCGGCAGCACCCGCCGTACCGCGTCCCCGGCCGCGGCGATGTCCGGGTAGCCGAGCACGACCAGCGACTGTGCCGGCACCACCGGCACCAGTTCCAGCTCGGCCCGCAGCACCGTGACCAACGTCGACTCGCTGCCGACCAAGGCCCNCGCGACATGGAAGTGCTTTTCTGGCAGCAGGCTGTCCAGGTTGTAGCCGGACACCCGCCGCGGCACCTCCGGATAGCACCGCCGGATCTCGGCCAGATAGTGGTCCCGCAGCTCCCGCACCTGCCGGTACACCTGCGCCCGACGGCCTCCCGCACGCACGGTCTCGACATACTCATCGTCGGATGTCTCCCCCACCCACATCCGGGTCCCGTCATACAGCAGCACCTCCAGGCGGGCGATGTTGTCCACCACCTTGCCGGCCCGCTGTGCCGTCGACCCGCACGAGTTGTTCCCGATCATCCCGCCGAGGGTGCAGTGGTTGTGCGTGGCCGGCTCCGGCCCGAACCGCAGCCCATGCGGCGACAGCAGGTCGTTGAGATGGTCCAGTACAACGCCCGGCTCCACCACGCACCGCCGGCCATCCGGATCCACCGACAACAGCCCGGTGCAGTACTTCGACCAGTCAATCATCACCGCCGCGTTCGTCGACTCCCCCGCCAGGCTCGNCCCCCCNCCCCGCGACAGCACCGGCGCGTCATGCNCCCGGCACNCCGCGACCGCCTCGGCACCCGCCTCCACCGACCTCGGTACCACCACCCCGATCGGCACCTGCCGGAAATTGGACGCGTCCGTCGAATACGCCCCCCGGGTGCCGGCGTCGAACCGCACCTCACCATCCACCCGCGCCGCCAGATCCCGCTCCAACGCCGCCGCGCTCACACCACCAGAACGCATCGCCCGGACCCGCCGTACCGGGTCAGGAAGCCGGACCGCGGTCATATCGGCCGCCCCGCGCCCATTCCCGCGCCAGGCCTGATCCCCAGGTCGATCGGGAAGTCGCGCATACCCNCCCCTCTCCTGCGAGCGTCCCGCACCGACTCTCCGTCAGGCACTCTCCGTCAGGCACTCGACAGGCCACCGCCTCGGCCATTCCCGCACCGGCGACCGGCCAACCATCCGCCCCCACCCACGGCCGCTCCCGGCTACACGCCGTCCTTACGGGTCACCGGCATCGCCCGGGCGACGCCAGCCGCGGCCAGCCCACTCGATCGAGATTGGGCGCCCCTGGTAGCCGGCCGAGGCGGACCCCGTCCCAGGGGCGCGCGCCGGGGCGCTCACCTCGCGACGCAGCTGGTCCAGCCCGGCGGACAGCCGCCCGGCCAGGTCCGCCGTCGGCGGCACAAGGCTGGGATCCGTCGTCACCGAGAGGCAGAGTTCGTCCTGCCAGCCGAGTGCCCCCACCGCAAGCGGCACGCCTTCGGCGAGGGGGGACCAGCGGGTAGGTGTCGAGCAGTGGCAGGCCGACGAACTCCCGCGGGCCCGCCGCGCCTGGAAGGTTCGATACGATCATTCCAATATGCCGACCCTGATAGACGCTGCGAGCCGCGGGTCCGCGCAGCGGCGCCGGCAGGGCACCTATCACCCGCAGGGCCGCGCCGGCCGCGAGGATCCGCCCCGGGCGCCGCGCCCGCCGGCCACCGGCGGTAATCGCCCGCAACTGCCAGGACACTGGCATCGGGTCGAGCGGCAGGTCAAGCTGCACCGCCGTGGTCGCGTTACCCAGGTCGTCGCCGATGGCGGTGCCTGTCGTGCGCAGAGAGATCGGCGTGATGGCACGGACCGCCGCACCGCACGGCTGGCCCTGCTCGGCCAGCAGCTGGGCCAGCCTGTGCCACCATGGCGAGCAGGACGTCGGTCACGCGGGCGTTCGCGGCCCGCGCGACTGCCCGAACCTCGGGCAGTCGCAGCCGCACCATCCGCNCCCGGCGAGCCGGTCCCGATCGCCCAGACCAGGGGAAGGGGGGCGCGGCTCCGTCCAGCCCGAGCCGCACCATGCCGGTGGTCACGGCCGCCCATCGCGCGGGCGCGGGCGAGGCGGACAGCGAATCCGGCCGCACGGCTCCGGGCTGCCGGGTCACCTCGCGGACATGCCAGGACAGGTCGATACTCCGGGCCAGTTCCCATCTGTAGCCGGACAACGGCCCCGGCGACACGACTCGTCGCAACATCGGGGGAATATCCGCCAGGCGCCGAGCGACATGGGCGCGGATGTCGGCGAGCGTGGGCGAGGAGCTGCCGGGGAGGAGTCTCAGAACCGCGACGCCCCCGACCTGCTGCGGGCTGCGGGGGCCTTCCNCCTCGAGGAAGAAGGCATCGGTCGCGGGCATTCGGCGCCGTTCCCGCGGCTGGCTGTATCCCGGCCCCTCCGGACGAGCTCGCGCCCCCGCCCCGCCGGGGCCTGCAACTCACCTTCCTGATCATGATGGCTCCCATGGTGGCCGCCGGCCTCGTCGGTCTCCGGGCGCTACGCACCTATCCCCGAGACGTCACCACAGCCGCGCAGTACGAGGACCGCCACCACTGACCGCGGCAACCGCCAAGCATCCCCGATCGCACACCTCATCCATCAGCACACCCATCGGCGACGTTCACCGGCGGTGAGAAGGNGACGTCTGGGCAGTCACGGGAGGGGATGCAACGGGACATCTAGCCGTCCCGGTCAGCCTTTCCTGGCGGCGAGGCGGCGCTCCAAGCGGGTGACGCGGCAAGCGATGCGCGCCCGGTGCTCAGGCCGAGCCTGCTCGTACACGTCGCGCAGCATGAGGCGCAGCCGGGAGAGCACCCGTGGGGAGTCCTGCGCCCACCGGCTAATGTCGTCCACGCCGATCCGCAGGTAGTCCTCGAGATCGGGTTCCGGCACCACGAGCCGCGGCTGGCCGTCCCGGTCAGTATGGGCCCGGGGCGTCAGGTGCCGCGTGACAAGCCGGCGTAGCAGATCATGCACCTGATCGACCGCCGCCACCGCGGTCGTATGGTCGTTCATGGCTGGTGACAGGGCGCGTTCCGCGATATCGGCCAGCTGCCGGAAGCCGAACGCAATGTCCTGCTCCATGCTCCGCTCGATCTCGATATCCACCGCGTCAATCACGGCCTGCCGGTCGAGGTCTCCGCGGAGGCCGTCGGCGGGGCCATCGTGCACGGTGAACAGCGGCATCCCGGCAGCAACGAAATCACCGATCTTTGGCACGAGCACAACCAGACAATTAGCCTGCGAGGCAGCCCGAACCACCGGTCGGTCTCGCACCACGGCGATAATACCGTTCCGCGGGGCGCTTATGATCTTATATCTTGGGCTGCGCGCGGCCGTCGGCAGAGGTACCGAGGATACGGAGCCGACGCCATCGAAGCGGCGAGCGATGCATCGGCGGGTCTGCGTGCCGATCGAGGCCAAGATCTGCGACACCCGGACCGCATTGGTCACGTGGTGGATATAAGCGATGAAGAGCACAACGCTGATGAGTACCAGCAGAACCGACAGAGTGACAGCCGTCCGCGGCACAAACGACCGGGCCGTGTCCGCGCCGCGGACCGAGCGCAGGACCGCCAGCGCATAGACGAAAGTCGCAACGAAGACACCCAGTGCCAGTTGGGTGAGGCGATCCTGAAGGAAGGTCCGCAGCACCCGAGGCGAGAACTGGCCACTGGTCAGCTGCAGCGTCACGATCGTGATCGAGAACACCAGCGCGGTAAACGAGATCATGGAGGAGGCGACCGCGGACAACACGGATCGTGCACCGTCCGGCCCGCCGCTGAACAGGAACGGCAGCGCGGCGGACAGCCCCCGCTCATCCAGCCAGGGAACCGAAACGGCAAGACCAACCGCCAAGGCGGTACACAGGGCCGGAATCGTCCAGAAGCTGGTCCACAGCCGGCGCGCGCGGGACCGCCACATGCCTTGTTGCCGCGCGGACAGCATGGCCAGGAGATGCCCGTCAGCTGCCCGGCTGACCCACAGGTGAGGCGCGCGTCGCGGCCGTCCCGAAGGACCACCCCCTCCGCGCAACGGATCTCCAGGGGGCCGACGGTCAGCGCCCGCGGCTCACCAGGCCCGGCAGGTCCCCTGAGGTACGCAGGCGACGGCACACCTCCAAACCATCCATACCCGGCAACATCAGGTCGAGCAGAACGGCGTCCACCGGATGCGCGGCAACCTCCACCAGGGCCGCCTCGCCCGTAGCCGGCTATCGTCGCCCCGCCCAAGCCGTTACCATCGACCTTCCCACCCAGCAGATGAGCCACCCTTGCGGGTGCGGGTTGGCTCGCGGGATGCCGAGACACGACACGTCGAACGACACCGGCGGCCTGTCCCGGAGGCATCCGCGCCACGGACCGCCGGCTACCCCGTCAGGGTGCCTGGGCCGGTGCCGGGCAGGTCCTGCGATGCCGCCAGCTTTTCCACGTAGGCGCGGATAGTCGGATGATCGGTGAAGACCGAGGCCCGGACGTCCTGCTCCAGCTCGGCACCCAGCCGTGCCGCGATCTCGATCAGATTCAGCGAGTCCAGCCCCAGCGTGAAGAGGTTCTGATCCGGGTCCACCTGTGCCGCATCGTCCAGTCCGAGCATTTCCGCGACCTGATGTTGGATGAAATCGATGACAAGTGCGGGTCTCTCGGCGTCCCGTGCCGTCTCCACTCGGTCGCGCAGCGTCCCCTCCGCCGGCGCGGGGCCGGCATCGGTTCCTCCGGCAGTCGCCGGAAACGCGTGCTCGTCCGCCTCGACCCAGTAGCGCCTGCGCTGGAACGGGTAGGTCGGCAGGGGCACGCGCCGATGTCCCTGGCCAGCATGCAACGCCGACCAGTCGAGGCTGACGCCGCTTGTCCACAGGCGCCCCGCGGTCGCCAGCCACACGTGTCGGGCGTCGTCGTCGGGACGGGTGCCAGCGTCGGGACGGGTGCCGCGCGGGTCCATCTCCAATGGCACAACCTTCCGCCCGGATGATGTCTCGCGCCGACCGTCGAGCAGGAGGGCGAGACGTTCCTCGGCGTCGGGAGTCTCGTCACGCGGCCCGACCCAGCCCGCCGACGGCACCGGCGCACCCACGTCCAGCCAACCGTTGACTGCCGCGGACCACACGGGGTACCGGGGGGCCGCTGGCGTGAGGTTGCCGGCCGGCTCGCCGTGCGCCTGCGCCCAGGCCAGCCCGAGCGCGGACTCGAGGGGGAAGATCCCGGCGAGGCAGGCGGCGACCAGATCGCCCGAGCCGAACCCCACCAGCGCGCTCGGACGCACACCACATGCCGTCCAGAGCTCGGCGAGAGCGTACTGCCCGACGAAGGCGGCGACGGCGTCGCCATGCCGCGCACGCAACAACGACGCCGGGTCGGGTGTCCGCGGCCTCACCCCGAGAGTCTTGAGGGCCACCGCGCACCGGTCGACCGCGTCGCGGAACACAGCGACGTCGCGGTATACGGCGGCGTCGCGGTACAGGCCGGCGAGAGGGGTGTCGTCGCCGTTCTCCATAAGACGGTGCGCGAAAACGAAGACTACGTCGGCCTCGCCGTCGGCAACCTGCCCGGTGGACACGCGGTCGGGCTCCCCGAGCGCGAGCGTCAGTGCGGCGTCGTGGACGTCCCGGCACACCAGCGCCCGTCGGTACGCACGTGCCCGGCGTCCCACCGCGAGCGTGTACGCCACGTCGGCGAGGTCGAGCGTCTCGCGGTGCACGCGCAGATGACGCGCCAGATTCTCCGTTGCCTCCTCGAGCGCCGCGACCGAGCCGGCAGAGATCATCAGCAACTGCCAGCCGTCCGAAGGCGGCACCCCGGGCTCGCGTTCGCGGGGCGGCGGCTCCTCAAGAATCACATGGGCGTTCGTGCCGCCAATGCCGAACGAGCTCACGCCGGCACGTCGCGGGGCTGTGCCCGATGCCGGCCACTCCTGGGACTCCGTGGCGACGCGGAAGGGATTGGCGTCGAAGTCGATGTCGGGATTGGGTTTTTCGAAGTGCAGGCTCGGCACGATCCGCCGGTGTCGCAGCATCAGCGAGGTTTTGATCAGTCCGGCGATCCCGGAGGCCGCGTCCAGGTGGCCGATGTTGGTCTTGACCGAACCGATGGCGCACCGGGCGCCTGCCCCTGTCTGCCGCAGGAACACGTCCTGCCGCAGGAACACGTCCTGCCGCAGGAACACGTCGGTCAGGGCGGCGAGCTCGACCGGGTCCCCGAGCGGGGTGCCGGTACCGTGGGCCTCGACATAGGTGATCGTCTCGGCGGCGCAACCGGCAAGAGCCTGAGCCTCGGCGATCACGGCGGCCTGGCCCTGCACGCTGGGAGCCGTGTAGCCGGTCTTCGCGCCGCCGTCGTTGTTGACCGCGCTTCCCTTGATGACCGCGTGAATCCAGTCGCCGTCGGCGAGCGCGTCGGCCAACCGCTTCAGGACCACGATGCCGACACCGCTGCCGAGGATCGTGCCCTGCGCTCGGGCGTCGAAAGCCCGGCACCGGCCGTCCGGCGACAGGATCATTCCCTCCTGGAAAAGGTAGCCCTCGGCCTGTGGCACCTTGATATGGGCCGCTCCGGCCAACGCAAGATCGCACTCTCCGCCCAGCAGGCTCAGGCAGGCCAGATTGACGGCCACCAGCGAAGTGGAGCAGGCGGTGTTCACGTTCACCGCCGGGCCCCGCAGGTTCAGCTTGTAGGCCACGCGCGTCGCCAGGAAGTCCTTGTCGTTGCCTATCATCAGCCGGTAACGTTCCAGCGTCGACCCGTGGCGGAAACGGCCGGAGAGGTTGCGTAGAAGGTAGGTGTTCAGCCCGGCGCCGGCATAGATACCGATCGGTCCGGGGCAGGTGTCCGGGTTGTAACCGGCGTTCTCAAGCGCCGTGAGCGCGCATTCGAGGAAGTGCCGTTGCTGTGGGTCCAGGAGCTCCGCCTCCTCGCTCGTGATCCCGAAGACCTCGGCGTCGAACATCTCGATGTCGGCCAGTATCTGCCCGGCCCGCACATAGCGCGGGTCCGCCACGAGTGCGGGGCCGACGCCGGCTGCCAGCAGTTCGGCCTCGGTGAAGAAGGTGGTGGTCTCACGCCCGTCACACAGATTCTGCCAGAATTCCTCGACGGTATCGGCCCCGGGAAAACGGCACGCCATCCCGATAATAGCGATGTCGGAATCCCGGACGTCGTCTGGTCGTTCCATCGTCTCCCCCTTCAGCGCAGACTCTCAGTCGAGTCGGATGCCCATGTCCGCGGCCACGGTACGCAGGTCGAGGAAACTACGGGCGACATACCGGGCGGCGTCCTCGCCGGCATCAAGCTGCTTGAACACCTCGACGAGGGCCTCCTCGTGCGCGCCGGGGTCCCCCTCCCCTGCCGCGATCTCGAACACGATCGCCCTGAGTCGGTCCTCGACCTCGGCCACATCGACCGATCGGGGGAACTTGACACTGTAGGTGGACCGGTCGTAGTCCTTGTTTCGGTTGACCGCCCGCACATAACTCGACGCGTTCAGCTTGTAGAACATACAGCCCCAATTCCTGAACGAGTAGTAGTTGAGTAGCGGAAAAAGCGTGCAGTGGGTCTCGAATGGCGAGGATTCGTAAATTCCTTTCGCCTTCAGCTCCGCGACGATCCGGTCGGGGTCGTATTCGTCGCGTAGGGCGACGAAGGGAAAGACAATCTTCGGCAGCTCACGCTCGTCGGCGAACAGTAGTTCCTCCAGCCCGCCCGAGAAGAACTCGCCGGTCCGGTCCCGGCCGAAGATCTGGTAGAAGTTCTTAACGATCTTCCGGACGTTCGACTCCATCGTGAGCGTCTGTTGCGGGTCCGCGCACAGGATGATGTAGGGGATGTTGTTCCGCCACGCGTGCAGGATTGCCCGGATGACAAAGAATGACCGGCACGAGACACAGGGAAGTTTCTCGTCCAGGTACTTACCCGGCCGCTCCGGGACCGGTCGGTTGAACACCTCCCTCATCATGTCCTTTATCTTGTCGGACCGGTCGGTGACGAAGGTGGCCGGGATCCTCTCCTGGGCAAGCCGCATGTTCGCTGCGGCATGGCTGCTCTCGAAGGGAATTTCGAAGGTGTAGGAGACGACTCTTTTATGGTACTCGTTCACGAACTTGTCCAGCATGTACGTGCTGTCCTTGCCACCGCTGTACATCAGCAGGCAGTCGTAGGGACCACGCTCGTTCGGCCCGCTGTTCGCGAACTCCTCGTAGGTTCTGGACACGTAGGTGAAGTTCTCGAACATCTCGACCGCGACGTCGAGGCTACACAGGTTGCACACGCCATCATTGTCAAGTGATATTCCCGGATGACCAGCGTTCAGTGAACAGATCTTGCAGCGGACCATTCCTCACCTTCCCAGCCGAGTTTTCGAACGCGTCGCCGACGGGCCCGCCTCATGCGCCGGGTGCCTCATGCGCCGGGTGGCTGGCGGGAGCTGAGACCACCACGTCTGCGCCTGAGGCCCGCGAGTGCTGACCGGGAACGCCCCCCGGATTCTTCGGGTGCCCCAGCTCGTCCGGGAGGGTGTGGCGCGCCGGATCCGGCGTCACCGGACCGGCGTGGCGCAGCGGTGGACAAGTATGCCGCCAGTCCCCGGACAGTCGGATAGGCGAACATGTCGACCCGCGTAAGCGACTCGGACAGCTCCGCCTGAAGCCGGATCAGAACCTGCATGAGCAGCAACGAGTTACCGCCGGCGTCGAAGAAGTTCTCGTCGATTCCGACCTCCGGCACCCCCAGGACACCCCGCCAGATGCTGGCGACTGCCGCCTCGAGCTCGCTACGGGGCAGGACCCGCTCTCCGCCTGCGGGCGGGAGAACCTCAGGCGGCCCCGGTAGGGACCGACGATCGATCTTGCCGTTGGCTGTCAGCGGCAGACGTGTCACGGTCACGAACGCAGCCGGGATCATGTAGGGAGGTAGTCGGGTACGTAGGTACCGCCGGAGTTCCTCCGGCCGCGCGCCGAGGCCGGATTCGGCCGAGACGAGGTAGGCCACCAGCTNGCGGTTACCGGGGGCGATGTCGCGTGGGCAGACCACCGCCTCAGCGATGCCGTCATGCCGGCGCAGAGCTTCTTCGATCTCACCGGGTTCGATGCGATATCCGTGCAGCTTGACCTGGTTGTCGACCCTGTGGAGGTAGTCAATCCGGCCGTCGGGCAAGTGGCGCACGATGTCCCCGGTCCGGTACATGACGGCGGACTCGTCCGGTCCGAACGGGTCTCGGACGAACCTTTCCCGGGTGAGCTCCGGCTCGCCGAGATAGCCCGCGGCCACCCCGTCCCCACCGATGTACAGCTCGCCGGGTACCCCGGGCGGCACCGGCTGAAGCCATCTGTCGAGGACGTAAAACCGGGTATTGGCGATCGGTCGCCCGATCGTAACCTGCCGACCCGGCTCCACGCGGTCGACCGAGGACCAGATCGTCGTCTCGGTCGGGCCGTAGAGGTTCCACACCTTCGCAACCCGCGCGAGAAGGCCGTCAGCGAGGTCGCGAGGCAGCTGTTCGCCTCCGCACAGGGCCGTCAGGCCACGGTCACCCTCCCAGGCCGCGGCGATCAGCATCCGCCAGGTCGCCGGGGTCGCCTGCATGACCGTCGGGCGGCTCCGCTCGATCCGTCTCCGCAGTTCGAACCCGTCACTGGCGACATCGGCGGGTACCACCTCGACCTGCCCGCCTGTCACCAGCGGCAGGAGAAGCTCGAGGTAGGCGATGTCAAAGCAGACCGTGGTCACCGCCAGCAGGCGGTCGTACTCGGTAAATCCTGGAGTCCGCGCCATCGAGCACAGAAGGTTCGTCAGGGCCCGGTGGCCGACATCCACCCCCTTGGGCCGGCCGGTCGACCCCGACGTGTAGATTACATAAGCACGACCCTCCGGTGACCCTCGGTCATATTTTTCCTCGTCAGATTCCTCGTCATGTTCCTCGCCCGGACCGCCCCCGGCTGTCGCGATCACATCCCAGTACTGATCGAGCGTGACGACGGTCGCCGGGCAGTCCCGGACATCGGGCTCCAAACTCGTCCGGGTGAGCAGCAGTGTCGACCCCGAACTGGTGAGCATCTGAGTGATGCGGTCGGGTGGATACACCGGATCCAACGGCACAAAGGCCGCTCCGGATTTCATCACGCCGAGTACAGCGACAACAATTTCTTCCGACCGCTCGAGGTAGATGCCGACAAGGCTGCCGGGACCGATGCCGTGGCGACCGAGGAACGCGGCGAGGCGCGTCGACCGTCGATCAAGTTCGCCGTACGAGAGACTGCGATCAGAGCAGACGACGGCGGNTGCCTCGGGACGGCTACGTGCCTGCCGTATGAACAACTGATGCGCGCACAGGTCGCGCGGGTAGTCGGCGTCCGTGTCGTTCCAGGTGACAAGCACACGTTGCGTGTCCTCGGGCGACAATAGCGGGAGCTGGGTCAGATCGGCCGTCGCGGAGCCCGTGAGGGCCTCGAGGAACGCGACGAACATGGAGCGCATCGTGTCGGCCGCACCAGTTTGCAGGACGTTCTCGGCGATGAGCCAGCGGCATCCCTCACCGTCTCGCGGGATCTGCGCGAACAGCACGGTCGCGGACCGCGGCTCGGCAGCGACATCGAGATTGTCAACCAGCTCGACGGCGACCGGCATGCCGCGCTCGGCCCATGGCGCGCACGCACGTAGCTCCGCGTGACGAACCCCTAGGTCGCGGGGGTGGCCGCTACGCCCGCTGAACAGGCGGAGCTGCCTGGCCACCTCACGGCGGAACTCCAGGAAACCCCGGCTCTCGTTGAGCGAGGGCACCCGGAACGGCCGATGGCGGGCAAGCGGTATGCCATCCCCGCCCGAGGCGTCGGATTCGGCTTCCCACGACAGGTCGACGTCCGGACCGTCCGCACCGCTGAATCGAACCAGGAAGGCCAGCAGCACCGTGAGCAACCATTCGGACCTATCGCGCCCCCGGCCGTCACCATCCCGTGCGGCCATCTTCTCCTCCACGCCGGCGAGATCAGCGGGGACGGGGAATCGGATATCCCGGTACCGGTGCGGCGGATCCGCGACCGGATTACGGCGCGGGAGGTCGAGCGGCTCGACGGACATCAGGCGCCGTACCCAGTCGGTCTCGTGCTCGACAACTCCAGCCGGCTCCCCCGGCCAGGGTGACCCGCAAAGTCTGTTTGTGCAGGTAGACGGTGTGAGACGGGGTGCGGGGGGCTGGGGCCGGTGGTGGTGTGAGGATCCGGGCCCGGCTGCTGTTTCGTCGCTGTGAGTAGCGCGTGTGAGGGTGGGTTCCGGCGCCGGCGGAAACGCCACCGATGACGTTCTGTGACAGCCGGTGGGGTGGGTGGGGNGGTGGGGCCGTGGGGTCCGGGGGAACAACGGCGGGCCACCACGGTGAGGGTGGCTGCGGTGAGGCAACGGGGTCCCGGTAGGACGGGGATTGCCTAGATCACCAGCCGTAGGGAGCCCCGTTGCCGGTCCAGTCTCGCATGCCCGTCACTCCCACCGATCTCGGACAGGCCGGGTCGGGGC
>NZ_JPGU01000029.1:0-54156 GCF_000732115.1 Frankia sp. CeD
GGGTGGGGCGGGAGACGCCGAACTGTTCCATGAGGACGGCTTCGGGGGGTAGGGCGTCGCCTTCTTGGAGTTCGCCGCGGACGATCTGGCGGCGTAGGTGGGCGGCGACGAGTTCGGCGGTCTTGGGGACGCGGACGTGTTGGCCGACGCGGTTGGTGGCTAGCAGGGGGGNGGGTAGGGGGTGGCCGGGGCCGGTGGCGGTGATGCCGCCGATGCCGGGGGTGCCGGTTCGGGTGATTGTCGTGGTGGTGTCCCGGGCGGGGCGCGACTCGCGGTCGTCCGTCTCCCCCGGGCGGGCCAGCCGAACCGGATGCCCGGTCGGCTCGGCTGATGCGATCGGAGCTTCGGGTATCGCGCTGTTCTTGTCGAAGCGGTGCCCGCGTGATGCGGCGGCACGGTTTCCGAGGGCGCGGGGCGGCTGTAGCACGGTCATCGGATGACACCTCTCCGGGGCAGGGTTTCGGTCTCCGGGTGAGCTGGTCGGTTCTGACGGTGTGGTGTGGCTGTGCCGTGGCGAGGGTGGGTTCTGCGGGCACCCGCCCCGGGTGAGGGGCGGTAGCCCGTCGTTGCGATCTGGGCTGGTCAGGGCGATTTCGTAATCCGGCCTGGTTTCGGGCGCGGTTCCGTCCGGAACACCGTGCATTACCACGAAGGCGGCACATGTGCTCAGTCGAGCAGCTGAACGGACTAGCTGAATGATAATACGCGCGCCATTGAGGTCCGGTGTCCGACGTGAACGAAGCGTGGTCTCTCGGGGGATTGTTCCGGATGGCGCGCGGTGCACTACCCGTTCGCCGCGCGTTCCGGCGCATTGGCCGCGTTCCGGTGCATCGGCAATGAAGCTCTGGTGGTCCGAGTGTGGTCGGGGGAATGGGCGTAGGCTTAAGGGCCAATTTAAGACACTTATACCGTTGTATGTAATATGCCTGCTTCGGTGAGCCGCCGTCGGAGGCCGCCGTCTGCCGTGCTCCGGGCTGATCGTGCCTCCCAGCGGTCGTACGACGGTCGTACGGTGAACGGGTGAGCCTGTTCGACGCCGATCTCTCCGATGGTGCCGGGGCTGGTGCCGGGGCGTCCGACGCGTCGGAGGCCGGGACGGCGTCCCGCTCCGCCTCGGGGTTCGCCGCTCTCCGGGATCGGCGTGGCGGCGGTCCGGGGGTGGACCGCGCGGCTCCGCTCGCCGCCCGGCTGCGGCCACGGACCCTGGACGAGGTCGTGGGCCAGCGGCATCTACTCGGGCCGGGAAGCCCGCTGCGCCGGCTGGTCGAGGGGGGCGCAACCACCTCGGTCGTGCTGTGGGGACCGCCCGGCACCGGCAAGACCACGCTGGCGCACATCGTGTCGAGGGCGACCGGGCGACGCTTTCGGGAGTTGTCCGCGGTCACCGCCGGCGTGAAGGATGTCCGCGCCGTCATCGACGAGGCTCGCGAGACGCTGTCAACGTCCGGTGCGCGCACGGTGCTGTTCATCGACGAGGTGCACCGGTTCACCCGGACGCAGCAGGACGCGCTGCTGCCCTCGGTCGAGCGCGGCTGGGTCACTCTGGTCGCCGCCACCACCGAGAACCCCTTCTTCTCCGTGGTCAGCCCCCTGCTGTCCCGGTCGTTGCTGCTGACGCTGGAGCCGCTGACCGACGACGACATCCGCGGGGTGCTGACCCGGGCGCTGCGCGACCCGCGTGGGTACGACGGGCGGCTGTCGGTGTCCGACGAGGCCCGCGAGCACGTGGTCCGCCTTGCCGGAGGTGACGCCCGCCGGGCCCTCACCACCCTGGAGGCCGGGGCCGAGGCGCTGCTCGAAGCCCATGAGTGCGAGTCCGGACCGGGTGGGAAGGCCGGAGCGGGTGCCGATGCCGGGGCAGACGCCGAGGCGTTCGTCAACCCGCGGCCACGGCTCGATCTCGACCTGCTGGAGCGGGCCGTCAACCGAGCCGCAGTGCGCTACGACCGGTCCGGGGACCAGCACTACGACGTGATCAGTGCCTTCATCAAGTCGATGCGGGGCGGCGACGTCGACGCGGCCCTCCACTACCTCGCGCGGATGCTGGAGGCCGGCGAGGATCCCCGGTTCGTCGCCCGGAGGATGATCATCCTTGCCAGTGAGGATATTGGCATGGCCGATCCGGGCGCGCTCGGTGTCGCGGTCGCGGCCAGCCAGGCGCTGGAGTTCGTTGGCCTGCCCGAGGCCCGCCTGGCGCTCGCGCAGGCGGTCATCCACCTGGCGCTGGCGCCCAAGTCGAACGCGGTGATCCGGGCGATCGACGCCGCCACCTCGGATGTTCGTGCCGGGCGGGCCGGACCGGTGCCCGCGCATCTGCGCGACGCCCACTACCGCGGCGCGCGGCGGGTCGGCCACGGCGCGGGCTACCGGTACCCGCACGAGGCCCCCGGCAACGTCGTGCGTCAGCAGTACCCGCCGGACGGGCTGACCTCGACCGACTACTACCAGCCGAGCGGTAACGGCTTCGAGCGCCGCGCGGCCGATCGGGTCCATGAGCTGCGTGGCGTCGTGCGCGGTGACCCACCGCCGTCCCCGGGCTCGTCCCCACCGCCCTCCCCACCGCCCTCCTCGCCGTCCTGACTCCTCTCGTGGGGGCTACCCGTGGCCCCGGTAGCCGTCTCGGTAAGGTCACTCCAGGAGCGTCGGCTGGGTGGCGCCCGCGGCACGGCGGATCGAATCGGGTGGGGTGGGACCGGCCCAACGACGATGGAGGCAGGAGCACATATGTCCGGTGGTGCGGTCGCGGGCCTGATCGCGTCGGGCGCGTTCGCGGTGCTCGTCCTCTTCGGCTGTTACGTCCTGCTCAAGCTCGGTAAGATCTTCGATGAGGCCGCGGCCCGGGTACGTCAGACCGGTCTCGCCCTCGACGAGGGAACCGCCCGGGTCAGGCAGGCCGGCGCGACGGTCGACGAGGTCAATCTGGCGCTCTCGCATGTCAACAAGGAACTCGACCGGGTCGACGCGATCACGGCGAACGTGCAGTCGATCACGACCAACGTCTCCTCGCTGACGTCGTTGTTCGCGGCGACGCTCGGCGGCCCGATGGTGCGCGTCGCGGCGTTCAGCTACGGCGTGCGCAAGGCGGCGGCCAAGCGGACCCGCTCGGAGGTCGAGTCCCGGGTGACGGCCCAGATGAAGGCCGAGAAGGCGGCGCGGCGGCCGGCCGGGCGCGGCGGCCCGCAGCCCGCGGGCGAGAAGACCCCGTCGGTGTCCACGGCCGCCGGCGCGGCGGGCGGGCGTCGGGGAGGCCGGTAGATGTCGAGGNTCTTCTATCTCGCTTTCGGGGCGGCGGCCGGCGTCGTGGTGGTGCGCCAGGTGGCTAAGGCCGCAGCCTCCCTGACACCGACGAGTCTGGCCGGCTCTCTCGTACAGTCGGTACAGGAGTTCCTCGCGGACGTGCGCGAGGCCGCGGCCGAGCGGGAGGAGGAGATCCGTGTCGCGCTCGGCCTCGACGGTGATCCGGACGAAGCGGATCGAGGCGACGAAGCGGATCGAGGCGACGCGGTCGGGGCTGCCCCGCCCCGGGACACCGCGGCGCGGGTCGCCGGCTCCGGCGCGCCGCGTTACCCCGCTGACCTCGACGACGCCGAACGCACGATGCGGCTCGTCCCCGGCGCCCGGCGGCCCTGAGGACTCCCTTGCCCGCGGGCCGGGGGCACCCGCCCTCACCGCAGCCCGGAAGGCGCGCCCGACCACAGCACGCCACCCCGGGANGTCGAACCTCTTCCCACGAGTCTGGACGACGTGAACCCGATGGACACGGCCGAGATCCGTAGCCGCTTTCTCAACCACTTCGCCCGGCGCGGGCACACCGTCGTCCCGAGCGCCTCACTGGTGGCCCAGGATCCGACGTTGCTGCTGGTCAACGCCGGCATGGTGCCTTTCAAGCCCTATTTTCTCGGGGATCTCCCGGCGCCGTGGCCGCGGGCGGCCAGCGTGCAGAAATGTGTCCGGACGGTCGACATCGAGAATGTCGGGCACACCGCGCGGCACGCCTCCTTCTTCCAGATGTGCGGCAACTTCTCGTTCGGCGACTATTTCAAGGCCGAGGCGATCCCGTTCGCCTTCGAGCTGCTCACCGAAGGGTTCGGCTTCAAGGCCGACGACCTGTGGGCGACGGTCNACCTCGACGACGACGAGGCCGAGGGGATCTGGCGCAAGCTGCTGCCCGCCGAGCGCATCCAGCGCCGCGGCAAGGAGGACAACTTCTGGTCGATGGGCGTGCCCGGGCCGTGCGGGCCGTGCAGCGAGATCTACTTCGACCGCGGCTGCGCCTATGGCCGTGAGGGCGGTCCGATCGCGGACGAGGAGCGCTACCTCGAGGTCTGGAACCTCGTCTTCATGCAGTACGAGCGGGGCGAGGGCGCCGGGTACGACTATCCGATCGAGCGTGAGTT
The DNA here is from genome assembly GCF_000732115.1 of Frankia sp. CeD. Lineage (NCBI taxonomy): Bacteria > Bacillati > Actinomycetota > Actinomycetes > Frankiales > Frankiaceae > Frankia > Frankia sp. CeD. The sequence goes on from NZ_JPGU01000029.1 coordinate 4,398, forward strand.
GCCGGCCCGCAACATCGACACCGGGATGGGCCTGGAGCGGATGGCGACCATCCTCCAGGGTGTCGACAACCTCTACGAGATCGACATCTCCCGGCCGGTGCTCGACGCCGCCGGCCGGCTGACCGGGCGGCGCTACGGCGCGGNCCCCGCCGATGACGTGCGGTTGCGAGTGATCGCCGACCACACCCGCACCGCCGCGATGCTGATCTCCGACGGCGTCGTCCCCTCCAACGAGGGGCGCGGCTACGTGCTGCGCCGCATGCTGCGCCGGGCGATCCGTAACGCCCGGTTGCTCGGTGCCCACGAGCCGGTGATGAGCGAGCTGTTCGCGGTCGTCGGGTCGGCGATGGGGACGATCTACCCCGAACTGCTCGACAATGCCGAGACGATCACCGGGGTCGCCGTCGCGGAGGAGCAGGCGTTCGCCGAGACGCTGCGCACCGGTACCACGATCTTCGACACCGCGGCGCGCCAGGCCCGATCCCTGGGCTCGACCACGCTGGGCGGCGAGGCGGCCTTCAAGCTGCACGACACCTACGGCTTCCCGATCGACCTGACACTGGAGATGGCCGCTGAGGCGGGCCTTTCCGTTGACGAGGCGGGTTTCCGCCGGCTGATGGACCGCCAGCGGCAGGCCGCGAAGGCGGACCGGGCCGCGCGGCGGATCGGCAACGTCGACCTGTCCGCGTTCCGGCCGATCCTGGCCCGTTCCGGCCCGACGACCTTCACCGGGTACGAGGAGCTCAGCCNGACCTNCGGCGTGGTGGGCCTCGTCGGCATCGCCGACGGCGCGGGGCTGGCGGCGGCGGGGGAGGACACCGAGGTCGGGGTCGTGCTCGACGCGACCCCCTTCTACGCCGAGAGCGGCGGCCAGGAGCCCGACCTCGGTCGGCTGCGTTTCGACGGCGGCGAGGTCGAGGTGCTCGACGTCCAGCGGCCCGTGCCCGACCTGGTCCTGCACCGGGTGCGGGTGCTCGGCGGCGAGCTGCGGCTCGGCGTGGAGGTGTTCGCGGAGGTGGATGCCGATCGTCGCCGCGCGGTGTCCCGGTCGCACACCGCCACCCATCTCGTGCACACCGCGTTCCGTCGCGCGCTGGGCGAGGGCGCGACCCAGGCCGGTTCGCTGAACTCCCCGGGCCGGCTGCGGTTCGACTTCCACGCCCTCGGCGCGGTGCCGCCGTCGGTGCTCGCCGACGTCGAGGACGAGATCAACGAGGTTGCCCTGCGTGACCTGCCGGTGCGGGCTTTCGTAACCACGCAGGAGGAGGCCCGCCGGCTCGGCGCGATGGCGCTGTTCGGCGAGAAGTACGGCGACGCCGTGCGGGTCGTCGACGTGGGCGACTACGCCCGCGAGCTGTGCGGTGGCACGCACGTCGCGAGCTCCGCGCAGCTCGGCGCGGTGAAGCTGCTGTCGGAGGCGTCGATCTCCGCGGGCACCCGCCGAGTCGAGGGGCTGGTCGGCCTCGACGCCTTCCGCTACCTGGCGCGCGAGCATCTCCTGGTGTCGCAGCTGTCCACCGCGCTGAAGGCCCGTCCGGATGAGCTGGTGGACCGGGTCACCGACATCGTCGGCCGGCTGCGCGACGCCGAGCGGGAGCTGGAACGACTGCGGGCCGCCGCGGTACTCGCCGGGGCCGGGGCGCTGGCCGAGGGTGCCGAGGAGGTGGCTGGCGTCGCCGTGGTCNCCGCCGAGGTGCCCGCCGGCACCGCCCCCGACGACGTGCGGCTGCTGGCGCTGGACGTGCGTGGGCGGCTGGCGGGGCGGCCCGCCGTCGTCGCCGTGGCCAAGGCCGACGGGTCGTCGATCGTCGTGGTGACCGACGACGCCGCGCGCGGCCGGGGGCTGCGCGCCGGTGACCTGGTGCGGCAGTCCTGGGCGAGCCTGGGTGGCAAGGGTGGCGGCAAGCCGGACGTGGCCCAGGGCGGCGGGGGGAACCCACAGCTGGTGCCGGCGGTGTTCGCCAGGCTGCGGGGGCTGGTGGCCGAGCACGCCTCGCGGNGAGCGGCTCGGGCTCNCGGCCCGGGGATTCTCGGCCCGGGGATTCTCGGCCCGGGGTGCGGATCGGGGTCGATGTCGGCTCGGTGCGGGTCGGGGTCGCCGCGAGCGACCCGGGCGGCGTGCTCGCGGTTCCGGTGACTACCCTGGCCAGGGACAGACGGGGTAATGCGGACATAGATCAGCTCGTCCTCATCGTCCGGGAGCGGCAGGCTGTAGAGGTCGTGGTCGGCCTGCCCAGACAGATGTCCGGGCAGGAAGGCCGGGCGGTCCGGCTGGTGCGGCAGTACGCCGAGGTACTCGCCGAGCGGATCGCACCCGTCCCCGTGCGTTTTGTGGACGAGCGGCTCACCACGGTTGCGGCTCATCGCAGGATGGCCGAGCGTGGCGTTCGTTCGCGTGCCCGCCGGAGTCTCGTGGATCAGGAGGCAGCCGTGCAGATCCTGCAGCACGACCTGGACAGCCGCCGGGGGAGCGCCGCGCCCGGCGTGATCGGGTGTGCCGCCCCGGCCGCGGGTCCGGACGGCGTGGTCCGGGCTCCGAGAGACGGCCCCCGGGCTCCGGACGGTGTTGTCCCGCCGTCGGACGAGAGGTGACCGGCGGCGACCTCGACGAGATGCTCGACGAGGACCCCTACTCGCGTCGCCGTCGGGCCCGCCAGCGCGGTGATCGTTACTCGGATGAACACTACGCCGATGATCAGTACCCGGACGACCGTGCCGGGGTCGACTGGGACCACCGCGCCTGGGACGACGGCGGCGGCTGGGACGAGCCCGGTCCCGACGGCGGCCGGCGCGGTCGCGCGCTGCCGAAGCTCATCGCGGTGCTTGTCGTGGTCGCCGCCCTGCTGGGACTGGGGATCTACGGGGTGGGGAAGGTCGTCGGGCACATCTCGGCTGGCGAGCCCGCCGACTACTCCGGCTCCGGCGAGGGCATCGCGATGGTCCAGATCCCGGCCGGGGCGAGTACCCGGGAGATCGCCGGGGAGCTNCACGACGCGAACGTGACCGCGAGTGTCGCCGCGTTCGTCAAGGCCGCCACCGCGAATCCGAAGTCGCTGGGCATCCAGCCGGGCACCTACCGTCTGCACACCAGGATGAGCGCCGCCGCGGCGCTCGAGGCCCTGCTCGACCCTGCCTCGTCCGCGCCGTTCAAGTTCGTCATCAAAGAGGGCATGACCGTCCGTGAGGTCCTCACAGCACTGCATGAACGCCTCCCGGGCACGTCGATGGCGGACCTGGAGGCGATCGCGAAGAACCCCGCCCAGCTGGGCCTGCCGTCCTACGCGCCGCCGAACCTGCTGGAAGGCTANCTCTTCCCGTCTACCTACGACCTCGTGCCCGGGGCCACGCCCGAGCAGTTGCTGCGTTCCTTCGTCGACCGCTTCAAGCGGGAGACCGCGGCGATCGATCTGGAGGGCAGGGCCGCCGCGCTCGGGGTCCCGCCGAAGGACATCGTCACCATCGCCTCGATCATCGAGAAGGAGGTGGCCAACCGCGACGAGGGTCCGAAGGTGGCCCGGGTGATCTACAATCGGCTCAGGGACACATCGGGAAGATTTGGCCGGCTCGACATGGACTCGACCACCCGCTACGCCACGGACGGGTACGAGGGGCCGTTGACCAAGGAACAACTCGCCCAGAACAACCCGTACAACACGCGGGCCGTGAAAGGGTTGCCGCCGGGCGCAATCTCCAACCCCGGCGTCTGGGCGCTGCGGTCGGCACTGGAACCGGCCGACGGATCGTGGTTCTATTTCGTCTCCATGCCGCAGAGCAAGGTGACGGTCTTCGCCACCACGGAGCGGGAGTGGGAGCAGGCAGAGGCCCAGTACCGGCGTGAAGGAGGTCGTGAGTAGTGCGAGGGAAGCCGCGAGCATGAGGCCCGCAAGCATGAGGAGGGCCCGGTAGTGCCGGAGATCGTTCCCGCCGGCACTACCCCGGCCCGCCGTCGGCCCCCTGAGTGCCGTCGTCGGCCCATGGAACCGCCGGCGACCGTCGCGGCCACCGCGCCGCCGTCGGGCCCCACCCGCGCCGCCGTGCTCGGGGCACCGGTGGACCATTCGCTCTCCCCGCTGCTGCATGCCGCCGCCTACGCCAAGCTCGGTCTCGCGGTGACGTACACCGCCGTGCACTGCGACGANACCGGGCTCGCCGCGATGCTCACCCGGGTCCGCACGGATCCGGGCTGGGTCGGGCTGTCCCTGACCATGCCGCTCAAGACCGTCGCGCTCGACCTGCTCGACGAGGTGGACGCGACGGCGGCGGTCATCGGCGCCGTCAACACGGTCGTCGTCGGGCCCGCCGGCCGGTTGCGTGGCTACAACACCGACGTGGACGGCATCGGCATGGCGCTGCGCCGGGTGATGCGCGGCGCGGTCCCAGGCCAGCCGCTCGTACTCGGTGCCGGTGGCACGGCCCGCGCCGCGGTCGCGGCGGTCGCCGCGGNGGGCTGCNCCCGCCTCGGCGTCGTCGCCCGCCGGCCCGCCGCCGTGGCGGAGGTGGCGGAGATCGGGTCGCGGCTGGGCGTCGAGGTCACCGCGCTGCCCTGGGAGCTGCTGGCCGCGGGCCTGCCTGCCGGTCCGGATCTGGTCATCTCCACCACGCCCGCCGGCGCGACCGACGGGCTCGCCACCGGACCGTGGCCGCCAGCCTGCCAGCTCGTAGAACTGCTCTATCATCCCTGGCCCACGGCGCTGGCCGCCGCGGCCTACCGGGCCGGTGCCCGGGTCGCAGGTGGCCTGGAGATCCTCGCCGCCCAGGCCGTGGGGCAGGTCGAGCACTTCACCGGGCAGGTGGTTCCCACCAGCGTTCTGCTGGCCGCGGGTCAGGCCGCGCTGGACGAGCGGACGCGGGGGAACAGGCCCCCGGCGGTGGAGGTCGGCGTGCCGGGCGGCCACGGTCTCGCGGGGAGCGGTCCCCGCGGCCGCGGTGGACCTGCCGGCGGATAGCGGTGCCGGGAGTGGTGCCGGGCGGCGCGCTCAGCACGTTGATCGCCCTTCCTGCGCTCGCCGCCCTGCCGTTCGGTCGCCGGATCGTGGCCGGCGTGCCGGCGCTGCCCGGGCAGGCCCCGCACCGGGAGGCGCCCGGGGCGGCGGCGCTCGGTGCCGTGACGGTGCTGGTCGCCGCGGCCGTGACCGTCGCCCTGCACGATCATCCGAGCTGGTTGCCGGCCTATGTGTATCTGGCGGTCGTCGGGGTCTGGCTGGCCGTGATCGATCTTCGGGTGCACCGCCTGCCCGACCATCTGGTACTGCCGTCCTATCCGGTGCTCGCCGGGCTGTTCGGCCTCGCCGCGCTGCTCACCGGCGAGCCCGGCCGTCTGCTGCGCGCCGGGATGGCCGCGGCTGCCGTCTGGGTGATCTTCCTGGGGGTGCATTGCCTGCCGAGGGCGGGGCTCGGGCGCGGGGACGTCAAGGTGTCCGGCCTGCTGGGCGGTGCGCTGGGCTGGCTCGGCTGGCCGAGTGTGGTGTTCGGGCTGTTCGCCGGCATCGTCCTCGGGGGGCTCTGGGCGAGCGCGCTGCTCGTGGCGGGCCGGGTCGGCCGGCATGACCGCATCGCCTACGGTCCCTTTCTGCTCGCCGGGACGCTGCTCGCCGTCCTCGGTCGCGCCGGCTGATCTCGTTTGTCCTACTTGATACTGATAGTTCCGTTTGATTCCGGTTGTCCTGCCTGAGCGCGGTNGTGACAGGGGCGGTGAGCGTGAAAGACTGGGGTCATGGTGCGTTGGCTGACGGCGGGGGNGTCCCATGGTCCCGCCCTGGTGGCGACGGTCGAGGGGCTGCCCGCCGGGATCCGGATGACCAGTTCCGACATCTCCGCCGAGCTGGCCCGCCGCCGGCTCGGGCACGGTCGCGGCGCGCGGATGAGCTTCGAGCGTGACGAGGTCGAGCTGCTCGGTGGAGTCCGCCACGGCGTCACCCTCGGCGGCCCGGTCAGCGTGGTCGTCCGCAACACCGAGTGGCCCAAGTGGGAGCGGGTCATGTCGCCCGACCCGGTCGATCCGGCGGCGCTGGCGGGCCTGGGCCGCGCAGCCCCNCTGACCCNGCCCCNGCCCGGCCACGCCGATCTCGCCGGCATGCAGAAGTACGGGTTCGACGACGCCCGGCCCGTGCTGGAGCGCGCCAGCGCCCGGGAGACCGCCGCGCGGGTCGCGCTCGGCACCGCGGCCAAGGCACTGCTGCGGCAGGCCTACGGCATCGAGGTGATCTCGCATGTCGTCGCGATCGGCGCGGTCGAGGTGCCCCCGGGGGTGCCCGCCCCGACGTCGCTGGCGGCGGTGGACGCGGACCCGGTCCGCTGTGCCGACCAGGCGACCAGCGTGCGGATGGTCGCCGAGATCGACGTGGCCCACGCCGACGCGGACACCCTCGGCGGCATCGTCGAGGTGCTGGCGTACGGCTGCCCGCCCGGGCTCGGCAGCTACGTGCACGGCGACCGGCGCATCGACGCCCGGATCGCGGGCGAGCTGATGGGCATTCAGGCGATCAAGGGCGTCGAGTTCGGGGACGGTTTCACCACCGCGCGGCGGCGGGGTTCCGGGGCGCACGACGAGATCGAGCCGGCCGGTGCCGGCAGCCGGCGGGTGCGGCGGGNGACTGACCGGGCCGGCGGGGTCGAGGGCGGCATGACCACGGGCGAGCCGTTGCGCGTGCGGGTGGCGATGAAGCCGATCTCCTCGCTGACCAGGCCGTTGTCCACGGTGGACGTGTCCACCGGCGAGGCGGCGGTCGCGATCAACCAGCGGTCCGACGTGTGCGCGGTGCCCGCGGCCGGGGTGGTGACGGAGGCGATGGTCGCCCTCGTGCTCGCCGACGCGGCGCTGGAGAAGTTCGGGGGGGACTCGGTGGAGGAGACCCGGCGTAATTACGAGGGGTACCTGAAGTCCCTGGTCATCCGCTGATCGGCGGCGGGAATCGGCAGGCGGCGAAGACAGAGGATCATCGTGGGGGAGCCGGCGACGGACGCGTGGACGGGGCCGATGGCCTGGACGGGGCCGATGGTGGTGCTGGTCGGAGCGCCCGGAGCGGGGAAGACGACGGTGGGCACCCAGCTGGCGCGGCGGTGGGGGGTGGGTTTCCGCGACACCGACGCCGACATCGAGGCGGCGCTCGGCACCACCGTCGCGGACATCTTTCTCGATCATGGTGAGGAGTACTTCCGGCTGGCCGAGCGCCGGGCGGTGGCGGCCGCGCTCGCGGATCACCGGGGGGTCCTGGCCCTTGGCGGGGGAGCGGTGCTCGACGCCGAGAACCGGACCCGGCTGGCCGGGCACCGGGTCGTCTATCTTGAGGTGGGAGTTTCCGACGCGGTGCGGCGGGTGGGCCTCGCCCGGGACCGTCCACTGCTGGTCGAGGGGCCCCGCACGCGGCTCGCCGCCCTGCTCAGGGCGCGCCGGCCGCTCTACGCCGAGGTGGCGACGGTGGTCATCGACACCGCGGGGCACGAGCCGGACGAGGTGACCGACCTGCTGGCGGCGGCCCTGGGCCCGCTGCTCGCGGGGGGCAGCGAACCGGACGAGGCGGCGGACGCCGCGGGGGGCAAACGGTGAGTATGCAGGTGAAGGCCTCCGACATCGTGCGGATCCCGGTACGGCCGGGCGGCGGGCGTCCCTACGACGTCGTGCTCGGGGTGGGCCTGCTCGGCGAGCTCGCCGAGACCGTCGTCGGGCGGACCCGCGCCGCGGTGATCCATCCCGGGGCGTTGCGGGCCACCGCGGACGCCGTCGTCGCCGACCTGCGGGAGAACGCGGGCGTGGAGGCGCACGCCATCGAGGTGCCCGACGGCGAGGAGGCCAAGCAGCTGCGGATCGCCGGCTTCTGCTGGGACGTGCTCGGCCGGATCGGCTTCACCCGGGACGACATGGTGATCGGCCTCGGCGGCGGCACCGTGACAGACCTGGCCGGGTTCGTCGCCGCGAGCTGGCTGCGCGGGGTGGACGTCGTCCAGGTGCCGACCACCGTGCTCGGCATGGTCGACGCGGCGGTCGGCGGGAAGACCGGCATCGACATCGACGCGGGCAAGAACCTGGTCGGGGCCTTCCACCAGCCGCTCGGCGTGCTGTGCGATCTGGCGGCGCTGGAGTCTCTGCCGGCCGTCGAGGTACGCGCCGGGCTCGCCGAGGTCGTCAAGACCGGTTTCATCGCCGACGCGGCGATCCTCGATCTGCTCGACGCCGATCCGACCGGCGCCGCGCATCTGCCCGAGCTGATCGAGCGGTCCATCCGGGTCAAGGCCGAGGTGGTCTCCGGCGATCCGCGGGAGGACGGCCGGCGGGAGATCCTCAACTATGGTCACACCCTCGGTCATGCCATCGAGAAGGTCGAGCACTTCAGCTGGCGGCACGGCGCGGCGATCTCGGTGGGCATGGTGTTCGCGGCGGAGCTGTCCCGGCTCGTCGTCGGCCTCGACGACGCCACCGCCGACCGGCACCGTGAGCTGCTGACCCGCATCGGCCTGCCGGTGACCTACCGGGACGACCGGTGGGCGGCGCTGCTCGACGCGATGCGGGTCGACAAGAAGGCGCGGGGACGGCGGATGCGTTTCGTCGGCCTCGAGGCGCAGGGCCGCACCGTCATCCTGGACAATCCGGACGCTGGCCTGCTGATCGCGGCGTTCACCACTGTCGCCGAGGGTCGGTAGACTCGTCGCGGCGGTTTGTAGGATCGCCGCCACGTCCGCGCCCGGTGTCCGCGCCCGGTGCGTTCGCCCGGTGGCGGGGTCCGGAAGCGGCCTGAGGATGGAAGCGGCCTGGGGATGGCCTGGGGAGCCTGGGGATGGCCTGGGGAGAGAGCACCGCGGTCCTCGCACGAGGGTCCGGGGAACGACCACACCCGCCGTCGGCGTACGGCGATGGAAACGGAGAACGCGCGCAGTGGCGACCACCAACGACCTGAAGAACGGCATGACGCTCGACATCGACGGGGTGTTGTGGAACGTCGTCGGCTTCCAGCACGTCAAGCCGGGTAAGGGTGGGGCGTTCGTCCGCACGACCCTGAAGAACGTGCTCACCGGGAAGGTCGTCGACCGCACCTTCAACGCCGGGGTCAAGGTTGACGTCGCGACCGTCGACCGCCGCGAGATGACCTACCTCTACCGGGACGGTGCCGATTTCGTCTTCATGGACAGCGAGTCCTACGATCAGATCCCGATCCCGCCGGATGTCGTCGGTGGGACGGCCGACTACATGCTGGAAAACACCGTGGCCACCGTCGCGCTACATGACGGCGCCCCGCTCTATGTCGAACTGCCGGCCAGCGTCGAGCTGACCATTTCGCAGACCGACCCGGGGGTGCAGGGCGATCGCTCGACCGGCGGGACGAAGCCGGCCACCCTGGAGACGGGCGCCACCATCAACGTGCCGCTGTTCATCACCAGTGGGGAAAAGGTCAAGGTCGACACGCGTGACGGCCGGTACCTGGGCCGGGTGACGAGCTGAGCGCCAGGTCCAAAGCCCGTAAACGGGCGCTGGACATCCTCTACGAAGCGGACGTGCGCGCGAGCGCCGTGCCGGAGATCCTCGCTGCCCGGCTGGCCCAGTCCGATCCACCGGTGTCGGAATACGCCGTCGAGCTGGTCGAGGGGGTCGTCGAGCGCCGCGGGGAGATCGACGAGCGGATCGCCCGGTACGCCGAGGGTTGGACGTTGGAGCGGATGCCGCCGGTCGACCGCAACATTCTGCGGATTGCCGTGCTGGAACTGCTCTGGCGTCCCGACGTCCCGGATCGGGTCGCCATCGACGAAGCCGTGGAACTGGCGAAGAACCTCTCCACCCACCGGTCGCCGGCGTTTGTCAACGGGCTGCTCGCGAGTCTGGTCGAGGGAAAGGGCCTGGCCACCCCGGCCGAGTCGACCGGACGGGGATCGGCGGTGGATTCAATTCCCGGCCAGCCGTCGTAGCGGCGGTCCACCGGGGTTGCCCGGTTGCCGGGAGGGAACCGGGATCGGCGTTCCCGGTACGTCGCCCAGGCGACGTACCGGGTCCTTCCCCGGATACGTGTGCCGCGGGTGGCGCGGATGCGAGCCGGCGGATTGTGGTACCGGTATCGCGGTACCGGTACCGCGATACCGGAGCGAGGCTAGACGTCGGTCGCCGCGGCGTCCGCGCCCTGCTCCGGAGACAGCACGCCCCAAGAGACGAGCTGCTCGGTGAGCTTGCTCGGCGAGGTGTCGTAGATCACCGCGAGCGAGCGCAGGTCCTCGTACCGGATCGAGAGCACCCGGCCGTTGTAGTCGCCGCGCTGGCTCTGAATGGTCGCCGCGTACCGGGCGAGCGGACCACCCTGCTCCTTGGGAACCTGGGAGAGACGCTCGAGGTCGAGAACGATCCGAGGAGACTGCTCCAGCGGAGCGACGGTGGAACCCTCGGGAAGAAGCTCCCCCACCGGAACGCCGTAGAACTCCGCGAGCTCGGAGAGGCGCTGCACGGTGACGGCGCGGTCCCCACGTTCGTAGGAACCCACGACGACGGCTTTCCACCGACCGTGCGACTTCTCCTCGACGCCATGAAGCGAGAGCCCCTGCTGGGTGCGTATCGCGCGCAGCCGAGCACCGAGCGCCTTCGCATAGTCGGACATCGGAGTGCCCACTCCTGTCGTGGTCGATCAGTTGGAACCGGGGCTCGTGCCGCCGGCGGTTACCGATAGTAGTGCCCGCCGGGNTGACGCTCGACACCCGGGGGGNCGTGTCGCCTCTTTCTTTNTACCACTTTCTGTAGCCCTCTGGTTGCGCCCTACGCCTGAGCGGTGGGAACTTCCGGATGCCGCCACCGCTGTGGCGACGGCATCGAACCCAGTGACAAGTAGTGACAACATGATGCTGCGTGGTTGGCGCGGCAATAACGTCCCGCGCTGTCCGGACCGGTGGGCGACCCGTCGTCGCGCCGGGCGCCAGGGGCGTCGGCGTCCGGCGGCGAGATCCTCACACGTCCTGAGGGCCCTGGTAACGTCGCTGGGACCACTCCTTTAAGGACCGTCCCGTGAGGCGGGGAAGGAGGGATGCCGCGTGGCCCCGGCTGCCGCGAGCGACCCCGCATCGCGCCGTCCCGGCACCGCCCGGGCAGTACTGTCCGCAGACGACATCACCCGGATCGTCAGCCGGATGGCGCATCAGATTCTCGAGAAGACCTCCGGTGGCGCCGGGGTCGTCCTGCTCGGAGTACCCACCCGAGGGGTACCCCTTGCGCACCGGCTGGCACAGCGGGTGCAGGCCGTCGAGGGGGTGCGTCTCCCGGTTGGCTCCCTTGACCCGACCATGTACCGCGACGATCTGCGACTGCGCGGCGTGCGTCCCCTCGAGGTGACCGACATTCCCGAGGGTGGTGTCGACGGCCGCGTGGTGATCCTCGTCGACGACGTCCTCTACTCCGGGCGCACGGTGCGGGCGGCGCTGGACGCCTTGGCCGCCTACGGCCGGCCGCGTGCCGTCCAGCTCGCGGTCCTGGTCGACCGGGGCCATCGCGAGCTGCCGATCCGCGCCGACTACGTCGGGAAGAACATGCCGACCTCGCGCCGGGAGTCGGTGGCAGTCCGGCTGCGGGAGATCGACGGCGCCGACGGCGTGCTGATCCTNTCGGCCGCCGGGGGGGACGGCGCCGACGACGCGCCCCCCGGGAACCAGCCATGATCGGGGGAAGTGCCGTGTGGGGAGCACAAGCCGGGTTCGGGGGACGGGCGTGAACCGCCATCTCCTGTCGACTGAGGATCTCGACCGGGACGACGCGCTGCTGGTGCTGGACACCGCCGAACGGATGGCGCGGGTCGCCGAGGCGTCGGTGCGCAAACTGCCGACCCTGCGGGGCCGCACCGTCGTCAACCTGTTCTTCGAGGACTCCACCCGCACCCGTACGTCCTTCGAGGTAGCCGCCAAGAGACTGTCGGCCGATGTGATCAATTTTTCGGCGCGCGGGTCAAGCGTGTCGAAGGGCGAAAGTCTGAAGGACACGGCGCAGACCCTTGAGGCGATGGGTGCCGACGCCGTGGTCTGCCGGCATGCCGCGAGTGGCGCGCCGCACCGACTGGCCTCCTGGGTACGCGGCAGCGTGGTGAACGCGGGAGACGGCACTCACGAGCACCCGACCCAGGCCCTGCTCGACGCCTTCACCATGCGCCGCCGGCTCGGCCGGATCGACGGCCTCGCCGTCACCATCGTCGGCGACGTGCTGCATTCCCGGGTGGCGCGATCGAACGTGTGGCTGCTCGCCACGCTGGGCGCGACGGTGACCGTCGTGGCCCCGCCGACGTTGGTGCCCCTCGGAATCTCCTCGTGGCCGGTCGAGGTGTCGTACAACCTCGACGCCGTGCTGCCCAAGAGCGACGTGGTGATGATGCTGCGGGTCCAGCGGGAGCGGATGTCCGCGGCCTTCTTCCCGACCGAACGGGAGTACAGCCGGCGCTACGGGCTGGATGCCGACCGGGCGGAGATGTTGCCCGACCACGCCCTGGTGATGCATCCCGGCCCGATGGTACGCGGGATGGAGATCGCCTCTCGGGTCGCCGACTCCGCCCGGTCGACAGTCGTGGAACAGGTTGCGAACGGGGTGAGCGTGCGGATGGCCGTGCTGTACCTGCTGCTGGGTGGTTCCGGGGAGGTCTCATGACGACGCCCGCGGCGGAAACGTCGGAGGAAACGCCGGTGGGGAGGTCGGCGGGGACCTCCTGGGTCCTGCGGCGGGNCCGCCCGCTCGGCGGGGACCCCGTCGACGTCGTCCTCGCGGACGGGGTGGTGGCCGCCTGGCGACCGGCCGGCTCCACGCACGCCGGGGCCGGGGGACTGCCCGCCGGCACCACCGTGCTGGACACGGACGGGCTGATCCTGCTCCCCGGCCTGGTCGACCTGCACACCCACCTGCGGGAACCCGGCCGGGAGGACGCCGAGACGGTCGCCTCCGGCACCCGCGCCGCGGCCCTCGGTGGCTACACCACCGTGTTCGCGATGGCGAACACCAATCCGGTCGCCGACACCGCGGGGGTCGTCGAGCAGGTGTGGCGGCTCGGCCTGGACGCGGGTCACTGCGATGTCCGGCCGGTCGGCGCGGTCACCGTCGGACTTGCCGGCGAGCGGCTCGCCGAACTCGGCGCCATGGCCTCCTCCGCGGCGGGCGTGCGGGTCTTCTCCGACGACGGGCACTGCGTGTCGGACGCGCTGCTCATGCGCCGGGCGCTGGAGTACGTCAAGGCGTTCGACGGGGTGATCGCCCAGCATGCGCAGGAACCGCGGCTGACCGAGAACGCCCAGATGAACGAGGGCACGGTGGCTGCCAGGCTGGGGCTGCCGGGGTGGCCCGCGGTCGCCGAGGAGGCGATCATCGCCCGGGACGCGCTGCTGGCCGGGCACGTCGGCTCCCGACTGCACGTCTGTCACGTCTCCACCGCCGGATCGGTAGAGATCATCCGGTGGGCCAAGGCGAAGGGCTGGAACGTCACCGCCGAGGTGNCCCCGCACCACCTGCTGCTCANNGANNNCCTGGTCTGCTCGTTCGACCCGGTCTACAAGGTCAACCCGCCGCTGCGCACCGCCGAGGACGTCGCCGCGCTGCGCGCCGGGCTCGCCGACGGCACGATCGACTGCGTCGCCACCGACCACGCTCCGCACGCGCTGGAGGACAAGGAGACGGAGTGGGCCGCCGCGCGTCCCGGCATGCTCGGTCTCGAGACGGCGCTGTCGGTGGTCATCGAGACGATGGTCATCCCGGGCCGGCTGGACTGGGCCGGGGTCGCCGAGCGGATGGCACTGGCCCCGGCAAGGATCGGTGGCCTGCCGCGAACCGCGGCCGAGGTGTGGAGTTCCATAGCAGTGGGCGCGCCCGCGACCGTCACCCTGCTTGACCCGGCGCCGTGGCGGATGGTCGAGCCGGACGCGCTCGCCAGCCGCAGCCGCAACACGCCCTATGCGGGCCGGTCGCTGCCGGGAACGATCCGCGCCACGTTCCTGCGGGGACGGCCCACCGTGCTCGACGGGAAGATCGTATGACTGTTTCGCGCGCCGCCCTGTCGGCCGCCGGGCCCGCCGTCGCCCTGGACCGGGCGCCGGATCGCCTGGGGCTGCACCTGCTTCTCCTGCTTGGCCTGTTGCTGGTGTTCGTCGCGGCGGTCGGTTCGATGCGACGGGCGTGGCGCAACCGGGCCGAGCGTCAGGAGGAGGACCTTCCCGAGCTGCCCGTCCCGCCGGCGGAACCAGGCACGGTGTTCGCCGCTCCGCTGCGCGGGATGTACCTCGGCACCGTCGACGCCGGGCACTGGCTGGAATGGATCGCCGCCCGCGGGCTGGGCGGGCGGGCCGGCGGCTACGTCAGCGTGTACGAGACCGGGGTGCGGGTGGACCGCCCCGGCGAGGCGTTCTGGATCCCGCGCGAGGCCGTCCGCGGTGCCCGCCTGGAGCGGGCGCACGCCGGCAAGGTCTCCGCCCCCGGGCGTCTGATCGTCATCGCGTGGTCGTTCGGCGGGCACGAGTTGGAGACCGGTTTCCGCGGTGAGGACCGTGCCCGCCAGCCCAAGGTGGTGCGCGCCGTCCACGACCTGATCGGCCCCCCGCCCGCGCATCTGGCACCGGGCGACGTCACCTCGCCGCACGCGGTACCGCGGATCCGCCCGCGGATCCGGCCCCGGGCCGTCGCGCCCGGCCCCGGGCCGGTGGGCCGGTCCGGGCAGCGGCCGGGTTCCGGACAACCGACCGAGGAGATGCCGGCGATCCGGACCGGCCCTCGGCTGCGTTCCCGGGGGGAGCGGGCCCAGGCCCGCGGCGAGCGGGCGGTGCCCGCCGACCGGCGGCTCTACGCGGAGCGGTGGCGCTCGGACCAGCGACTCCCCGATCGGCGACACCAGGATGAGGGTCACCCCGACCCGCGCCGCTCCGACCCGCGCCACCCCGAGCGGCGTCATCCCGATCAGTGGCCGGCGGATCCGGAATCGGACCCCGGGTGGGTGGACCCGGGACAGCTTGATCAGTCTGACCCCGGCTGGTCGTCGGTCGACCCGTTGACCTCACCGCTCGGTGAGGTCAACAGGCTGAAGGAGGATCGGTGAGCACTCCCACCACGACGCCGACGCGAGCGGTCCTGATGCTGGAGGACGGTCGCAGCTTCGTCGGCGAGGCGTACGGGGCGATCGGCGAGACCTTCGGCGAGGCCGTGTTCTCCACCGGGATGACCGGCTACCAGGAGACGCTGAGCGATCCGTCGTTCCACGGCCAAGTCGTCATCATGACCGCCCCGCACATCGGCAACACCGGCGTCAACGACGAGGACTACGAGTCCGAGCGGATCCAGGTCGCCGGGTTCGTCGTGCGTGACCCCGCCCGGCGGGCCTCCAACTGGCGCGCCCGGGGCACGCTCGACGACGAGCTGGCCGCGGCCGGTGTGGTGGGGATCAGCGGGATCGACACCCGGGCGCTGACCCGTCACCTGCGTGAGCTCGGCTCGATGCGGTGCGGGATCAGCAGCGTGCTCGACGCCGACGCCGACGCCGACGGTGGCCCGGTCGGCCCGGGCCCGGGTTCCGGCGCGGACGGCGAGCGGGCGGCGGCGCTCGACGCCCTGCTCGACCGGGTCCGCGCCTCCCCGGAGATGCTCGGCGCGGATCTCGCGCCCCGGGTCTCCACCCCTACCCCCTATGTGGTGGAGGCGGTGGCGGGCGCCGCGCTGTTCAAGGTCGCCGCGCTCGATCTCGGCATCAAGCGCGCGACGCCGGCCGCCATGGCCGCGCTGGGCTGCGAGGTGCATGTGCTGCCGGCCCGCACCACCGGCGAACAGCTGCTGGCGCTGGAACCGGACGGGGTGTTCCTGTCGAACGGTCCCGGCGATCCGGCGGCGGCGGACTATGCGGTTGACGCGCTGCGGACGGTGCTGCGGGCCGGTGTCCCGGTGTTCGGGATCTGTTTCGGGCACCAGCTGCTGGCCCGCGCTCTTGGCTTCGAGACGTACAAGCTCACCTACGGCCACCGCGGCGTGAACCAGCCGGTCGGGGATATGGCGACCGGGCGGATCGCGGTCACCAGCCAGAACCACGGCTTCGCCGTGCGGGCGCCGCTCACCGGGGTGACCGACACCCCGTTCGGCCGGGTGGTGGTCAGCCACCGCGGCCTCAACGACAACGTCGTCGAGGGATTGGAGTGTCTGGACGTGCCGGCCTTCAGCGTGCAGTTCCATCCGGAGGCCGCGCCGGGGCCGCATGATGCCTCCCCGTTGTTCGAGCGGTTCCGCGCTTTGATGNCGGACACCCGGGAGGGTGGCCGGGAGCGGAGTGAGCGATCTGTGCGGGAGGCCGGTCATGCCGAAGCATGAGGATCTGAGCAGCGTCCTGGTCCTCGGCTCCGGGCCGATCGTGATCGGCCAGGCGTGCGAGTTCGACTACTCGGGTACCCAGGCCTGCCGGGTGCTGCGCGCGGAGGGCCTGCGGGTCATCCTGGTCAACAGCAACCCGGCGACAATCATGACCGATCCGGAGATCGCGGACGCGACCTACGTCGAGCCGATCACCTCGGACATCGTCGCGAAGATCATCGAACGGGAGCGGCCCGACGCGATCCTGGCCACCATGGGTGGCCAGACCGCGCTGAACACCGCCGTCGCCCTGCACGACGCCGGTGTCCTGGACCGCTTCGAGGTCCGTCTGATCGGCGCGAATATCGACGCGATCCGCGCCGGGGAGGACCGTCAGGCGTTCAAGGACATCGTCGCCGCGGTCGGCGGCGAGACCGCGCGCAGCGCCATCTGCCACACCGTCGCCGAGTGCCTGACCGCCGGGGAGGAGTTCTCCTACCCGGTGGTCGTGCGACCCAGCTTCACCCTCGGCGGCGCCGGCAGCGGCTTCGCCCATGATTCCGGCGAGTTGCGCCGGATGGCGGCGGACGGACTGGCCGCGAGCCCGTCGACCGAGGTGCTGGTGGAGGAGTCGGTCCTCGGCTGGAAGGAGTACGAGCTCGAGCTGATGCGCGACCGCGCGGACAACGTGGTCGTGGTCTGCTCGATCGAGAACGTCGACCCGATGGGGGTGCACACCGGCGACTCGATCACGGTGGCGCCGGCGATGACCCTGACCGACCGCGAGTACCAGCGCATGCGGGACATGGCGATCGCGGTGATGCGGGCCGTCGGCGTCGACGCCGGCGGCTGCAACATCCAGTTCGCCGTCGACCCTGCGACGGGCCGGCAGGTGGTCATCGAGATGAACCCCCGGGTGTCGCGGTCCTCGGCGCTGGCGTCGAAGGCGACCGGCTTCCCGATCGCGAAGATCTCGGCGAAGCTCGCGCTCGGATACACCCTTGACGAGATCCCCAACGACATCACCCGCACCACGCCCGCGGCCTTCGAGCCGGCGCTGGACTACGTCGTGGTGAAGGTGCCGCGGTTCGCGTTCGAGNAGTTCCCCGGTGCCGACCCGACGCTCACGACGACGATGAAGTCCGTCGGCGAGGCGATGGGGGTTGGCCGCAGCTTCGCCGAGGCGCTGCAGAAGGCGCTGCGCTCGATGGAGGCCCCGGGCTCGGTGTTCTCCTTCGTCCCGCCCGAGGCGGACGCCGCCGACCTGCTGGAAGCCGCGCGGGTTCCCCACGACGGCCGGTTGCGTACCGTCCAGCAGGCGCTGCTTGCCGGCGCGGATCCCGACGAGGTCACCCGGGTCACCGGGATCGACCCGTGGTTCGTCGACCAGCTCGTCTTCCTCAACGAGACCGCGGCGATGATCAGCCGCAATCCGGCGGGCATCCGGCGGGCCAAGCGAGCCGGGTTCTCCGACGTCCAGCTCGCCGAGATCCTCGGCACCTCCGAGGACGTGGTCCGGGCGTTCCGCCACCGCACCGGCATCCGGCCGGTGTTCAAGACCGTCGACACCTGCGCGGCGGAGTTCGCCTCCGAGACCCCGTACCACTACTCCGCCTACGACGCCGAGACCGAGGTCGCGCCGAGCAAACGGCCGCGGGTGATCGTGCTCGGCAGCGGGCCCAACCGCATCGGCCAGGGCATCGAGTTCGACTACGCCTGTTGTCATGCGGTGATGGCGCTTTCCGACGCCGGCTATGAGACCGTCATGGTCAACTGCAACCCGGAGACGGTGTCCACCGATTACGACACCGCCGACCGGCTCTACGTCGAGCCGTTGACGGTCGAGGACGTGCTTGAGGTCGTCCACGCCGAGCAGCAGGCCGGGCCGCTCGCCGGGGTAATCGTCCAGCTCGGCGGGCAGACCCCCCTCGGCATCGCCGCGGCGCTCGCCGAGGCGGGCGTGCCCGTCGTGGGCACCCCGCCCAAGGCGATCCATCTGGCCGAGGACCGTGGGCTGTTCGGGCGTGTGCTGGCCCGGGCGGGCCTGCCCTCGCCGCCGCACGGGGTGGCGACCTCCTTCGCCGAGGCGCGCACGGTGGCCGAGCGGATCGGGTACCCGGTGCTGGTGCGGCCGTCCTACGTGCTCGGCGGGCGTGGCATGGAGATCGTCTACGACGACACGATGCTGCGCGACTACATCGATCGGGCCACCGCCATCTCCCCGGAACATCCGGTGCTCGTCGACCGGTTCCTCGACGACGCGGTGGAGATCGACGTTGACGCCCTCTACGACGGGGAGACGCTCTACCTCGCCGGGGTGATGGAGCACATCGAGGAGGCCGGGGTCCACTCGGGCGACTCGGCCTGCGCCCTGCCGCCGATCACGCTGGGCCGTTCGGAGCTCGACCGTATCCGGACGTCCACCGAGGCGATCGCGAAGGGCGTCGGGGTGCGGGGTCTGCTCAACGTCCAGTACGCCCTGCAGTCCGATGTGCTCTACGTCCTGGAGGCCAATCCCCGGGCGTCGCGGACCGTGCCGTTCGTCTCCAAGGCCACCACGGTGCCGCTGGCCAAGGCCGCCGCCCGGGTGATGCTCGGCGCGACCATCGACGAGCTGCGGGCCGAGGGCCTGCTGCCGCGCTCCGGCGACGGTGGCACCCTGCCGCTGGACTCGCACATCTCGGTCAAGGAGGCCGTGCTGCCCTTCGGGCGCTTCCGTGACGCCGGTGGCCGCGGCGTCGACACCGTCCTCGGGCCGGAGATGAAGTCGACCGGTGAGGTGATGGGCATCGACGACGGCTTCGGCACGGCGTACGCCAAGTCCCAGGCCGCCGCGTACGCCTCGCTGCCCACCTACGGCCGGGTGTTCGTCTCCGTGGCCAACCGGGACAAACGGGCGATGGTTTTTCCGATCAAGCGGCTCGCGGATCTCGGTTTCGTCGTCTACGCCACCGAGGGGACCGCGGACGTGTTGCGGCGCAACGGGGTCAAGGCGGTCGTCCTCGGCAAGCACTGGGCCCCCACCGAGGGGCTACTCGACTGTGTCGAGATGATCACATCCGGGCAGATCGACCTCGTCATCAACACCCCGTGGGGCGTCGGCCCGCGCCTGGACGGCTATGAGATCCGCACAGCCTGCGTGAGTGCCGGGGTTCCGTGCATCACCACGATCCAGGGTGCGGCGGCCTGCGTGCAGGGCGTGGAAGCGCTGGTACGGGGGGAGCTGGGGGTCCGATCGTTGCAGGAATACCACGCGGCGCTGCGGCAGGCGTGGGGCGGGGGACAACCGGGCGGCTCGCCGCCCGAATCCTCCGGCTCTGCGGCGTCTGAGTCCGCGGCGTCTGAGTCCGCGGCGTCTGAGTCCGCGGCGCCTGAGTCCGCCGTGTTCGGACCGGCGGCCAGGAGGAGCGGATGAGCGCCGGCCGGAGGAGCTCCGGCGGGAGGAGCGCGGCCGCGCCCCGCTTCACCCCGCCGCGGGGCCGGGCGCCGCTGGCGGTCGCGCTGGATGCCCCGGACGCCGCGACCGCGCTGCGCTGGGCCGCCGCGGTCGCCCCTACCGTGGCCGTGCTGAAGATCGGTCTGGAGCTGTTCTACCGGGAGGGCCCGGCAATCGTGACGGCGCTGCGCGCGGCCGGCGTGCTCGCCGGGGCTGGCGGCGCGGCGGTCGCCGCGGGCGGCACCGGGAGTGCCCCGGAGTTGTTCCTCGATCTCAAACTGCACGACATTCCCGCCACGGTCGCCGGGGGAATGCGCTCAATCACCCCGTTGGGCCCTCGTTTCGTGACCGTGCATGCGGCTGGGGGGGCGGCGATGATACGTGCGGCGATCGAGGCGGCCCCGGATGTCGAGGTAGCCGTCGTGACCGTACTCACCTCGCTGGATGTGGCGGCGCTCAGCGCGATCGGGCTCGCCGGACCCCCTTCCGACGCCGTCCGCAGGCTCGCCGTGCTTGCGGTCGAAGCCGGTGCGCGCACCCTGGTGTGCAGTCCGCGGGAGGTTCGAATGGTCCGTATGGAGCTTGGTAGCAATGTGACTCTCATCACTCCAGGCGTGCGACCGGCGGGGNCGGAAANCGGCGATCAGGCCCGAACCGCGACGCCGGAAGCTGCCCTTGTGGGGGGNTCTGACCTGGTCGTGGTGGGTCGCCCGATCACCGGTGCGCCCGACCCCGGGGTCGCCGCGAGGGCCATCGCCGCAGGTCTCAGCGCTGCCGGCAGGGCTGCTGACCTGCTGTGACGCCGATGGGACCAGGGTGTGTTCGTCCTGGTGCGGTACGAAGCGGTACGGTGGGGCCGCCGTAGACCGAAAGGGTGCGGCACGAGTGGGCCACCCCTTTCGTCCGTCAAAGCCTTCTCTTGTGCTGACAATATGTTCGCATCAGAGTGTTATGGCCAAGGCTGGACTGAGGAGTCCCTTCCTCGCTAGTTTGCGCGGCGCGATCACCGAATTGAGGAGGCGTACCCGTGCCCCTGCCGCCCCTAACGCCCGAGCAGAGGGCCGCCGCCCTCGAGAAAGCAGCGTTGGCTCGTAAGCAGCGTGCGGAACTCAAGGAGCGGTTGAAGAAGGCGGAGACCACGCTGGCCGCCGTCCTGGAACAGGCCGAGGCTGATGAGGTCGTCGGCAAGATGAAGGTTTCGGCTGTTCTTGAGTCGCTTCCCGGAGTGGGGCGCGTACGCGCCCAGAAGATCCGGGAACGGCTCGGGATCAGTCCGACCCGCCGACTGCGAGGACTCGGCGCCAAGCAGCGTGCCGCACTCCTCGAGGAGTTCGGCATGGCCTGATCCGGTGGAGTGGGAAAACCACTCCGCCAGCCCGGATCATGGTTACGGCGGGTAGCGGCGTTGACGGGAGGGTGGCGTCACTCACATTCTTCCGGCGATGTTGCCCTTCCTTCCGGTCGGATCGGGGGGCGGCATTTCTTTAACCTCCCCCGATCCGGCCGTCCCCGGGAAACCAGTCCCGTCCTCGTGTCCTCTGGGGACTGATGACCGGGTGCGCGCCGACTGACTGAGAGGTCCTATCGTGGTGCCCATGGGTCTTACAGTGCTGTCCGGGCCGTCCGGAGTCGGGAAGGACACCGTCGTCGCGGCAGTCCGGGAACGTCACCCCGAGGTCTGGGTCTCGGTCAGCGCCACCACGCGGCCACCGCGTCCGGGTGAGACTGACGGTGTCGAGTACCACTTCGTCGACGCCGAGGAGTTCGCCCGGATGGTCAAGGCCGGGGAGTTCGTCGAGCACGCGATGTTTGCCGGACACGCCTACGGCACCCCCCGCCGTCCGCTTCTCGAAAGGCTCGCCGCGGGTGTGCCCTGCCTGCTGGAGATCGAGCTGCTGGGCGCCCGGCAGGTGCGCTCGGCGATGCCACAGGCCCGTTTCGTCTTCCTCGCCCCGCCCACCTTCGACGAGCTCGTCCGTCGGCTGACCGGTCGGGGGACCGAGTCACCCGAGGTCATCGCCCGCAGGCTGGACCGGGCGCGCATCGAACTCGCGGCCGAGACGGAGTTCGACGACGTGATCGTGAACGACGACGTGCGGTCCGCGGCAGCCCGCTTGGTAGCATTGATGATCGGCTCGTAGGTCCGGCCCACCGGTCGCCCGCGCAGCCGGCATCTCCGTACAGCCCACATGCCGTACAGCCTCCTCCGCGCAGCCCGCCCTGCCCCCGCGTAGCCTGCGCTCCGCACTGTCCGGACGGCGCAGCCGCCTTGGACGTCCCATTCCGGAAGGACATCGTGGCCGGTACCGCCGCCCATCCCGAAGGCATCACCAACCCCCCCATCGACGAGCTCCTCGAGGCGACCGACTCGAAGTACAGCCTGGTCATCTACGCGGCGAAGCGAGCTCGTCAGATCAACGCCTACTACTCGCAGCTCGGCGAGGGTCTGCTGGAGTACGTCGGCCCGCTGGTCGAGACGACCAACGCGCAGGAGAAGCCGCTGTCGATCGCGTTGCGTGAGATCAACGCCGGCCTGCTCNCCCACGAGNCCGTCGCCGACAGCCTCCCGCCGGTCTCCTGATGTAGGACGATGACCGAGATGCCCGATGCGGAGCGCTCCGGCACCGGGTTGTCCGACCCTCGGCGTCCCCGGGTCGTGCTCGGTGTGGCGGGCGGCATCGCCGCCTACAAGGCGGTGGAGGTGCTCCGCCGGTTCACCGAGTCCGGCCACGAGGTCCGGGTGGTGCCCACGCCGTCGGCGCTGCGGTTCGTCGGCGCGACGACTTGGGCTGCGCTGTCGGGAAACCCGGTCACCACGGACGTGTGGGACGATGCGGACGAGGTCGCCCATGTCCGGATCGGCCGCGAGGCCGACCTCGTCCTCGTCGCGCCAGCCACCGCGGACCTGATGGCCCGCGCGGCCGCCGGGCGCGCCGACGACCTGCTCACCGGCACCCTGCTGACGGCGACCTGCCCGGTCGTCTACGCGCCGGCGATGCACACCGAGATGTGGCAGCACCCGGCCACCCGGGCGAACGTGGCGACCCTGCGGGCGCGGGGAGCGGTGGTGGTTGAGCCGGCGGTGGGCCGGCTGACCGGCGCCGACTCGGGTCCGGGTCGCCTGCCAGAGCCAGCGGAGATCGCCGCGCTCGGCATGGCGGTGCTGGCCCGGGGNGCGGCCGGGGNGCGGCCCGATCTTGCCGGCCGGCATGTCCTGGTCACGGCCGGNGGCACCCGGGAGTACCTCGACCCCGTCCGGTTCCTCGGCAACGCCTCGAGCGGCCGTCAGGGGTACGCCGTGGCCAGGGCTGCCGTGGTGCGGGGAGCCTCCGTCACGGTGGTGGCGGCGAACGTCGCGCTGCCCGAGGTCGCCGGCGCCCGCACGATCCCGGTCACCTCCGCGGCGCAGCTGCGCGATCGGGTCCACGAGGTCGCGCCCTCGGCGGACGTGGTCGTCATGGCGGCCGCGGTCGCTGACTTCCGCCCCGGGGCGCCGCAGGCCTACAAGATCAAGAAGGAGTCCGCGGCCCCGGGCTCCATCCCGCTCGTGGCGAATCCCGACGTGTTGGCCGAGCTGCTGGCGAACCGCCGGCCCCGTCAGGTCCTCGTCGGTTTCGCGGCCGAGACCGGCGGTCCCGGCGGNGGGGNACTCGACCACNCCCNGGCCAAACTGGCGCGCAAGCCGGTCGACCTGCTCGTGGTCAACGAGGTCGGCGCCGGCCTCGGATTCGAGGTGGAACACAACGCCGCCGTGGTACTGGACCCCCGCGGTGGCGAGACGGCGATCGAGCACACGAGCAAGGACCTCCTCGCGCATCGGATCCTCGACCTCGTGGTCGGCCTCACGGCCGATCGGACCGATGGAACGCCCGCGGAGGCGCTACGTGTACCCCTCGCGGCACCTCGGTAAGCTTCGTCGGAATCAGCCGGATCACCCAGGGGGTTAGTCCAGTGGCGACGCGCCTGTTCACGNCCGAGTCCGTCACCGAGGGGCATCCGGACAAGATCGCCGATCAGATCAGCGACTCGATTCTCGATGCCATGATCAAGGATGACCCGAAGAGCCGGGTCGCCGTGGAGACGCTCATCACGACGGGTCAGGTCCACGTCGCCGGCGAGGTCACCACGAAGACCTACGTCGACATCGCCTCCGTCGTCCGCGAGCGCATCCTGGAGATCGGTTACGACTCCTCCAAGAAGGGCTTCGACGGCGCGTCCTGCGGCGTCAGCGTGTCGATCGGCGCGCAGTCCCCGGACATCGCCCAGGGCGTCGACACGGCGCACGAGACTCGCGTCGAGGGTTCCGCCGACGACGAGTTCGACCGGCAGGGCGCCGGCGACCAGGGCCTGATGTTCGGGTTCGCCTGCGACGAGACCCCCGAGCTCATGCCGCTGCCGATCGCGCTGGCGCACCGCCTCGCCAGGCGGCTGTCCGCGGTCCGCAAGGAGGGCCAGATCGGCTACCTGCGCCCGGACGGCAAGACCCAGGTGACCATCGAGTACGTCGACGGGAAACCGGCCCGGCTCGACACGGTCGTCGTCTCCTCGCAGCACGCCGCCGACATCGACCTGGACACCCTGCTCGCGCCGGACATCGCCGAGTACGTCGTCGAGCCGGAGCTGGCCCTGCTCGAGATCGCCACCGAGGGTCGCCGGCTGCTGGTCAACCCGACCGGCCGGTTCGAGATCGGCGGCCCGATGGGTGACGCCGGCCTGACCGGCCGTAAGATCATCGTCGACACCTACGGCGGTTACGCCCGCCACGGCGGTGGTGCCTTCTCCGGCAAGGACCCATCCAAGGTCGACCGCTCCGCCGCGTACGCGATGCGCTGGGTCGCCAAGAACGTCGTCGCCGCGGGTCTCGCCAGCCGCTGCGAGGTCCAGGTGGCGTACGCGATCGGCAAGGCGCAGCCGGTCGGCCTGTTCGTGGAGACCTTCGGCACCGGAACCGTCCCGGACATCCAGATCCAGGACGCGGTGACGAGCGTGTTCGACCTCCGTCCCGCCGCGATCATCCGGGATCTGGACCTGCTGCGGCCGGTCTACGCCCAGACGGCCGCCTACGGCCACTTCGGTCGCCCCGAGCTCGATTTCACCTGGGAGTCCACCGCACGCGCCGAGGCTCTCCAGCGCGCCGTCAAGGGCTGACCCGACGCTCCTCCCTCGGCCCCCGTGGGATCNCCCCGGCCCCNCCCGGGGCCCCTGTCCCGCCGGTCGCTGTTCCGGCGAGGGAACGGGGATGGAGGATGTCGTAGGCGGCTGGTACGAATGCCGTCATGACCGAGCACCCCGGCACCCTCCCCGGCCTCAGCCCGTCAGAGGTCGGCCGGGCAGAGGTCGGCCGGGCAGAGGTCGGCCGGGCAGAGGTCGGCCGGGCAGCGGCCGGGCCGGGGGGTGCCCGGTCGGGGGTTTCGCGCTCCGCGGGTTCCGGTTCGCCGCGGCCGCTCGCCGCGCGGCTGCCGGTGGCGCGGGTTGCCGTCGACACTGCGCTCGCCCATCTCGACCGTCCCTTCGACTACCTCGTGCCGGCGGACCTGGCTGACCTGGCGGTGCCGGGATCCCGGGTCCGGGTCCGGTTCGCGGGCCGGCTGGTCGACGGGTTCGTGCTGGAGCGTCGCGAGAGTTCCGACCATTCCGGTCAGCTCGCGCCGCTGGCCCGGTCGATCTCGCCGGAGCCTGTGCTGTCCGAGCCCGTCGCGAAACTCGCCCGCGCGGTTGCCGATCGTTACGCCGGCACGCTGGCCGACGTCCTCCGGCTCGCCGTGCCTCCCCGCCACGGCCGGGCGGAGGCCGCCTCACCGAGGCCCGAGGTCGTTTCGCCGGGGCCTGCGGCTGTCTCACCGGGGCTTGAGGCCGTGCCGCCGGAACCCGGCGAGTGGGGCCGCTATCCCACGGGGCCGTCGCTGCTCACCGCCCTGGCGGCGGGCAGGTCACCAAGGGCGGTCTGGTGGGCCCCGCCCGGCCCCGCCTGGCCGGAGATGATCGCCGCCGCGGCCGCCGCCACGGCGGTGTCCGGTCGCGGCGTACTCGTCGTCGTACCCGATCATCGTGATGTCGACCGGGTCGAGGCGGCGATGGTCGCCGCGGTCGGTCGGGAGACCACCGTCGCACTGCGGGCCGATCTCGGCCCGGCCCGGCGATATCGCGCGTTCCTCGCGGTCAGCCGCGGACAGGCGCGGGCGGTGGTGGGTACCCGCGCGGCGATGTTCGCGCCCGTGGCCGAGCTTGGCCTGGTGGTGGTGTGGGATGACGGTGACGACCTGCATGCCGAGCCGTTGGCCCCGTACCCGCACGCCCGAGACGTCGCCGTCCTGCGCTCCCGGCTCCAGGGGTGCGCGCTCGTGATCGGCGGGTTCTGCCCGTCGACGGATGCCGAGGCGCTGGTGCGCACGGGGNGGGCGCACCCGGTGGTGCCGCCCCGGGAGCAGGTGCGCGCGCTGGCTCCCCGGGTCGAGGCCACCGGCTCCGACCTCGAACACGCCCGTGACCCCGCCGCCCGGGCGGCGAGGCTGCCCTCCCTCGCGGTGCGGACCGCCCGGGATGCGCTGGCGGCCGGTCTGCCGGTACTGGTCCAGGTGCCGAGGAGGGGATACCAGCCGTCACTGGCCTGCGCGGACTGCCGACGGCCCGCCCGGTGCCCGCACTGTCAGGGGCCGCTGGGCCGGGCGGCGGGCGGCGGTGCGCTCTCCTGCCGGTGGTGCGGCCGTCCGGTCGCCGCGGCGGTCTGGCACTGCCCGTCCTGTTCGGGCCCGCGGCTGCGCGCCTCGGTAACGGGAGATCGTCGCACGGCGGAGGAACTGGGGCGGGCCTTTCCGGGCGTTCCGGTCCGCACCTCCGGCCGGGGCGGGGTGCTCGCCACCGTGCCCGCAGAACCGGCCCTTGTCATCTCGACCCCGGGGGCGGAGCCCGTGGCGGACGGCGGCTACGGGGCGGTGCTGCTCCTCGACGGCTGGGCTCTGCTGGGCCGTCCCGACCTGCGCGCGGGGGAGGAGNCTCTGCGCNGGTGGNCCGCCGCCGCCGCGCTCGCCCGGCCCGCCGCTCGCGGGGGGCGGGTCATCGTCGCGGCCGATGCCGGACTAGGGCCGGTCCAGGCGCTCGTCCGTTGGGATCCCGGCACGTTCGTTGCCCGGGAAGCCGACGAGCGGGCGGAGCTGGGGTTCCCGCCGGCGACCCGGATGGCGTCCGTAGCGGGCACCGCCGCGGCGGTCGCGGAGCTGCTGGCCGCCGTCGAGCTTCCCGACGGCGCCGATGTGCTCGGGCCGGTACCGCTGCCCCCCGCACCGTCCGCGCGGGCCGTTCCCGACGGCGCGAACCAGGGCGATTCGTCTGCCGTGGGTGCCGGGCGGCGCGGCCCCGACGGCGCCACCTCCGGCCCCGAGGAGATCGAACGGGTCCTGATCCGGGTCCGGCGCGAGCGCGGTGCGGCCCTCGCGGCCTCGCTGCGATCCGCTCGCGGCGTCCTCGCGACCCGGCGAACCACCGGCCGGTTACGGATCCAGCTCGATCCCCTGATCCTCGGGTAGCGCCGGCATGGTCTGGTTCGCACCGCATGGCGTGGCCCCGCATACCACGGCCCGGGTACGCGTCATGGATCATGATCTTCGGCCGCGGGCCCGGTCCGGACCGCGGCCGTCCGCCACCTCCGAGCGTCGGCGGGGTACGGTCGTCGGCGGCGACAGGCCTGTGGACGTCAGCCCATACTCCCCGGCCGGAGAACGGCGGGATGCTCCCGGCCCGGTCGGACACCTCGGATCGATGACCCCCGGAGACGGTCACGGCGTCGGCAATGACGTCGCGACGGATCGGTGCTTCGCGTATGCGTCTTGTTTTCGCCGGTACCCCGGCGGTGGCTCTGCCCAGCCTGCGGGCGTTGATCGACAGCCCGCGCCATGACGTGGTCGCGGTTGTCACCCGGCCCGATCGGCCCTCCGGGCGGGGGCGGAAGGTGAAGCCGCCCCCCGTCCACGTCCTGGCCGACGAGGCCGGCATCCCGGTGCTCAGCCCGGACCGGCCCCGGGACCCGGAGTTCCTGGCCACGCTCGCTGGCCTCGCGCCCGACTGCTGCCCGGTGGTGGCCTACGGCGCGTTGCTACCGCCCGCGGCGCTCGCCATTCCCCGCCACGGTTGGGTGAACCTGCACTTCTCCCTGCTGCCGGCCTACCGCGGGGCGGCTCCGGTGCAGCGCACCCTGCTCGCCGGGGACGACCTGACCGGCGCGAGCGTCTTCCAGATCGAACCGGCGATGGACTCCGGTCCGGTCTACGGTGTCCTCACCGAGCGGGTTCGGCCGACGGACACCTCCGGTGACCTGCTGGACCGGCTCGCCGAGGCCGGCGCCGGGCTGCTGGTCGCGGTGATGGACGGCATCGCCGACGGGACGGTGCGGCCCGTGGCCCAGCCCGCCGAGGGGATCTCCTTCGCGCCGAAGCTGACCGCCGAGGAGGCCCGGATCGACTGGACGAAGCCGGCGATCGCGGTGGATCGGCTGGCGAGGGCCGCCACTCCCGCGCCGGGAGCCTGGACGACGTTTCGCGNCCGGCGGCTCAAGATCGGTCCGGTGCGCCTCGGTGCGGTGTCCGGTCGGCCGGCCGGGCCGGTAGCGCTGCCCGCCGGGCTGCCGGCGGGGGGGCTGCCGGCGGGGCAGATCATGGTGCTCCCCGGCGGGGACGTGGCGGTCGGCACGGGCACGAGCCCAGTGCTCCTCGGTGAGGTGCGTCCCGAGGGGCGAGGCCCGATGGCGGCCGCGGCCTGGGCCCGCGGGGTCCGGATCGCCAAGGGGGAGACCCTCGGCGCGATCGGCGCGATGCCGGTCAGTGGAGGAACGTCGTGAGATCGGCCGGTNCGCCGGGCACCCGTGGGCCCCGGCCAGCGTCAAGCGTCGACCGGCCGCGGTTGCTGGCCTGGGAGGTGCTGCGGGCGGTGGACGAGCGCGGCTCCTACGCCAACCTGCTGCTGCCGTCCCTGTTGGCGGGCAGCGGGCTGTCCGCCCGGGACCGCGGGTTCGTCACGGAGCTCGCCTACGGCTCCCTGCGTGCGCAGGGCACCCTCGACGGGGTGCTCGACACGGCGACGAGTCGNCCCGTCCACACCATCGACCCGCCGGTGCGCGACGCGCTGCGCCTGGGCGCCTACCAGCTGCTGCGGACCAGGGTCCCGGCCCACGCGGCCGTGGCCAGCACCGTCGAGCTGGTCCGCACGACGAGTGGCGAGCGCCCGGTCCGCTTCGCGAACGCCGTGCTGCGTCGGGTGGCCGCCCGGGTGGCCGAGACCGGCGGCGATCTCGCCACGATGCTGTCCGCACCGCGGTTCGACGTCGACCCTGTCGGTCACCTGGCGGTCGTGACGACGCATCCCCGCTGGATCGTCGAGGTCGTCGCGGAGGCCCTGGCCGGCGACCTCACGGCGACCCGCGCCGCGCTGGAGGCAGACGACGTCCGACCCGCGGTACACCTGGTCGCCCGTCCGGGCCGGGTCGACCGTGACCGGCTGCTCGCCGAGGCCGCGCAGGCAGGTCTGACCGCCCGAGTCGGCCCCTACTCGCCGTATGCGGTACGCCTCGACGGCGGGGACCCGGCGGGGTTGCCCGCCGTGGCCGCGGGCGCGGCCGCCGTGCAGGACGAGGGCAGCCAGCTCGTCACCCTGGCCCTGGCCCGCGCGGCGACGGTGGGCCGTGACCTCGGGCTGACCGTCGACCTGTGCGCGGGCCCCGGCGGGAAGGCGGCCCTGCTCGCCGCGCTGCTCGGCGGCTCCGCCCCATCGGACGGGCCGGGTCTGCCGGACAGGCCGGGTCCACCGGACAGGCCGGCCCTGATCGCGGTCGAGCCCCGGGCGACCCGGGCGGCCATGGTGGCCCGGTCCCTGGGCGACGCGGCGCGGGCCTGGACGGTGCGCGCCGACGGCCGGGCGGTGCCGCTGCGGCCCGATGGAGCCGACCGGGTGCTGGTCGACGTCCCCTGCACCGGCCTCGGAGCACTGCGGCGCCGGCCGGAGGCCCGGTGGCGGCGGACCTCGGCCGATGTGGCCGCGCTCGTCCCGCTCCAGCGTGCGCTGCTCGTCGCCGCGCTCGACCTGGTCCGCCCGGGCGGGGTGGTGGCGTACGCGACCTGTTCCCCGCACCCGGCCGAGACCGTCGAGGTGGTGCGTGGCGTGGCCGGACAACGCGCCGACACCTCCATCCTCGATGCCCGCCTGACCCTGCCGGAGGTCGACCGGCTCGGTGACGGCCCGTTCGTCCAGCTCTGGCCGCATCTCCATGGCACGGATGCGATGTTCGTCGCCCTGCTGCGCCGGGTCGACAGCTGAGGCGTCGGACCCGGGAGCCGATACCCTCGCGAAATGGCCACCGCGCAGATCTACCCCAGCCTGCTCGCCGCCGACTTCGGCCGGATCGCCGACGCGGCCCTGGCGGTCGAGGGGCAGGCCGACTGGCTGCACGTCGACGTGATGGACTACCACTTCGTCCCGAACCTGGCGTTCGCGCCGGACACGGTGACGGCCCTGCGCGCGGTGACGGATACTCCGCTTGACTGCCATCTCATGATCGACGATCCCGACCGCTGGGCGGCCGGGTACGCCGAGCGCGGCGCGGCGAACGTCACCATTCACGCCGAGGCCGTGTCCGACCTGCCCCGCACCACCAGGGCGATCCGGGCGGCCGGGGCCCGCACCGGCCTCGCTGTGAAGCCGAACACCCCGGTCGAGCACTATCTCGACGACCTGCACCGGTTCGACCTGCTGCTGCTGATGACCATCGAGCCGGGTTTCGGCGGTCAGACGTTCATGACCGAGGTGTTGCCGAAGATCGAGGCCGCCCGGCGCCTGCTCGACGCCCGTGGGCTGGACCTGTGGCTGCAGATCGACGGCGGGGTCAACGCCGGGACGATCGAGCGGGCCGCGGTGGCGGGTGTGGACGTGTTCGTCGCCGGCACGGCCGTCTTCGGGGCGGCCGATCCGGGCCAGGCCGTCGAGCGGCTGCGTGAGCAGGCGCTGCGGGCGGCGCCCCGGCTGTCCCCGCCCGCGCCACGCTCGGCGGTCGGGCCGGCGTGACCGCGTCCGGTGGCTTCACCGGCGTCCGGCGGCTTCATATGCCAGACTTGAGGCAGTACAACCAGCAGCACGCGCGCTCCGGGGTCGGTGAAATTCCGAACCGGCGGTGACAGTCCGCGACCCGTCCGCAGGNACTGGGACGGCTGACCCGGTGGAATTCCGGGACCGACGGTGAAAGTCCGGATGGGAGGACGCGCGCGGGCCGAGTGCCCGCGGTGGTCGTTGACCGCTCGCGGGCGCGTGTCGGCGTGAGCGTGCCGGCGTGGTCCCGCGTGGTTTTTCCTCGCCCAGGGTGCGGGTGCCCGGGAGCGAGGGGCACGGGTCGGATGTTTACCGGCATCGTTGAAGAACTTGGCGTGGTGACCGCGGTGGATGCGCGGTCGGAGTCGGCGGCACTCACCATCGCCTGTCAGACGGTTCTGGGTGATGTGAGTCACGGCGCGTCCATCGCCGTCAACGGTGTCTGTCTCACGGTGACTTCCTTCGCCCGCCCGGGGCTCGACGGGGGCGCCGAGACCGGTACGGCCGGCGGCCCACCCGGCCCACCCGGCACAACGGACGGCCCGTCGGCGTTCACTGCTGACGTGATGCGAGAGACGCTGGTGCGTTCCTCTCTTGGGAAGCTCGCCGTCGGTGACCGGGTGAATCTCGAACGTCCCGTCCGGCTGGCGGACCGGCTGGGAGGCCACCTGGTCCAGGGGCACGTCGACGGCGTCGGCACGGTCCTCGACCGGCAGCCCGGTGAGGGCTGGGAGTTCGTGCGCGTCGCGCTCCCCGAGGGGCTCGACCGCTACCTCGTGGCGAAGGGCTCGGTGACGGTGGACGGGGTGAGCCTGACCGTCGTCGACATCTCGCCGGCCGGTGGCGACTCACCGGCCACCTTCACGGTCAGCCTGATCCCCACCACGCTCGAACTGACCACGCTGGGTCGCCGTGCGCCGGGTTCCCTGGTCAACATCGAGGTCGACGTGCTGGCCAAGTACGTCGAGAAGCTGCATGCCGGCCCCATCGAACCGAACGGACGACACCGATGACGACATCCGCGGCCGGCGCCTCCTCGACGGCCACCCTTCCCGCCGGTGCCCTTCCCGCCGGCTACGCCGACGTGCGGTTCGCCGCCATCGAGGACGCGCTCGCCGAGATCGCCGCCGG
Organism: Frankia sp. CeD; assembly: GCF_000732115.1. Lineage (NCBI taxonomy): Bacteria > Bacillati > Actinomycetota > Actinomycetes > Frankiales > Frankiaceae > Frankia > Frankia sp. CeD. The sequence goes on from NZ_JPGU01000029.1 coordinate 36,284, forward strand.
CCGCCCGCTCGTCGTCGTCGACGACGCCGACCGGGAGAACGAGGGTGATCTGATCTTCGCGGCGGAGGCCGCGACACCCGAGCTGGTCGCGTTCATGACGCGGTACACCTCCGGTGTGATCTGCGTGCCGATGGACGCCGCCGACACCGACCGGCTCGAACTGGACCAGATGGTCCCGCACAACACGGAGCGGATGGGCACCGCGTTCACCATCACCGTGGACGCCCGCGACGGCGTCTCCACCGGGATCTCCGCCGCCGACCGGGCCCGCACCATCCGGTTGCTGGCCGACCCGCGGACCACGCCCGGCGACCTGAGCCGGCCGGGCCACATCTTCCCGCTGCGGGCCAAGGACGGCGGGGTGCTGCGCCGCCCCGGCCACACCGAGGCCGCGGTCGACCTGGCCCGGCTCGCCGGGCTGCGGCCGGCCGGTGCGATCTGCGAGATCGTGAACGACGACGGGACGATGGCCCGGCTTCCCCGGCTCGCCGAGTTCGCCCGCGAGCACGGGCTGCTGCTGATCTCCATCGCCGATCTCATCGCTTACCGTCGGCGGACCGAGAAGCAGGTGGTGCGGGTCGCGGAGGCGTCGCTTCCGACGCGTTACGGGGCGTTCCGGGCGGTCGGGTTCCGCAACATCCTCGACGGCGTCGAACACATCGCGCTGATCCGCGGCGAGCTCGGTGACGGCGCGGACGTGCTGGTCCGGGTGCACAGCGAATGCCTCACCGGGGACGTCTTCGGCTCCCGGCGCTGCGACTGCGGAACCCAGCTCGACGCGGCACTGCGCATAATCGCGACCGAGGGACGCGGAGTGGTGCTCTACATGCGGGGCCACGAGGGCCGGGGCATCGGCCTGATGCACAAGCTGCGGGCCTACCAGCTGCAGGACGCCGGCCACGACACCGTCGACGCCAACCTCGCGCTGGGTCTGCCGGCCGACGCCCGTGACTACGGCACCGGGGCCCAGATCCTGGTCGACCTCGGCGTGCGCGGCATCCGGCTGCTGTCCAACAATCCGACGAAGCGGGCCGGGCTGGAGGGCTACGGCCTGCGCATCGTCGAACTCATCGGGATGCCGGTCACCCAGACGCCGGAGAACCTGCGCTACCTGACCACCAAGCGGGACCGGATGGGACACGTCATTCCCGGTCTGCCCAGCATTCCCGGTCTGCCCAGCATTCCCGGTCCGCCCGGCCTTCCGGGTCCGCCCGGCCTTCCGGGTCCACCCGGCCTGTCCGATCTGCCTAGGGCCGTGGGCGAGGACGAGCCGGCCGGCTCGCGCTGGATCCCGGGGGCGCCGAGGGCGCCGAGGGTACCCGTCACCTCCGGCTGCACGGCCGTCGCGGGCCCGGGTACGTCCGCCGGGGTCGACTGTGCCGAGGGGGAGGGTCTGTGAGCGGCCTCGGGGCTCCCGCGGAGGTGCTTCCGCCCGTCGCGGGCATGCGGTTGGCGGTGGTCGCCACCCGGTGGCACGCCGAGATCACCGATGCGCTGCTCGCTGGCGCGCTGCGCGCCGCGAAGGACGCGGGCCTCGCGGCGGCACCCGCCGTCGTGCGGGTCTCCGGTGCGGTCGAGCTTCCCGTGATCGCCGCCGCGTTGGCTGCGCGGCATGACGCCGTCGTCGCCCTCGGTGTCGTCATCCGGGGCGGCACCCCCCACTTCGACTACGTCTGTCAGTTCGTCACCGCGGGGCTCGCCCGCGTCACCCTCGACGCCCGCGTCCCCGTCGGCTTCGGCGTGCTCACCTGCGACACCGTCGAGCAGGCCCGGGACCGCGCCGGGCTGCCCGGGTCCAGCGAGGACAAGGGCCGGGAGGCGACCCTGGCCGCGCTGGACACCGCCGCGGTGCTGCGCGATCTGGAACTCGCCGGCTGAGCTCCCACGCCGTCACCGACCGAAACGTTCCGCATCAGGAGTTCACACACACGGTGCGAGGCCGATCCGTCCGCGTGACATGCTCTCGGTATGGTGTTGCCGTCACATGGCGATTCGAAGTGGATCGGGTGTGCCGGTCGTGTGTTCGCTGCTCGTGGCTCTGATTCCGGCTGTCCCGATCAGTCCGGTGCTCTTGTCGGGACGGCCGGTTACACGAGACTGTGGTCTCACGTCGTATCGGTGCCCTTGCGCTCTGGCGTCATACTTCGCGGTGGGATCGGCGGAGGTCCCGTCGGCCGGCACACATGGGGGCGGGGGTGGCGCGGATGGTAAGTCACGGTGGGAGTTGGAACGGTGACGAGGCGTCGGCGTCGACCGGCCCGGTCGGGGGGANTCCGGAGGCCGGGGAACGGGTCGCGGCCGGCCCCGGCCGGCGGGATCCCGACGCGACCGAACCGGGTGGTGGCGGGGACGCGCGCCCCATCTCGCTGCTTGGCCTACGACTGACCGAGCCTCAGGCGCCCCATAACGCGCTGGTTACCCGTCGTCCCGCCCGATCACGTCCGGGCGGGACCCGTTCGGAGCCCGCTACCGGTCGGACAGGGGGCCCCTCCGGGGGGCGCGGGAGCACGGCAGCCCCGCCGCCCACCCCCGTGCCACCGGCCCCGCCGCCCGCGCCACTGCTCCCGCCGCCCGCGCCACTGCTCCCGCCGGGCCGGAGCGCGCCCCCCGTGGGCCTTCCATTGACCGCGCCGCCCGGCCCGAGCTCCGCCTGGCCCGGTGCCTCGCTCACCGTGTCCGGCGGAGCGGGGTGGACGCCCGACCTCGCCGCCGCGACGTCGGCGGCCGGGCCGCCGGACCCGGACCCGACCGGTCCGGATCCGTACCCGGTGGACCCGTACCCGACGCCACCGGATCCACCGCCCGGTGCGCCGCCGCCCCCGGCGGTTTCCCCACCGCTCCCGGCCGTCCCGCCGCCCGGGGAGACCTGGGAGAACATCGCGGTGCTGGTCCCCGCGGCCGGGCAGCCGGTGAACCTCCCGGATGGAACGCCGGTCGTCCCCGTTTCCCGGGCCGCCACCGCGCCGCCCCCCGACGGCTCGCCCGGTGCCGGGCCCGTATCCGGGCGGCTTCCCCCGTCCGCGGCGGCTGACCCGGGTTGGCCGGTGCCGGAGGCGTGGCCCGACGCCGACTCCTTGGGCGGACCCACGGTCGGCCGACAGGCGGTCGAAACGCCTGGTCTGGAGCCAGCCTGGTCCATCCCGGTCCCCGCGAACCTGCCGGCGCGGCGGTCCGGCTTGGCCCCTTCCCTGCCCGTCCGNGCGGCGGTGGCCGCGGTGACGCCGTCCGGTGGTCGGGCGGTGNNCCCGGCCGTCGCGGGAACGGGCGGTTCGTCGGTCGCGCGGGCGCGGGCCGGTGGGCGGCGGGTGCTGGTTGGGGGATTCGGTGGCGGAGGCGGCCGGACGACGGTCGCCGCGGGTCTGGGACTGGCGATCGCGGAGCACCACGGTCATCGGGTGATGGCCGTGGACGCATCCCCGGACCAGTCCGGGCTGCTTGCGCACCGGGTCGGCCTCATGTCACCGGGCGTGGGGTTGCGGGAGCTGGCCACGGCGCGGCCACCGGTGTCCTCGTTGGAGGACGTGCGCCGGTTTGTCGCCTCCGACGGCTCCGGTGGCCTGGAGGTGCTGGCCGGACTGCGTGATCTTACCGGGCCGGGGTTGCTTCCCGAGGAGCTGGCGTGGGCACTCGACCTGCTCGGACACTGGTATCCGGTCGTCGTCGCGGACGCCCCACCGGGGTGGAGCCAGCCGGTGCCGGCCACCCTGCTGGCGCGGGCGGACCTCGTCGTGTTGACGATCCGGGCCGNCGAGACGGAGATCGCCGGTGCGGACGACGCGTTGAGCGCGTTGACCGCGGCCGGTCGGCCAGATCTCGCTGCCACCGTCATCGTGGCCGTCGTCGAGACGTATCCCTCCCGGTTGAGCCGCGGGGCGCGGCTGCGTCTCGAACATCTCGAGGACCGGGCCTACATGACGGTGCCGGTGCCGTTCGACGCGGCGCTCGCCGACAGCCGTCCGATCAGCTGGTACCGCCTGCGTCGCCGGACCAGGTTTGCCTTCCAGCGTCTCGCCGGGGCGGTCGCCACCGCCCCGCTTCCCGGGTCGCAACCGGCCACCGTGCTGGCCCGGCCCGCCATCGCAGCCCCCGGTCGGGGCCCTCAACCATGGCCCGGGCCCGTCCGGGCCATGGTGAACGCCACGGACCCGATCCGGTACCGGCCCGCCGCGCCGCCTGGGCCCTAGGCTGGCGAGAATGGCACGCGATCTGCTGACTCCGTCTGGTCAGGGCGATGACGGCCGCGCCGACGAGTCGCTCNCCCGAGCGCNCGCCNCCANCCCGGTCGNCCCCGCCGTTCTGACCGCCGCGCTGCGCCAGGCCCGGGTCTTCGTCGGAGTCGAGGCTCGGCTCACCGCCGCCGACGCCGTCACCGGTGCGGACAAGACCAGCGAGATGGCGCTGACGACCCTGCGCACCCCGTCCGGCGCGACCGCGCTACCGATCTTCTCCAGCGTCAGCGCGCTCACCGCCTGGCGCTCCTCGGCCCGGCCGGTTCCGGTCGCCGCGGTGGACGCCTGCACGGAGGCGGTCCGGCTGGGGCTCGGAGCGGTGGTGATCGACGTGGCCGGTCCGCGCTCGGCCAGTCTGGACGTCGGCCCGGGCGGTCCCGCGCCGGTGCCCGGCGGATCCGGCTCCGACGCGCCGTCCGGAACCCTCGACACGCCGCGCGTGACCGAAGCCGCGGACCTCGACAAGCTGAGGGTGACCGCCCTGCGCCGTCCGTCCGATCCGGATGGTCCGTTATCCCGGCGGCGGGTTCGGGAGGCGTTGCGGACCGTGACTGAGCGGGTCGAGGTGTGGCCGGCGGAACTGCTCCTCCCGGGTGCCGGCGCCCCACGCCCGGTGCTCGCCGTCGCGGTACGTCAGGGCGGAGATGCGGACGCGCGGTCCGGGGAGTTGCTTGCCCGGCGGTTGTCCCGGCTGCTCGCCGCCGATCCGGCCCCGGCGCAGGCGCGGGAGCAGGAGCGGGCCTCGGGCCCGGCCGTGCTGCTCGTGAGCGCGCGGGAGGCCGAGGCGGTGCGCCGCCATCTGGGGCGGGGCCTGCGCCCGACGCGCCGATGGCCGGTGCGGTTCGCGAGGTGAGCGCCGCCGGCCCTTTCGGAGCGCCCGGACGATGATGTGATCGTCGTGTCGCCCGGTCTGGTGCTACGCTGGGCCGCAGACCGCCTGCCGGCTGGTTTTGTTCCGTCCGCTGGCGTTGCCGTTTCCAGGCAGCCAGGGCACGGCGCGGAGCCTGATCGGCAGGACCAAGCGGGGGTTCGCCCTCCACCCGATGTCAGCACTGATGTCGCCNCCCCGGGACGTCAGCAGGTCCTCAGGCCGGAGTTCCGGCTGGGGGCCGCGGTGGCCGGGTCGCCGGTCGGCCGAGCCGTTTCCGCGGTCGTCGGCCGGGAGCCTGGTGTACCAGGCTCGGTGCTCCGCTGCGGTGAGGTCATGCCCGCGCGTCGAGCAACGGAGGAAACACATCAGCACAGAGTCCCGTATCAACGACCGGATTCGCGTCCCCGAGGTTCGCCTCGTCGGCGCGGAGGGTGAGCAGATCGGCATCGTCTCGATCGGTGAGGCCATGCGTATGGCGCAGGAGGTCGATCTCGACCTCGTCGAGGTCGCGCCGACCGCTCGTCCCCCGGTCTGCAAGCTGATGGACTACGGAAAGTTCAAGTACGAGTCCGACCAGAAGCGTCGGGAGGCTCGGAAGAACCAGGTCCAGACCGTCATCAAGGAAATGAAGCTGCGGCCGAAGATCGATCCGCACGACTACGAGACCAAGAAGGGTCACGTCGTGCGTTTCCTGCGGGCCGGCGACAAGGTCAAGATTACGATCATGTTCCGCGGTCGGGAGCAGTCCCGGCCCGAGCTCGGCATCCGCCTGCTCCAACGGCTGTCCGCCGACGTGGCCGACCTTGGTTATGTCGAGGCTCAGCCCAAGCAGGACGGCCGGAACATGACCATGGTCATGGCCCCGCACAAGGGCTCGAAGCCGCAGCGGGTGCCGGAACCGGCCGGCCACGTCTGACTCGAGGGCGGGCAGTCCGCGCGGTGGCGCCGCCACCGGTTCCGGATCTCGCCACGCCGGTTGTTCGATCACCCACGTAACCCGTCAGGATGTCAACATGCCCAAACAGAAGTCCCACAGCGGTGCGAGCAAGCGGTTCCGGGTCACCGGCTCCGGCAAGGTGCTGCGCCAGCGGGCCAACCGCCGCCACTACCTGGAGCACAAGACCAGCCGCCTCACCCGCAGACTGGATGGCGTGGTGCCGTTGACGAAGGCGGACAACCGACGCGTCAAGCGCCTGCTCGCCCGCTGACCGTGGCCCGCTGACGACTCCGGCCCCGACTGCGGCGGGCCCGCCGGTCGCGGTCGGCCCGCCGTTGGCGGCCGACTCCGGCCCGGGCCGCCGGACGCACCCGAACGAAGGAGACAGGTGCCCTCATGGCACGCGTGAAGCGGGCGGTCAACGCCCAGAAGAAGCGCCGTACGGTCCTCGAGCAGGCCAGCGGCTACCGGGGCCAGCGCTCGCGGCTCTACCGCAAGGCCAAGGAGCAGATGCTCCACTCGATGACCTACTCCTACCGGGACCGCCGCGCGCGCAAGGGCGACTTCCGGCAGCTGTGGATCACTCGGATCAACGCGGCGGCGCGGGCGAACGGTCTGACCTACAACCGCTTCGTGCAGGGTCTGAAGCTGTCCGGCGTCGAAGTCGACCGCAAGATCCTGGCCGACCTCGCGGTCAACGACGCGGTCGCGTTCACCGCCCTGGTCGAGGTGGCACGGGCCGCGCTGGCGGCGGCGCCGGAGCCCACCGCCGCCTGAGCCCGTCGCGACGTCGGCCCGTGCCCGCCTCCCGCGTGTCCTCCACGACCGACGCCCCTTCGCCGGACGCCCCTTCGCCGGGGCCGGCGCCGATCGCCGGAGCGCGCTCCGGGCGGGTCGGCGCCGCGCGTCGCCTCAAGCGGCCCGCGGCCCGGCGCGAGCAGGGCAGGTTCCTGGTCGAGGGGGTGCAGGCGGTGGGCGCGGCATTGGCCGTCGGCGAGCTGCTTGAGGTGTTCGTCGGAGTCTCTGCGACTCCCCGGCACGAGGAGTTGCTGAGGGCGGTCCGGGTGCCGGTCCGGGTCGTGACGGACGAGGCCGTGGCGTCGCTGTCGGAGACGGTGACCCCCCAGGGCCTCGTCGCGGTCGCGGCCCTGCCCGCTCATCGGCTCGCCGACCTGCACGCCCCCCGGCTGGTCGCGGTGTGCATCGGCGCGGGCGATCCGGGTAACGCCGGCACGGTGATCCGCAGCGCGGACGCGGCCGGAGCGGACGCCGTCGTCTTCACCGGGAGCGGTGTCGACCCCTTCGGGGGCAAGTGCGTGCGCTCCTCGGCCGGCAGCCACTTTCACCTCCCGGTGATCGTGGAACCAGCCTTGGCCGGGGTGCTGGACCGGCTGCGGGCCCGGGGTTGCCGCATCGTGGCGACGTCCGGAGCCGCGGATCGCGACATTGACACCGCCGTCGCGGCCGGTGAGCTCGACGGGCCGACGGCGTGGCTGTTCGGTAACGAGGCACATGGGCTGGCTTCGGCTACTCTGGCCGCCGCGGACGCGGTTCTGCGGGTACCGGTGTACGGTCAGGCCGAGTCCCTGAATCTTGCGGTTGCGTCCGCCCTGTGCCTTTACGCGTCGGCGCGGGCGCAGAGAACGGGCAGGTCCGGTACTGACGGCACCGGAGGAGGTGGTCGACGGTGATGAACATTGTCACGTCGCCATCCGGGCAGGTGCCGCCCTCCGGCCCCGGCTGCGCGCCCGATGCCACCGATTCAGCCGTGTCGGCCGCGCAGGACGGCCCACTGCCTGCCGCCGCCTTCGACCTGCTACCGGATTCGGTGATCGTGACCGACGCCGCCGGCGTCGTCGAGGTGTTCAACCGGGCGGCGGCGAAGCTCACCGGGGTGGATGGACCGTCCGCGATCGGCCGGCATCTGACCGAGGTCCTCCCGTTGCTGGACGAGCGGGGCAACGACTGGTGGGAGTGCTCTACAGCCAGCCGGAACCTGCCGCGGGTCACCGGGCAGCCGGAGCGGCGCCTGACCTACGCGGGTCCAGTCCACGACCGTGACTTCCACGTCACGGTGCGGTTCAACCGGGTCGCCGGTCGGCTGGTGCGGGTGTCGCTGTCCCTGCGCGACACCCTCAGCCGCGAGCGGCTGGAACGCAACCGGGCGGACCTGGTCGCGACCGTGGCGCACGAGCTGCGCTCGCCGCTGACCAGTGTGAAGGGATTCACCGCGACGCTGCTCGCCAAGTGGGACCGGTTCACCGACGAGCAGAAGAAGCTCATGCTGAACACGGTCAACACCGACGCCGACCGGGTCACGCGCCTGCTCACCGAGGTGCTGGACGTCTCTCGGATCGACTCCGGACGCATCCAGGTCCGCAAGCAGATCGTCGACCTGCCCGCCCGGGTGCGTTCGGTGGTGGACGGCAAGGTGGCCTCGGGCGCGGCGGGCGCCGACCGGTTCTTCATCCGCGAGGAGGGCGAACTGCCCGAGATGTGGGTCGATCCGGACAAGATTGAACAGGTACTGCACAACCTCGTCGACAACGCCCTGCGGCATGGTGCGGGTACTGTGACGGTACTGCTGCGTGGCAGGGACAGCGGCACGGAGGTAAGCGTGGCCGACGAGGGTGAAGGCGTGTCCGAATCGAACGCCGCGCGCGTGTTCACGAAGTTCTGGCGGGGCGCCAGCCGCGGGAACGGCACCGGCCTCGGGCTCTACATCGCCAAGGCGCTGATCGAGGCGCACGGCGGCACCATCTCGGTCGGCCGGGCCCCGGGTGGCGGCGCCGAGTTCCGATTTTTCGTGCCCGCCGGTGGCCCGGTGTTCGGCTGACGCCGAGCACCGCGAACCGACCGGTGGGCGCCCCGGGCGGCCAGGCGCGCGCCGCCGCCCCAGGACCGGACNCCCCAGGNCCGGACGANCCCCGCCGCAGGCCGGACGACCCCGGCTTCCCGCCGGGATGACCCTGCTTTTCACCCGATGACGAGGATGAGCATCGTGCCCGCCCCTGGAGAGACTGTCGACCCGTCCCGGGTCCACGCCCTCGACCCCGATCAGCTCGACGCGGCCGTCAACGCGGCGCGGGAGTCGATCCGCGCCGCCGCCGATCTCGACGCGCTGGCAGCCGTCCGTACCGCCCACATCCAGGGTGCCTCCGCACCGCTGGTGCTGGCCCGCCGGGAGCTCGGTGCCCTGCCCCGTGCGGAGCGTGCCGACGCCGGTCGCCGGCACAACGCCGCCCGCACGGCCGTACAGGCCGCCTACGACGCCCGGCTGGCCGAACTCACCGCCGAACGCGACGCCCGGGTGCTGCGCGAGGAACGGGTCGACGTGACCCTGCCCGTCGACCGCCGCCGCCGTGGTGCCCGCCACCNGCTGACCGCCCTGTCCGACCGGCTTGCCGACGTGTTCGTGGCGATGGGCTACGAGGTCGCCGAGGGACCCGAGGTCGAACACGACTGGTTCAACTTCGAGGCCCTGAACATGGCGCCCGATCACCCGGCCCGCAGCGAGCACGACACGCTCTACGTCGCGCCGACCGGGGCGGGCCGGGTGCTGCGTACCCACACCTCCCCGGTGCAGATCCGCTCCCTGCTGAACCGCCCGCTGCCCGTGTACGTCGTGTGCCCGGGGCGGACATACCGCAACGACACCATCGATGCGACGCACTCGCCGGTCTTCGGTCAGCTCGAAGGTCTGGCCGTGGACAGGGGCATCACCATGGCGGACCTGCGCGGCACCCTGGAGGTCTTCGCCCAGGCGTTGTTCGGGGCGGGCCTGTCGACGCGGCTGCGCCCGTCGTTCTTCCCGTTCACCGAGCCGTCCGCGGAACTGGACGTGCAGTGCTTCGCCTGCCGCGGGGAGGCGGCCCGCCAGCCCTGTCGGGTCTGTTCGGACGAGGGCTGGATCGAGGCCGGCGGCTGCGGCATGGTCGACCCGCNCGTCCTGCGGGCCGCGGGGGTCGACCCGACCCGGTACAGCGGTTTCGCGTTCGGGATGGGGCTGGAACGGGCCGCGATGGTCCGCCATGGCATCCGGGAGATCCGCGATTTCGTCGACGGTGACGTCCGGTTCAGCCTGCCGTTCGGAATCGAGGACTGACCCATGCTGATCGTGATGTCCTGGCTGCGGGAGTATGTGGCGGGGCTGCCGCCCACGCGGGCCGTCGCCGACGCGTTGATCCGGGCCGGTTTCGAGGTCGAGGGACTGCGTAGCGTCGGGGGCGAGTTCTCCGGCGTGGTCGTCGGGGAGATCGTCGACTTCGAGATCGTCGAGACGAAGAAGAAGGCCGTCCGCTGGTGCCAGGTCCGGGTCGCCGAGAGCGCCGGAGCCGAGGATGCCGGAGCCGAGAGCGCCGGATCCAGGGGCGAGGGCGTGCGCGGCGTCATCTGCGGGGCGCACAACTTCGCCGTCGGCGACCGGGTGGCGGTCGCGCTGCCCGGCGCCGTGCTGCCCGGCGGGTTCGAGATCACCGCGCGGAGGACCTACGGCCATGTCAGCGAGGGGATGATCTGCTCGGCCCGGGAACTGGGCCTCGGCGAGGAGTCCGACGGCATCCTGGTGCTCGCGCCGCGGGCGCCGATCGGCGCCGACGTCGCCGAGCTGCTCGATCTCGCCGACGAGGTGCTTGACATCGCGGTCACCCCGGACCGGGGCTACGGTCTGTCGGTGCGGGGGATCGCCCGGGAGGCGGCGACCGCCTTCGCGCTGCCGTTCACGGACCCGGGCGCGCCGGCGGACCCGGCAGCCGTCCCGGGGCCCGCCAGGGAGGCCTATCCGGTCGTCGTCGAGGACACCGCGGCGTGTGACCGCTACGTCGCCCGGGTGGTGACCGGGGTCGACTCGCGGGCCACCACCCCGCTGGGGTGGCAGCGGCGGCTGTCGCTGTCCGGGATGCGGTCAATCTCGGTGCCGGTCGACGTCACCAACGCCGTGCTGCTGGGCCTCGGCCAGCCGTTGCACGCCTTCGACCGGGCGAAGCTGGCCGGCGCGATCATTGTGCGCCGGGCCGTCGCCGGAGAGACGCTGCGCACCCTCGACGGGGTCGACCGCACTCTCGACCCCGAGGATCTGGTCATCGCCGACGACACCGGTCCGATCGCGCTCGCCGGGGTGATGGGCGGGGCCAGCACGGAGGTGTCCGCGACGACCACCGACATCGTCCTCGAGGCTGCGCACTTCGACCCGATCACGGTGGCCCGCACCGCCCGCCGGCACCGGCTGTCCTCGGAGGCGTCGCGGCGTTTCGAACGCGGCGTCGACCCGGCACTCGCGCCGGTCGCCGCGGCGCTGGCCGTCGACCTGCTCGCCGAGCTCGCCGCCGCCCGTCCCGAGCCCGGCGTGACCGACCTGGACCACCGCCCCGCCCCGGCGCCGGTGACCCTGCCGCTGACGGAACCGGAACGCCTCGCCGGCCGGCCCTACCCCGCCGAGGTGGTGCGGCGCCGGCTCGTCGACGTCGGCTGCGCGGTGGCTGACGGGTCGGCGACCGAGGACCTGCCCGGTGTTCTGATCGCGNCGCCGCCGTCCTGGCGNCCCGNCCTGNCCCGGCCCGCCGATCTCGTCGAGGAGATCATGCGGCTGGAGGGGTACGACACCATCCCGGTGACCCTGCCGTCGCTGCCCGCGGGGCGCGGGCTCACCGCCGCGCAGCGGATGCACCGCGCGGTGGGCCGGGCGCTGGCCCATGCGGGGTTCGCCGAGGTGCTTACCCTGCCGTTCGTACCCGAGGACGCCGCCGACGCGCTCAGCCTGGCCGCGGCCGACCCGCGGCGTGCGGCGGTCCGGATCGCGAACCCGATCGCCGAGGACGCCGGCTACCTGCGGACGACCCTGCTACCCGGACTGATCGCGGCGGCCGTGCGCAACATCGGCCGGGGGCAGCGCGATCTCGCCCTGTTCGAGAGCGGTCTGGTGTTCCGGGAACGCGAACGGATCCCGACGGACGTCGNCNCCCCGCCGGTGGATCGTCGGCCCTCCGCCGCGGAGATCGCCGCTCTGGACTCGNCCCTGCCCGGCCAGCCCCGCCACGTCGCCGCGCTCCTCACCGGGCGCCGTGAGCCAGGTGGCTGGTCCACGCCGGCCCGGGACGCGGACTGGGCGGACGCGGTGGACGCCGCGCACGTGGTCGCCGAGGCGGTGGGCGTGACCCTCACGGTCAGAGCCGGCAATGTCATGCCCTGGCACCCGGGCCGCCTCGCGGAGCTCTCGATCGACGGCCGGGTCGTGGGCCACGCGGGTGAGCTGCACCCCCGGGTGCTCAGCGACGTCGGGCTTCCGCCTCGGGCCGGCGCGATGGAACTGGACCTCGATGCCCTGATCGAGGTCGCGTCGGCGGCGCCGCCGATGATCGCGCCGACGATCTCCACCTATCCGCCCGCCGACCGGGATGTGGCGCTCGTCGTGCCGATCGAGGTGCCGGTCGCCGATGTGACGGCGGCACTGCGGGCCGGAGCCGGTGACCTGCTGGAGTCCCTGACCCTCTTCGACGTCTTCGAGGGCGCCCAGGTCGGGGTCGGTCAGCGCTCGCTGGCCTTCGGCCTGCGGCTGCGCGCCGGGGACCGGACGCTGACGGCCGCCGAGGCGAACGCGGTGCGGGACGCGGCGGTCGCCCGGGCGGCGGAGCTTACCGGCGCGTCCCTGCGCGCCTGAGGCCGAGACGGGTTACGCCAGCATCATTGCATGATCATGAGTTGGCGTGTATAAAATTGCAATCATGGGTGTGACGGTAGCAGTTGCGGGGGCGAGTGGGTACGGCGGCGGAGAGCTGCTGCGCCTGCTCCTCGCCCATCCCGAAATCAAGATCGGTGCGCTGGCCGCGAACGCGTCCGCCGGCCTGCCGGTGACGGAGGTGCATCCCCACCTGCCCGACCTGGAGGGCCGGGTGTTCACGGACGCGGCCGCGCTGGCCGGGACCGACGCGGACATCGTTTTCCTGGCGCTGCCGCACGGTCAGTCGGCCGCGGTGGCGGCCACCCTGCCCGACACCGTGCGGGTCGCCGATCTGGGTGCCGATCATCGGCTCGTCGACCCGGAGGCGTGGCGGCGCGCCTACGGGGGGGAGCACGCCGGGACCTGGACCTACGGCCTGCCCGAGCTCCCCTGGGCACGGGCGGAGATCGCCGCGAGCCGGCGAGTGGCGATTCCGGGCTGCTATCCCACGGCGACCTCTCTCGGGCTCGTGCCGCTGCTGGTCGGCGGCCTCGTGGAGCCCGCCGACCTGGTCGTTGTCGCGGCGAGCGGCACGTCCGGCGCGGGGCGCTCGGCCACGGTGAACCTGCTCGGCAGCGAGGTGATGGGTGACCTGACCGCCTACAAGGTGGGCACCCACCANCACAGACCCGAGATCACGCAGACCCTCTCCCGGGCCGCCGGTATGACCGTGACGGTGTCCTTCACCCCGGTGCTCGCCCCGCTTCCCCGCGGCATCCTCGCGACCAGCACCGGCCGGGCCACCCCGGGCACCGACGCGGACGCCGTGTACGAGACGCTGCGGGCCGCCTACGCGGGGGAGCCGTTCGTCCGGGTGCTGCCGCCGGGGCGCTGGCCGCACACCGCGGCGACGCTCGGCGGGAACGCCGTTCATGTGCAAGGGACCTTCGACCCGGAGACCGGCCGGGCGATCGTCGTCACCGCGATCGACAACCTCGGCAAGGGCGCGGCCGGCCAGGCGCTGCAGTGCGCCAACCTGATGCTCGGCCTGCCCGAGACCGCCGGGCTGACCGCTCAGGGCATCGCCCCCTGACCGTTTTCGGCCCGGTAGATCGGTAGGTCGGTAGATCGGTCGGTAGATCGGTAGGTCGGTAAGGACGCGGGAGCATCGATCAGCAACATCGATCAGCAACATCGATCAGCAACGCGGCCAGGAGACAGGAGAGGGTTGAGTTGAGCGTTACCGCCCCACGGGGCTTCCGCGCCGCCGGAGTGGCGGCCGGGTTGAAGCCGTCCGGCCGTCCGGACGTGGCGCTCGTCGTCAACGACGGGCCGTCCGACGCCGCCGCCGGGATCTTCACCGCCAACCGGGTTCAGGCGGCTCCGGTGCTCTGGACCCGCCAGGTCCTCGCCGACGGCCGGCTGCGCGCCGTCATCCTCAACTCCGGCGGGGCGAACGCCTGCACCGGTCCGGCCGGATTCGCCGATACCCATGCCACGGCCGAGCACGTCGCCGGGGCGCTCGGCCTCGGTGCCGGCGACGTCGCGGTCTGCTCGACCGGTCTCATCGGCGTCCGCCTGCCCATGGACAACCTGCTCGCCGGCGCCACCAAGGCGGTGGCGGACCTCGCTGACACCGACACCGCCGGCGCCGCGGCTGCGGAGGCGATCCGCACCACCGACACCGTCGCGAAGGCCGCGGTCCGCACCTCGTCAACGACCCCGGGTGTCACCATCGGCGGGNTGGGNAAGGGCGCGGCGATGCTGGCGCCGTCGCTCGCGACGATGCTCGTGGTGGTCACCACCGACGCCGTCGCGGACGCCGCCACCCTCGATCGGGTGATCCGGGCGTCCTCGCGGGTCAGCTTCNAGCGGGTCGATTCCGACGGCTGCCTGTCCACCAACGACACCGTGCTGCTGCTGGCCTCGGGCGCCGCCGGGGTGAGCCTGCCCGAGGCGGAGCTGACGGGGCTGGTCACCGAGGTGTGCATCGACCTCGCCCAGCAGATGCTCGGCGATGCCGAGGGTTCGACGAAGACCATCGCCATCACCGTGACCGGAGCCGCGACCGAGGACGACGGGCTGGAGGTCGGCCGGGCCGTCGCCCGCAACAACCTGCTCAAGTGCGCTCTGTACGGCAAGGACCCGAACTGGGGACGGGTGCTCGCCGCGATCGGCACCACGAAGGCCGTCTTCGAGCCCGACGCGCTGGACGTGTCCATCAACGAGGTGCGGGTCTGCCGGGCCGGGGCCCCCGGCGAGGACCGCGACCTCGTCGACCTGTCCGGCCGTGAGGTGCGCATCGGCGTCGATCTGCACGCCGGCGATGCCGAGGTCACCGTCTGGACGAACGACCTGACCGACGGGTACGTCTACGAGAACTCGGCGTACTCGACATGAACGCCCCGACCCGGACGCCGCCGCCTTCGAACGGTGGGCACGGCAGCACCGGCAGCACCGGCAGCACCGGCAGCACCGGCAGCACCGGCGACGCCGCCCCGGGCGGGGGCACCGGGCGGGGCCCGGCCGCCACCGCCCGCGGCCATGCGGCGCTCGCGAAGACCCAGGTCCTCATCGAGGCGCTCCCGTGGCTGTCGCGGTTCCAGGGCGCGACCATCGTCGTCAAGTACGGCGGCAACGCGATGACGGAGCCGGCGCTGCGCGAGGCCTTCGCCGCCGACGTCGTGTTCCTGCGCCACTCGGGGCTGCGGGTGGTCGTCGTGCACGGCGGCGGTCCGCAGATCACCGCGCATCTGGAGCGCCTCGGTGTCCCCTCAACGTTCGTCGGCGGCCTGCGGGTCACCACCCCACAGACCATGGACGTCGTGCGGATGGTCCTGCTCGGCCAGGTCAATCGGGACGTCGTGGGGCTCGTCAACGACCACGGCCCGTTCGCCGTCGGGCTGTCCGGTGAGGACGCCAACCTCTTCACCGCGCGGCGCCGCCCGGCGATCGTCGATGGCCGGGAGGTCGACGTCGGCCTGGTCGGCGACATCGTCGAGGTCCGACCGGAGACGATCAACGCCCTGCTCGGCTCCGGGAAGGTGCCGGTGGTCGCGTCGGTCGCCCGCGGCGTCGACGGCGGGGTCTACAACGTCAACGCCGACACCGCCGCCGCCGAACTCGCCGTCGCGCTCGGGGCTACGAAGCTCGTCGTCCTGACCGACGTCGAGGGCCTCTACGCGGACTGGCCGGCGAGCGACGAGGTGATCAGTGAGCTGAGCATCACCGAGCTCGAACAGCTCCTCCCCTCGCTCACCGCCGGCATGATTCCCAAGATGGAGGCCTGCCGGCGGGCGGTGCGTGGCGGTGTTCCGCAGGCGCACGTGCTCGACGGACGGGTGCCGCACGCGGTGCTCCTGGAGATCTTCACCGACGATGGCATCGGCACCTTGATCATGGCCGAGTCGGGCACCTCGCCTGAGCCGGGTACGCCCCCCGCACCCGCCGCGCGCCCGGCCGGGATCGTTCCGGCCGGCGAACCGACCGGAGGAACGCCATGAACGCCGAGATCGCTGAGAACCCAGTGAACCCAGTGAACCCAGTGAACGCCGAGATCGCTAAGGACGCCGATCTGATCGCCCGGCGGGACGCCGTCGTGATGGCGACCTACGGCCGACCCGCGATCTCCCTGGCCCGGGGGGCCGGCAGCCGGGTGTGGGACCATGACGGCCGCGAATATCTCGACCTGGTCGGCGGGGTAGCCGTCAGCGTGCTCGGTCACTGCCACCCGGCGGTCCGGGACGCCGTCGTCGGCCAGCTCGGCGCTCTCGGCCACGTGTCGAACCTCTATGCCAACGAGCCTCAGGTGCTGCTGGCCGAACGGCTCGTCGAGCTGCTGCGGGTCGGCGCGCCGAGCCCCGGGCTTCCGCCCGAGGGGGCGAAGGTCTTTTTCTGCAACTCGGGGGCGGAGGCCAACGAGGCAGCAATCAAGATCGCCCGCCGGACCGGCCGTCCGGAGATTATCGCCACCGAGGGCTCGTTCCACGGTCGGACCCTGGGCGCGCTGTCCATTACCGGTCAGCCGGCCAAGCGGGCACCGTTCGAGCCACTGCTGCCCGGCGTCCGGTTCGTGCCCTATGGAGACGGCGCGGCCCTGCGCGCCGCCGTCAGCGAGGCGACCGCGGCGGTGTTCCTGGAACCGACCCTCGGTGAAGGCGGTGTCGTGCCGCCGCCGACCGGCTACCTCGCCGCCGCGCGGGCTGTCTGTGACTCCGCCGGCGCGCTGCTGGTCCTGGACGAGGTACAGAGCGGCATCGGCCGGACCGGCTCGTGGTTCGCTCACCAGGCCGAGGGCGTGCTGCCCGACGTGATCACCCTGGCCAAGGGACTCGGCGGTGGCCTGCCCGTCGGCGCCTGCGTCGGCATCGGCGCGGCGGGGNCGCTGTTNCGCCCGGGGGATCATGGCAGCACCTTCGGCGGCGGCCCGATCGTCTGCGCGGCGGCGCTCGCGGTGCTCGACACGATCGCCGCCGAGGGCCTGCTTGAACACGCGTCGCGGCTCGGGGAGCGGCTGGCCGCGGCGATCCGGGCGGCGGGCGTGCCCGGCGTGGCGGGGGTCCGGGGACAGGGGCTGTGGCGGGCGATCGAGCTCGACGGCCCGTTCGCGCCGGCGGNGGNGAAGGCCGCCCGCGAGGCCGGTTACCTGGTGAACGCCGTCGCCCCCGACGCCATCCGGCTCGCCCCACCGCTGATCCTCACCGCCGCCGAGGTGGACGCCTTCGTCGCGGCCCTGCCCGGCATCGTCGGCGACGCGCTCGCCGCCCGGGTTCCGTCGGCGCAGTCCGCGTCGGCGCAGTCCGCGTCAGCCCCGGGCTCTAGGGTCAGCGCATGACGGTCCGACACTTCCTTCTCGACACCGACCTGACCCCCGCGGAGCAGACCGCTCTGCTCGACCTCGCCGACGGGTTCAAGGCACGCCGCCGCGTCACCCGGCTGACGGAGCGTCCGCTCGCCGGGCGCTCGGTGGCGCTGCTGTTCGAGAAGCCGTCGACGCGCACCCGACTGTCGTTCGACGTGGGCGTCGCTGAGCTCGGCGGCCACCCGGTGGTGATCGACGCGGCGAGCGCGCAGCTTGGCCGGGGGGAGACCATCGAGGACACCGCCGCCGTGCTGAGCCGGTACGTCGACGCGATCGTCGTGCGTACCTTCGCGCAGGAGCGGCTGGAGCGGCTGGNGGNG
>NZ_JPGU01000029.1:54170-59626 GCF_000732115.1 Frankia sp. CeD
GNNNNTCAATGCGCTGTCCGACCACGCCCATCCCTGCCAGGCCCTGGCCGACCTGCAGACGATCCGGGAGCGGCGGGGNCGCCNGGCCGGGNTGNCCCNGACCTACCTGGGCGACGGCAACAACGTCGCGCACTCGCTGCTGCTCGCCGGCGCGTCGGCCGGCATGCGGGTGCACGTGGCCTCGCCGCCCGGCTATGAGCCGTTCGAGCAGGTGGTGCGGCACGCCAATGAGATCGGCATGGTGACCGGGGGGGAGGCGCTGGTGATGCACGACGCGCTGGAGGCCGCCGCCGGGGCAGACGTGCTTTACACCGACGTGTGGGCGTCGATGGGTCAGGAGAGTGAGTCGGACAGCCGCGCGTTGGTGTTCCAGCCGTACCGCCTCGACGAGAAGGCCGTCGAGGCCGCTTCGCCCGACGTGATCGTCATGCACTGCCTGCCCGCGCATCGGGAGCTCGAGATCACCACGTCGGTGATCGACGGACCCCGTTCGGTCGTGTTCGACCAGGCCGAGAACCGGCTGCACGCCCAGAAGGCCCTGCTGTCGATCCTGCTGTCCGAGGGCGTCGGTCCGACCGGCACCGCCGGAAGCGCGTCCGGGGTGGGGGGCGCATCGTCGGTGGGGGGCGCATCGTCGGTGGGGGGCACCGGGCGATGACCTCGGAAGCAGGCGCGGAGGCCGCGCGTGCCGCGCCGTTGACCAAGCACGCCCGCCAGGCTCGGCTGGCGGCGTTGATCGGTCAGCGCGGCGTGCGTTCACAGACCGAGCTCGCGCGTCTGCTGGCCGCCGAGGGCGTCCAGGTTACCCAGGCAACCCTGTCCCGTGATCTGGAGGACATCGGGGCGACCAAGGTGCGCGGTCCGGACGGCGGCTTGGTCTACGCGGTCGAGGCGAACCTCGCGCCGGCGGAGATCGTCCGGTTGTCGCTCACCCGGCTCTGCGAGGAACTGCTGGTCTCCGCGGAGGCCAACGGCGACCTGGTCGTGCTGCGCACACCGTCGGGCGCCGCGCAGCTGTTCGCCTCGGTGCTCGACCGGGAGGCGCTTCCGGGGGTCATGGGCACGATCGCGGGGGATGACACGGTGCTCGTCGTCTGCCGGTCGGCTCCCGCAGCCGAGGCCCTGGTCCGTCCGGAGAGCTCGGTCCGTCCGGAGAGTTCGGTCGGTCCGGGAGATCCCGCTGGTCAGGGAGGGCATGCTGGTCCGAGGGGTCCGGCACTCGCCGCTCATCTCCTGTGGCTCGCCGACGGCCGGGCGCGGGGAGCGTCGACGGGATCGTCCGCCGTGCCAGACCAGGATGCGTAGCGGTGCGCCGGCGACGCCGTGAACCGGCCTTCCCGGCATCCTTGATGAACATAGCGCTAATTTTTGCTAAAAATAGCACTCATCGGTTTTTCTTTAACCAGCCTGGCGTGATTTTCAATAATTCAACATGATTCTGATATAAAACGACATAAGGAGATAAGTACTGTGACCGAACGCGTCGTGCTTGCCTACTCGGGCGGCCTCGACACGTCCGTGGCCATCGGTTGGATCGGCGCCGAGACCGGCGCCGACGTCGTCGCGCTGGCGGTTGACGTCGGCCAGGGCGGCGAGGACCTCGAGGCCATCCGGCAGCGCGCCCTCACCTGTGGCGCGGTCGAGTCGATCGTCGTCGACGCCCGTGAGGAGTTCGCCGAGTCCTTCGTCGCTCCGGCGATTAAGAGCAATGCGCTCTACATGGACCGGTATCCGTTGATCTCGTCCCTGTCGCGACCCGTCATCGTCAGGCATCTGGTCGCCGCGGCCCGCGAGCACGGGGCGGACGCCATCGCGCACGGCTGCACCGGCAAGGGCAACGACCAGGTGCGCTTCGAGGTCGGGGTGGCGGCGCTCGCCCCCGGGCTGAGCGTGCTCGCCCCGGTGCGCGACTCGGGGATGACCCGGGACAAGGCGATCGCCTTCGCGGAGGAACGCGGCCTGCCGATCGACGTGTCGAAGAAATCGCCGTATTCCATCGACCAGAACCTGTGGGGCCGCACCGCCGAGTGCGGCGTCCTCGAGGACCCGTGGGCCCAGCCGCCGGAGGATGTCTTCGTCTACTCCGCGGACCCCACCGTCGCGCGGATCCCCGACGAGGTGACCATCTCGTTCATCGACGGTGTCCCGGTGGGGTTGGACGGGCGCTCCCTCCCGCTCGCCGATCTCGTCGCCGAGCTCAACGTCCGGGCGGGCGCCCACGGCGTGGGCCGGATCGACCTGATCGAGGACCGGCTCGTCGGCATCAAGAGCCGGGAGATCTACGAGTGCCCGGCGGCGATCACGCTGCTAACGGCCCACCGGGACCTCGAGGACCTCACGCTTGAGCGGGACGTCGCCCGGTTCAAGCGGGGCATCGACCAGCGGTGGGGTGAGATCGTCTACGACGGTCTGTGGTACTCGCCGCTGAAGAGCGCGTTGGACGCCTTCGTCGACTCCGCCAGCGCCGGAGTGTCCGGGGAGGTGCGGATCCGGCTCGTGGGTGGCGTCGCCCAGGTCGTCGGCCGGCGCAGCCCGGCCAGTCTGTACGACCACGCACTGGCCACCTACGACGCCGGCGACCAGTTCGACCAGCGCGACGCCCGCGGGTTCATCGAGCTCTGGGGTCTGCCGACGAAGGTCTGGGCGGCGCGCGAGCAGCGGCTGAACCCGTGACCGCGACGCACCCGCCCGGCGGGAACGACACGACGCGCAGAGGGCCCGGTGACGGGGCGCCCGGTGACGGGGCGCCGATGCGGCTGTGGGGCGGGCGCTTCGCCGGCGGCCCGGCGGAGGCGCTCGCCCGGCTGTCGATAAGCGTCCAGTTCGACTGGCGGCTGGCGCCCTACGATCTGCTCGCGTCGAAGTCGCACGCCCGGGTCCTGCACCGGGCCGGGTTGCTCGACGCCGACGAGCTCGCGGCGATGCTCGCCGCCCTGGACGAGCTCTCCGACGCGGTCGCCCAGGGCCGGTTCCGCCCGACCGTCGAGGACGAGGACGTCCACACCGCCCTCGAACGTGGTCTGCTCGAACGGCTCGGAACGCTGGGCGGAAAGCTGCGGGCCGGCCGGAGCCGCAACGACCAGGTCGCCACCGACCTGCGGCTCTACCTGCGGGACTCGGCCCGCGAGGTGGCCGCGCGGCTGACCGAGTTGTCCCACGCGCTGGTCGTGCTTGCCGAGCAGCACGTCGACACCCCGGCCCCCGGGATGACCCACCTGCAGCACGCCCAGCCGATCTCCTTCGGTCATCAGCTGCTGGCACACGTGCAGGCGTTCGTCCGGGACATCGACCGGTTGCGCGACTGGGACGTCCGGGCGTCGGTGAGCGCCCTGGGGGCCGGGGCACTGGCCGGTTCCTCGCTGCCGCTCGACCCGCAGGGGGTGGCCGCGGAGCTGGGGTTCGACCGGGCGTTCGCCAACTCCCTCGACGCGGTCTCCGACCGGGACTTCGCCGCCGAGTTCCTGTTCGTGGCGGCCCTGATCGGGGTGCACCTGTCGCGGCTCGGCGAGGAGATCGTGCTCTGGACGACGAGGGAGTTCGGCTGGGTCGAACTGGACGACGCCTTCGCGACCGGTAGCTCGATCATGCCGCAGAAGAAGAANCCGGACGTCGCGGAGCTGGCCCGGGGGAAGTCCGGCCGGCTCATCGGGGATCTGACCGGTTTCCTGGCCACCCTCAAGGGACTGCCGCTCGCCTACGACCGCGATCTGCAGGAGGACAAGGAGCCGGTCTTCGACGCGGTCGACACCCTGCTGCTGGTGTTGCCCGCGCTGACCGGCACGGTTGCGACCATGCGGGTCCGTCGCGAGCGGCTCGTCGCCGCGGCGCCCGACGGCTTCGCGCTGGCCACGGATGTCGCCGAGTACCTGGTGCGCCGAGGGGTGCCGTTTCGTCAGGCGCACGAGGCGGTCGGCCAGTTCGTGTCGTGGTGCGTGGCCCACGACGTCGATCTCGACGAGGTGTCGGACGACGATCTCGGTATGATCAACCCCCTGCTCACCCCGGACGTGCGCGAGGTGCTGTCGGTGCGGGGAGCGCTGGAGGCCCGCTCGGCCCCCGGCGGGACCGCTCCCGACCGGGTCCGCGAGCAGATCGCCGCGTTGCGTCCGGTGCTGGACCNGGACNNGGCCNGGGCNGTGGGCTGACGGCACTACCCGAATCCTCGCCCGGCATGGCACCGACGGACGGTGCCGCGCCGGACGGGGTGGACTTCTATGACCGGCCCGTTCTGGCCGTCGCACCGGCTCTTCTTGGTGCGACGGTCTGGCACGGGCCGGTCGCCGTTCGGATCACCGAGGTCGAGGCGTACGGGGGGCTGGACGATCCCGCCTCGCACGCCTACCGCGGCCCGACGCCGCGCGCGGCCGTCATGTTCGGACCGCCGGGACGGGCCTACGTCTACCTCAGTTACGGCGTCCACTGGTGTCTGAACGTAGTGTGCGGACCGGTCGGTTCGGCGTCGGCCGTGCTCCTGCGCTCCGGAGAGGTCGTGGCGGGTCGTGACCTCGTGGCGGGCCGTTTCCCGCGCCTGGTCGAGGCGGACCTGGCGCGTGGCCCCGGCCGGTTGGGACGGGCGCTCGCCGTGACCGGCGCATTGAGCGGAACCACGATCACCGGCCCGGGGCCGGTCACGGTGGCACTGGCCGGGGGCCGGGGGATCCGTCCTCCCGGCCCGCCCGGTATCTCCGGCGGCCGGGTCCGCCGCGGCCCCCGGGCGGGGATTCGGGTGGCGACCGAATGGCCCTGGCGATTCTGGCTCGCTGGCGAGGCGACGGTCAGCGGCCCGCGGCCGCCGCGTCGACCCAGGTGAGTCGACCCGGTGAGTCGACCCGGTGAGTCGACCCGGTGAGTCGACCCGGTGATGCTCTGGCCCGTGTTCCGGGTGTCAGTCTTCCGGCCCAGACCATCAAGCGTCCCATATCAGAAGATCACAACGAACTGGTCTTGAGAAGGTGTGACGTACATCACATATCTTGGTAAGGGATTGATTTGACGTCCCCCGTCATCCACCCGTAATGTTCTCTCTGTCAGCGAGACACCGGATCCGCCGAGTACCACGGATGCGGTCGGTGACTGCCCCCCCGAGGGGCGCGTGTGGCAGATGTACGGCAGCCCCCGTCTGGGGAGTAACTGACGAGCATCCTCCAGAATTTTGTAAGAAGCCAGCAAGCCGCCTGAGGGCGACGTCTTGCGACGTCTACTCAGTAGCGCCTGCTCCTTGAGAACTCAACAGCGTGCCGATTGTCAGTGCCAATTGTTTTACCCCGTTCATGGCCTGGCTGGGTGGTGTCCCACGTGGTGGGGTGGCTGTCTGGTTGGGTTGTGAGGGATTCCTTTGGACACGGTGGTGGGCCTGTGAGGGTCTGCTGTCGATGTCGGGGTCTGTCGATGTTTTTGCATCGGCGCTCTCAATGCATTGATGGAGAGTTTGATCCTGGCTCAGGACGAACGCTGGC
>NZ_JPGU01000030.1:0-57953 GCF_000732115.1 Frankia sp. CeD
GTTCAGCGCGGCGGCCCATCCGCTGACCGCCGCGCTCTCCCTCGTCTCCGGCGGAACCCACGCCTGAGCCGGCCATCCGGCGAGCCGACCCTCCGTCCTGTTCCGGAGGGCATCCTGTTCCGGAGGGGTTGCCGTGCCGGCGCTGACGCCCGGGGCCACCGAACCGCGGATGGTCCCGGACGCCGCGCGACCGTCCGCCGCCGGCCCCGACCCGGGGGTCCGTGGCGACGACGACACCGCGACGCGGGTGGCAGGAGCACGGCGTCAGTCCACGGCNCCCCGCCGCGTCACGGCATCCCGGACATGGTCGATGACCGAGGCGATCGGACCTACCGTCCACTGCTTGGCGGTCGAACCGGCGGCTGACGGGTGCGGATGGGTGGGAGCGAACTTCTCCGCCGTCCGAAGCCGACGGCCCATGCTTTCCAGCTGCCTGGCGTCGCGGGCCGCGTGCACCCGGGGGAACTCCTCGTTTTCCTCATGCTCGGCATGGTCGACAACGGCCCGTTCGAAGTCCGCCAGCTTCGCATCGAACTCGGCGCTACCGACATCCATCTTCTCCAGCGCCAGCAGCACGCGGGTGGCCTCGTCCTCCTCGTGGTTGCGCGCCTCGGCCACCCGGCTGTCGATCTTCTTCGTAACCGGCCGCACGACCATCTCCTCGGCGGTCTCGTGCGCGGCGAGCAACGCCCGCAGCTCGTCGAACGCCCGGCGCTTGTGCTCGCCCGCCGCCGACTTCACGTCCGCGAACAGCTCGCGGATGCGGGCGTGCTGTTCGAGCAGGACTCCCACGACGTCGTCGTGGGAGAACTGCGCCGCTCGGCCGCCGTCGAACCCAGCGTCATTGATCGGCATGATGTCCTCCTCATCACGGTCCGCCCATCGAGACCTCGATGTCGGCGTGCCCCGAGACGGCACTCGAAATCGCGCGGCATCGAGGACGCCCGACCGGCGGGGCCCAACCGGCACGTTGGGCTCGTCAACCTGCCCCGGCCGGATCGGGGTACCGAGAGTGCCCCGATCCGGCCGGGGCAGCTCGCCGCCTACCGACGTCCCCAATCAGGGCCAGTACGAAGTAGCCACCTAAACGGCCCCATGAGTAGCTCATAATTCCTAGTAACCCGTCGGCGCGATGACGGTGAGTTGATGCCTGGGAGCACCTGCGCCGTCCGGTCACGCCGCACCGGTCACGCCGACCGGCGCGTACGACGGAATAACGCCGATACCCTCCCAAAGACACGTATAGTGATAATTCCTGGCGTCCAGGCTTGAGTCGAAGCTTGAACCGAAGGCGACCGGCCGAGGCATGCCCCTCGCATCGCGGGATTCGGCCGGCGCCGTTGCCGGGAGGCAATGGCTCCCTCGGTCGGCAGGACCGGCTCGATACGATGCGCCTCGGGTCGATCATCCGACCAGCCGTGCCGGGCGGACGGATACCCCTTTTCGGCCATAGCCACAGGTCCCGCAATGGCCACAGGTCCCGCAATCTCCAGGCCTTTGGCCCCGCCGGGGCCGCTGGGCCGCTGGGCCGCTGGGCCGCCGCATCCGGCGGATGATCGGACCAGGCCGCGGTTGCGGGCCCGGGACGGGCACTCGGGCCGAGGCCCTGACCAGGAGAAGCGGTCAGCGTCTACGGCGTGTCGTGAGAAGTCCGCAACCGGTCCGGATCTGCCGCGGACGGGCCGGCGCGGCAGGTCTGGACCGGGTGGGACGCCACGCGCCGTCTCCGTCCCCGTCGCCGTGACGTTTCCGGCCCACCGCAGGGGGTGAAGAAATACCCGCACGCCGCACTCGAGGGAGACGACGGCGCTCCCACCCGGGTTCCCCGGAAATTGGCTATGTTCCGCGGCGCGAACGAATATCACCGAAGGAANTTTGCGCGCGGACTCCGCGAACGCTCCGACCGCCAGCCGGACCAGATTTCGACCCGATATCACCACGGTCGGGACACGGGCGCCGATCGGCGCTTGATCCACCGGCGGACTGGATCAACCAGCGGAAAAGGAGGACGGTACTCCTGTCCGCCGCGTACCGACAGTTCGTCCGGGACACCGGGAAAACGATCGAGAAAACGCCTGGCCGCCCTTTACGGTGCGTGGTCGCCGGGCCGGGCCGAGGACTAGAGCAGGCCGGTCTGCCCGGACCAGATCTGATTGGTTCCGCAAAGTGCTTGCCGCCCGTGGGATCGATGCGGGAGGCTTCCCATGCGCGGCGAGACGACGCGCGTTCCGTTCGAGACAAGCGCAGGTCTCCTGTTGACTCGACGCCATGGGGGGGGGTTACACCAACGGAGCGCCCATAGATGTCATCGCTACTCAGGGAAGGCGGGACTCACCCAGCGCAGCATCGGAACTTCGACGTCCCGCATTTCGTGTCGGTTCGATGTACCTGCGGTCGGCGGCCAGCCGCCGGGATCCGTCACGCCCGCACATTCCTATGACCGTGCACAGGCCGCGCCTTCTACATGTGCGTCGGGTCAATAGAAACCGCACTCCGGGAAAACCCCCATACCCCCAGTGTAAACCCCCACTCCCAGTGGGAAAACTGCCCCTGCGAAAACCAGAGATAGGTGGAGTCTGTCATGACCGAACCCGTGCAGGCCGGTACGGATGCCGGCGGCGAAGAGCCCCGGCTGAGTCTGAGCACGGCGGCCGCGCGCAATCTCGCGACGACCACCAAGTCCGTTCCGCAGATGCAGGAGATCACCTCCCGGTGGCTGCTGCGGATACTGCCATGGGTCCAGGCGTCCGGCGGCGTGTACCGGGTCAACCGCCGTCTGACCTACGTACTCGGGGACGGACTCCTCACGTTCACCACCACCGGATCCGAGGTCCGGGTCGTTCCGCGCGAACTCGGCGAGCTGCCCGCCCTGCGGGGCTTCGACGGCGAGGTGCTCGATGCGCTCGCGGACCGCTTCGCCCAACGGGAATTCGCTGCCGGAGACGTGCTGGTGGAGAGCGGTCAGGCCGCCGACCAGGTGTTCCTGATCGCGCACGGTAAGGTCGGCAGGTTCGGCCTCGGAGAGTACGGCGACGAGCGGGAACTCGGCGTACTCGCCGACGGCGAGTACTTCGGTGACGAGGCGCTGGTCGAGGAGGACCTGACCTGGGAGTTCACGGCCCGCGCACTCACCGGTACGACGGCCCTCGTCCTGTCGCGCCAGCAGTTCTCCGAACTCGCCGACTCCTCCGACGAGCTGCGGCGTCACCTCGACGAGTACCGGACCCGGCTCCAGCCCCCGAGCAACCGCCTGGGCGAAGCGGAGATCGCGATCGCCGCCGGGCACACCGGGGAACCGGACCTGCCGGGGACGTTCGTCGACTACGAACTGGCCCCCCGCGAGTACGAGCTCAGCGTCGCCCAGACCGTGCTACGCATCCACAGCCGGGTGGCGGACCTCTACAACGAACCGCACAACCAGCTGGAGCACCAGATCCGGCTCACCGTCGAGGCCCTGCGCGAACGCCAGGAGCACGAACTGGTGAACAACCCCGACTTCGGGCTGCTGCACAACGCCGACCTCCGTCAGCGTATTCACACCCGGAGCGGTCCGCCTACCCCGGATGATCTCGACGACCTGCTGAGCCGCCGACGCAGCACACATTTCCTGCTCGCCCACCCGCGGACCATCGCCGCGTTCGGCCGGGAATGCACCGCCCGTGGCATCTACCCGGCCACCGTCCTCCTCCACGACCAGCANGTGCCGGCCTGGCGTGGCGTTCCCCTGCTCCCGTTGAACAAGATTCCGATCAGCGGGACCGGTACCACGTCCATCCTCGCGCTGCGCACCGGTGAGGAGAACCAGGGGGTGATCGGCCTGCACCACGCCGGCCTGCCGGACGAATACGAGCCCGGCCTGTCCGTGAGATTCGCGGGTATCAGCGACAAGGCCATCATCTCGTACCTGGTGACCACGTACTACTCCGCGGCGGTGCTCGTCCCCGACGCGCTCGGTATCCTGGAGAACGTCGAGATCGGTCGGTGACACCCGGCCGCGCGAGCCGCTGGGACCACCCGGAACCCGCGGAATTACGCGGAATTACGCGAGATCACATGAGATCACATGAGATCACGCTGGGTTCCGGAAGGGTTCCGCGGGGCTCCGCGGCATCCCGGCCCGATCTCTCCCGGCCGCCCCGAACGTTCACTTCTCCGCTGCCACCTCGGCAGACCCGGTGCACCTTCCCCGGGGCCGGTTCCCCGGGGAAGGTGCACCGGTGCCGGATACGGATAAGGATCCGTATCCGGCCGACTTTCGGGGCCGGCCGTCCAGCCCGTGACCGAGAAGGGTTCACCAGCGGGTCATGCAGCCTTTCACGCTACCGGAGTTCTACGTGCCCTATCCGGCACGGCTCAATCCGAACCTGGAACAGGCCCGCGTGCACAGCAGGGCTTGGGCCGACGAGATGGAGATGATCGACTCTCCGCAGCACGGAACCGCGATCTGGACCGAGGCCGACTTCGACGCACACGACTACGCCCTGCTCTGTGCATACACCCANCCGGACTCCGTCAGCCGAAAACTCGATCTGGTCACCGACTGGTATGTCTGGGTTTTCTACTTCGACGACCACTTCCTGGAGCTGTACAAGCGGTCCCACGACATGGCCGGCGCCCGGGCCTACCTCGACCGCCTGCCCGCCTTCATGCCCGTCGACGGTGAGATCACCGAGACGCCGACCAACCCGGTGGAACGCGGACTCGCCGACCTGTGGACCCGGACCGTCCCGGAGCGTTCCGCCGACTGGCGGCGGCGGTTCGCGGTCAGCACCAAGAACCTGCTGGACGAGTCCCTGTGGGAACTAGCCAACATCAACGCCGGCAGGCTCGCCAACCCGATCGAATACGTCGAGATGCGGCGCAAGGTCGGCGGCGCGCCCTGGTCGGCGAACCTCGTCGAGCACGCCGCCGACGCCGAGGTGCCGGCCCAGGTCGCGGCGACCCGGCCGCTGCAGGTACTGCGGGACACCTTCGCCGACGCCGTGCACCTGCGCAACGACCTGTTCTCCTACCAGCGCGAGGTCGAAGAGGAGGGCGAGCTCAGCAACGGCGTGCTCGTCATCGAACGTTTCCTCGGCTGTGGAACCCAGGAGGCCGCCGACACGGTCAACGACCTGCTCACCTCGCGGCTGCACCAGTTCGAGCACACCGCGGTCACCGAACTGCCGGCGGTCCTCGAGGAGCACGGTGTCGACCCGGGGAGCCGGCTGGAGGTCCTGGCGTACGTGAAGGGTCTGCAGGACTGGCAGTCAGGGGGCCACGAATGGCACCTGCGCTCGAGCCGGTACATGAACCGGGCCGTGGCGCCTGAGAGCGGCGAGCTCGGCGGACTCCTCGGACTCACCGGTCTCGGTACCTCGGCGGCCCGGATTGTGCCGTCCCTCGTCACCACCACACCGCGCCGGACCCGCTCCTTCACGCACATCCCGCACCAGATCGTCGGGCCGCTGCGCCATCCCGACTTCTGCATGCCCTTCTCGACCGGGCAGAGCCCACATCTGGACGCCTCCCGCCGGGAAAACATCATCTGGGCCCGGGCGGTAGGGATGCTGGACCCGATTCCGGGCATCTGGGACGAACACAAACTGCGGGCGTTCGACTTCGCGCTGTGCTCGGCCGGAATCCATCCGGACGCGACCCTGCCGGAACTGAATCTGACGACGGACTGGCTCACCTGGGGGACCTACNCCGACGACTACTACCCGGTAATCTTCGGCCGCACCCGGGACATCCTCGGGGCCAAGGTGTGCAACGCCCGGCTGTCGGAGTTCATGCCGCTGGACTCCCCCGTCACCGCGGTGCCGGCCAACGCGTTGGAACGCGGTCTGGCCGACCTGTGGACGCGCACCACCGAGACCATGGCGCCAGGCGCGCGCGAGACGTTCCGCGGCACCGTCGAGGTTATGATCGACAGCTGGCTGTGGGAGCTGGCGAACCAGGCCCAGAATCGCATTCCCGACCCGATCGACTACATTGAGATGCGCCGGGCGACCTTCGGTTCGGATCTGACGATGAGCCTGGCCCGGCTGGCCCGGCTGGCCCAGGAACAGACCGTGCCACCCGAGATCTACCGCACCCGGCCGATCCAGGCCTTGGAGAACGCGGCCGCGGACTACGCCTGTCTCCTCAACGACGTCTTCTCCTATCAGAAGGAGATCCAGTTCGAGGGTGAGATCCACAACTGTGTCCTCGTCGTCGAGAACTTCCTCGACTGCGACCGGGAGCGTGCCCTCGCGGTGGTCAACGATCTGATGACCTCCCGGATACGCCAGTTCGAGCACATCGTGGCGCACGAGCTTCCGGCGCTGTTCGACAGCTTCGCCCTGGACGCGTCGGCGCGGCAGGCGCTGCTGGGCTACGCGCGGGAACTCCAGAACTGGCTGGCCGGGATCCTCCGCTGGCATGAGGGCACGCATCGGTACGAGGAGTCCGAACTGCGGTACCACCCAGCGGCGGGAGTACGGCCCTTCGGCGGCCCCACGGGCCTGGGCACCTCGTCCGCCCACGTCCGACCGCGTCCGACCGCGGCGGCCGGCGCGGCCGGCGCGGCCGGCGATAGTGAAATGTAGTCAGCTCGCATGCCTGGTTGGCGGTCGGACCGGCTGGCGGCCGACGGGGAACACGACGGTCGGGAACATCGTGTCGGGCAGACGCAGCAACTCGGCGAGGGCCTGGTCGTCGAAGGCCGTCACGGCGCATCCGGCCAGCCCGAGTGCGGCCGCGACCAGGTAGATGTTCTGCACGGCGATTCCCGCGTCGAGGTGCAGGGTGCGGTAATGGCGTGCCGGGTACTTCACGAGAGNCGTGTCGAGCCGGGCGACTACGACGACCGCCATGGGCGCCCGTTCGGCGAACTCGGGTTGGACCAGCACCGAACGCAACGCCGCCGTCGGCTCGCCGGACCGCAACGTCTGCAGGCAGTGGTCCTCGGCGTCGTACCGGAACACGCCGCCGGGCAGCTGCGCACCGCGCGCAATGACGAGATAGATGGACAGTGAATGCAGGCCACCTGCCGACGGCGCCATCCACATCCGGTGCTGACTGCCGTCGGGCAGTCGGACATCCCGCTGCGGACCCACCGCCCAGCGTAGGAGCGAGGAGACATTCTCGGCGGTCGGCGCCTCGGCATCGAACCGGTACCAGGACCTGCGTGCCGCGAGCACCTGGCCGAACTCGACCGGCAGGTCCGCGCGCGGTGCCGGCAGCGGAATCCGGCAGGTGGCGGCACGCAGTCCGTCGAGCATCACCTGCCGGGTCGGCGGACCATTGAGGACCTGTTGGACCCGCCGGATACGCTCCAGCGCGGTGACGTCCTCGGCCACACTCGTCCCTTCGGTTACGTCGCTAATGCGCTAATGCGGCAGCGGGAGGTCGCGCCGGGTGGTGCCCGCCGCGGCGAGTTGCCTGGCCAGCCGGGCGCCGCCGAGGAACGGAAGGCCGACAGAGGTGTTCGAGTACAGGCCGGGGGCCAAGGTGTGCACGACCCGCATGCCGGTGGGGCGCACGTCTTCGGTGGTGACGTCGACCGATGTCACCGGGTGGCCGGCGTCGGCGAGCGTGCGCGCGAGCACCGTCGGGTCGTCGACTCCGGCGTGCCGGGCGTCCCGGTCGAGGGTCTCCCAGCCGATCGTGCCGGTGAGGGCCTCGGCGAGTTCGGCCTCCAGCCGGTCCTGCAGGCGAGAGTCGAGGAAGAGCTGGAGGTGGGTGCAGTACTCGACGACGTCCGCCAGGTCGTCTCGGCAGTCGTCGAGGTACCGTCGGTCAGCTCGCCACGGCTTGAGGGGGCTGTGCGGGTTGCGTGCGGCGCGCATGTAGGGGCCGTCGGAGTCGTCGAGGTCGGCGACGAACATCTGCAGCTGGAAGGCTTCGGCAAGGGCCTTGCGCAGCGCCGGCGTGGTGGTGGTCCGGCACGCTGCTCCCATGGTCAGGTAGCCGGTCGCCGTGTCGTGCACCAGTGCGCCGACGACGACGAGGCCGAACTCGTTCGGGAATTCGACGAACCGGGTCGTCATGCTTCCGTACGCGCCCGTGGCAAGCTGCGCGATCCAGGGGGGCGGGGTGATGGCCCGCAGCGGCCGGCGGCCGTGCCACGCCATGGTCAGCGTGTCACGTTCGATCATCTGGCAGATCGCCGACCATTGCGCCGAGCGCTGGTCCATACCGGCGGCCAGGCCGGCGCTGAGGACCGGGCTGAGGTAGGGGAAGCCGCGGGCCTGGGCCTGGTGGGCGTAGGACACCCAGACGAGCTGCGCGGGTACCCAGACGGGGGTGCCAGCAAGCAGGTCGGTGCCGGACGTCCATTCCAGCTCGAGATCCTCGCGGTACTCGGTGAACGGGAAGTAGGGCCCGGCGTACTGGGCGGGTGAGTACAGCACCACCGAGCGCGGGTCAAGCACGGTGGCGCGGTCCGCCGTGAGCTCTTTGTGGGTGGCGCGGCGCAGTCCGGCGGGGACGAGGTTCCCGCAGTAGCGTTCGACGGCCTCGCCGACGGCGGGCCCGAGGGCGGCGTCGGCGTCGAGCAGGGCGTAGCCGGCTCCGGCGAAGTCACTGGCCCAGGCGGAGAACCTGGTGGTGTCGGAGAGAACGGCGGTGTACATGGTGAATTCGGGCGGCAGGGTGGCGGGAATGGCGTTGCGTTCGATCCGGCGGATGATCCCGGTTCGGGGGGCGAGGATCGCGGCGAGGTCCATGGGTGCTCCTCAGACGTGCGGGATCGGGTACGGATAAAGGGCGTCTTCGGTGATCTTTCCGGCAGCCAGGCCCAGCTGGGCGGGTACGTCGTAGAGCCGCTCGCCGCCGAGGAACGGGAAGGCCGCGGGCGGGTTGCCGTAGAGCCCGGGGACGATGACCCGCACGACGGTGAGGCCGGCCGCCCGCACGTCCGGAGTGGTGACGTCCACTGACACGGCGGACAGGCCCTGCGTCGCGAGCATGTCGAGGTAGCGTCGATGGGCTGTGCCCCCGTTGGCGTCCCCGTCGGCCCGGGGGATGTCGGCGAGCCGGGTGGTGCGGGTGTCGTCGCGGAGCCGGTCGAGGGGCCGGCCCTGCATTCGTGGATCCAGATAGAGCTGGGCGACCGCGGGCAGGTCGACGAGGTCGCGGAAATCCGGCCGGATGTCATCCGCGTACCGCCGGTCGGCGCGGTAGGGCAGGTACGTGTGCGGGGGTATCTCGCCGCGGGCGACGGCTCGCCAGTGCGCGCTGTCACCGTCCGCGAGCTCGGCGGTCAGTTCCAGCATGGCGAAGGCTTCGACGAGCGCCTTCGTCGCCGCTTCCCGCGGATCCGCCCGGCATGCCGTGCCGTACGCGATCAACCCCCGTCCCGGTTCTTCAAGGAAGGCGGCGAGCACCGGAACCGGGAACTGGCTTGGCACCTGGAACAACCGGATGGTGCGACCGGTGCCCTCTCCGTGGGCGATGTCGTACCGGTCGAGGAGCTCAGCCGCATCGGCGACGGCCCAGCCGGCGGCGCCGCTGGCCCACCAGATGGTGTTCGCGTCGCGTTCGAAGAGCTCTTCCAACGCAAAACGCTCGGCGTGCTCACGGTTCTCGCCAGTGGCGATGCCGGCGTACAGCATGGCGTGGGTGGCCACCTCGTCGGCGTGCGCGCCGCGGAAGTAGTTCAGGTAGGCCATCGACGCGGGCACCAGCACCGGACCCCCGGCGTACAGGTCGCGGCCGGGCACCCAGGCCACCGGTGTCTGGCGGGTGAAGGGCCGGAAGGGGAACCCGCGGGCGCGGTACTGCCGGTCGGAATAGAGCGCCAGGGTCGCCGGGTCGAGAGCCGGCCGCCCGGCCCTGGCGAGATCGTCGTAGCAGGCGATCTCCAGGGCGTCGGGAACGGCGTTGCCGCAGTACCGTTCCACGGCCTCCCCGACCGCGGCACGGCGCGCCCGGTCGTGATCGCCCAGGGCGGCACCGAAGCCAAACCGCTCGGCCGACCAGGTGGCGAACGCACGGGTGTCGGCGGCACGGGCGCTCCAGCCGACCCAGCAACGCGGCATGGCGGGGCTCGGCTGGTAGGGAACGATCTGGGTGAGGACGCCGAGTCGGCGGTCGACGAGACGCCGTTCGGCCGGCGCGGGGGTGGTTGATCTCACAGGTGCTCCAGCACGGGCAGGTCGACCCGGCAGCCGCGGGTTGGACCGGTGTGGATGGTCTGGGTGGCGGTCCGGGTGGCGCTGGTGGTGTACCGGTCCTGGCCGGTGTTGGGGGTGCGGGCCAGCCGCGGGAAGTCGCTGCTGGTGACCTGCAGCTCCAGCCGGCTGCCGGGGTGGAGCAGCAGGGCCGTGGCGCCGAGCGGGATCGACACCGTGGCCGCGCCGGGCCCGACGGCAGCGGCGCCGCTGGTGACCTCCAAGGCCCGGCCGTCACCGAGCCGCTCCACCAGCCGGACTATCCAGTCGGTGCCGGGGCCCGTGGTGTCTGCGGCCATCGTGACGGTGGGTGCGCCGACGATGGCAGTCGGCGTCGTCAGTGGCGGGGNCCGGNATGCCACGGCGTCGGCGCGGGCGTCCAGGGGGGCACGGTCGCAGTCCCGCGGGAGGCTGGGGAAGGGGTCGAGCGGGTCGTAGGTGAACCGGTGCTCGGCGGGCCGCTCGGGCGGGTTCGGCAGGAGTGACCCGTCAGCGCTGGCCTGCAGGCCCAGGGTGGCGGTGGACGCCGGCCACCGATCCAGCCAGCGTCCGCCCTCGACGAGGAACACCTTGGTGATCGACGCATCCCGGCCGGCCAGCACGTCAAAGATCCACGCGACCTGGAGGCGTCCCAGCGGCAGTTGCGAGGCGGGCCCGTGCNCCCNCCCNCCCGCCGAGCTGGAAGCGGGGGTCGACAGCTCGTGCCCCCACGGCCCGATCACCAGGCCCCGGGCGGGCCTGTTCGGAGCGCGGTCGCGGCCCGCGGTTTCCCACTGCCACAGCGTCTGTGGCAGGAAGAGATCGTACCAGCCGCCGATGTGCAGGGACGGCAGCGAGCAGCGGGCCAGTTCCTGCGTGCTGATGCCCTCCCCGAGGTCGTCGCCAGTACGGTCATGCGGTGCCGGGCTGTCGCCGGTCGTCAACGGAGCCGGGGCTGACAGAGCCGGGGCTGACAGAGCCGGGGCTATGGCGCTCCACCAGCGTGGCACCCGTGCCCAGAGGTGCCGGCCGAGGTCAGCTACCGGCAGGTGCCGCAGCAGGTCCGGCTCACAGCCCAGCATCTGCGCGGACAGCCCGTTCCTGCTGGTGCGGCTCTCGGCGTGCTCGGCCCACCAGCCGGCGTACTCGGCCAGCCGCAGGATCCCCGACGGGTCCACGTTGGCGGGCCGCAGACCCGCGGCGGGTACCTCGCTGATCACTGCGCGCACGAGCTCGGGAACGGTGACGGCGGCTGCCCACGCGGTGAACGAGCCGTAGGAGGCTCCGGCGAGGATCACGTTCCCANCGCACCAGGGCTGGCGGTGGACCCATTCGACCAACGCCCGGCCATCGGCGCGCTCCCCTTGATACGGGGTCCAGGTTCCGCCCGACCCATAGCGCCCCCGCACGTCCTGGGCAACGTAGGCCAGTCCGTTCCGCGCCCACCCGACGCCGTTTGCCAGCAGCGAACCGCGACCGTACGGGGTGCGAGTGACCACCGCCGGGGCGGGTAGCCGGTCGGGACGGTAGACGTCGGTCGCCAGCAGGACGCCGTCCGCCGCCGGTACGGCCTGGTTCGCGTCGATGGCGTGCATGCCCCGGCGCCTAGACCGGGTTGACCGCGAGGTTGGGAAGAGGAAGCACCGGATGCCGGCTGATCGACGCCGTGGTCGGATCGACGACGAGCTGGTNCCCCTCGCNGGGCANGGTGCTNCCCGCCGCCAGCGCCCGCAGGTCGGCGGCGAGCAGCCCCGCCAGCACCGCGGTGGCTGCCGGGGTGAACGGTGCCGGCGGCTTGACCGCGTCGGAATCGAGGTAAGCCCAGTGGGCGATCAGCTCGTCGGGGAGAGCGGCCGCGGCGAGCCGACGTCCTCTGGTGTCCCGGTAGCACGCCGTACGGCCCGGCATCGACAGGGGTCCCACGACGAACGTGTCGCCCTCGGCGTAGCAGCCGTGCCATGGCGTGTGGTGCGCCGCGCACCACTGATCGAGCCGGCACCAGTGCGAGTCCGGCAGCCACCGGGCGCAGCTGACGACGGCGTCCGAGCCGGCTACCGCGGCCTCGTCCGCCGGGCCCACGGTGCACTCGACGTCATCGATGATGTCGCCCAGGAGTTCGGTGAGCTTCCCGACGACCGGACTGTCGCCGTCGAGGTGCACCTTCCAGCCAGCCGGAACGGTCCCCGCACGCCCCGGGCCGACGAACACGCCGCGATCGGTGAGCGCGGCGGTCATGCGCTCGACGGCGGGTCGGTCCGCATCGGGCAGGGGCAGCTGGGTGGCCCCGGCCGCGACGTTCCGCACGAGGGCGAGCAGGCGGTCCTCGCCGCCAATTCGGACGAAGACGTCCCCGGGGGCGCTGTAACGCCAACTCCCGTCGGCGGCCCGGTAGAGATGGTGGCCAGGAGAGAACACGTCGGCTTTCCTCATCGGGTGTGTCGCGGTCGTGATGGGCTGGTCGTGATGGGCTGGTCGTGATGGGCTGGTCGTGATGGGCTGGTCGTGATGGGCTGGTTGCGGCCGGCAGGGGTCATGGCCGGCACGGGTCGCGCGCGGGCCGGGATGAACCCGGTAGAGACCGTGACCGTCGAGGACGTCCGAGAAACTGACGGCACCGACGGTCACGGCTTGCACTGGCTCACCAAGGTGCGCTCGGCGCCTTCAGTGAACCGGCGGCACTACTCCTCGTCGTCCCACGCGAACGGGCTCTGGACGAGCGCGTGCGTGGTCGGGTCCTGCGGGGCAGCGAGGACCGGCGCCTCGGCCAGCTCCTCGAACGAGATCTCCGCCATGCTTCACCTCCTTCGCAATAAAACGGTTTTCGTTTTCAAAAGGAACGCTAGCACGAGCGACGTGGGGATGGGCTGATATCCACACATCCGCCGGGCGGCTCGTTCGGGGGCTCATTCGGCGGCTGTCACCGCCCGGACCGCGGCGTCCGGCCCACCGGGCCCGGCCTGCGGCGGGTTGGCCGGTGCCTCGTCGGCCCTGATCAGGTCCTGAAGCCTGCCGGTGTGGCCGAGGCCTGCCATCAGGCCCGCTACCAGCGCCAGGCCGACGCCGGCCGAGGCGGTCAGCAGAGCGGCCCGGGTGCCCCAGGCATCGGCGAGGATGCCGGCGAGCACGGCACCCAGCGGCGTTCCGCCCCAGGCGATCATCCTCGCGGTGGTGTTGACCCGGGCCTGCAGGCGTAGGGGGGTGACGGCTTGCCGGACGACGATGCCGTTTAGGATGACCAGGGAGGTGCTGGCCTGCCAGAGCAGCAGGATGCCCATCCCTGGCAGCCACGCCGTGTTCAGAGACCAGCCGATCAGGGCGAGCGTGCTGGCTCCGAGCGCACCGAGTGTGATCGTTCCGGTGGGGACGTGTCGGTGCACGCGGCTGAGCAGCTGGCTGACGATCAGCGTTCCGAGCGCGGCGGCGACGTAGAGGAGACCGATCCGCGGGTCGTCGTCGGGAAGGCCGAACTGCCGTACCGCGACGACGACGACCAGGCCGGTGACCGCGCCCCCGGACAGGCTGCTGCCGGCCCCGAGCAGGGTCAGAGTCCGGATGAGGCGATGCCCCCGGATGTAACCCAGGCCCTCGGCGATGTCGCGACGGGTCCGGCTCACCCGGCTGCCAGCCGGCCCGCTCCGGTCGGCCCTGCTCCGGTCGGCTGCGGCCGGCACGGCCCAGCGCGCCCGGGAGAGCAGGATGGCACCGACCAGGTAGCTGAGCGCATCGAGGGCGAGCACACTGGCTGCGCCCACCGTGGCCGCGGCCACCCCGCCGACGGCCGGCCCGACCAGGTTGACAACGGTGCTCACCGACACCATCGCCCCGGTCGCCGCGGCCACCGCGTCCCGTCCCACGATCGCCGGGACTGCGCCGAAGCTGGCCGCATCGAAGAACACGAAGACCGATGCGACAAGCACCGCGGAGATCAGCAGATGGGGTGTGGTGAGGACACCCGCCCAGTTGGCCACGGGGATGCTGGCCATCGTCAGGCCGCTGAGGCAACTGGTGACCACCATCGTGCGCCGGTGATCCCAGCGGTCGACCAGGGCACCAGCGGGCAGTCCGAGCACGAGGTAGGGCACCGCTTCGAGACCGACCAGCACGCCCGCGAGCGTGCCGCTCCCGGTGCGCTGGAAAAGCAGCACCGGGAGCGCGACGAGCGTCATCGCCGAACCCGCCCAGGAGACAGCCCGGCTCGCCAGGAAAAGCCGGAAGGCGGGTACCGTACTCATCTCAGGTTGTTACTCATCTCAGGTCGTCCCACATTCCACATTTTTGGGTCTGCGGCTCAGGCGTGCAGCGCGGCGGCCAGCTTTGTCACGCCTTCCACGCCGGCGAGGTTGGCCGAGTCCGACTGCGGGAGGAAGAACACACGGTTGTTGCGGACTGCCGCCACGGTCGGGAGCCGGGAGGTGAGGAACTTGCGGGCCTCGGCCTCGGTTTCGCTGCCGCTGAGCAGATAGACGAGGGTGCCGGGATTCTTGCTGATGAGGTCCTCCACCGACAGCTCACTGAAGTATTTGCCCTTGGGCAGGGTGCCCGCGTAGATGTTCCGCGCCCCGGCGAGCCGCGCGATGTCGGTGTAGACGCCGTCGTAGGTGTAGACGGTTCCCTGGTAGGTGGCGACCACCGCGACCGGGACGGGGTCCCTGCCCTGGATCTTCGTCGCGACCTGGCGGAGCCGTTCGTTGATGTCGGCCTGGACCTGCCTGGCCCGGCCCGGAATGCCGAAGATCATGCCGAGCGCGGTCAGGTCGGTATCGACGTCACGGACCGTCGCCTTGGTGGCGTCGTCGGTGCAGAACCCGCTGAGAATCATCACCTGGGTGCCCTGGGCGGCCAGCTCGGCGATCGTGGGGAGCTGCCGGCCGTCAAACAGATAGCTGCCATCCGCCCAGATCAGGTCGGGCCGGGCGGCGAGCAGCGCCTCCCGGGTCGGTGCGCCGGTACCGAGGGCGGGTAGCTTCGCCTCCGCACTGGCGTACTTCGCCGCCGGTGTGCCGCTGCTGGTGTTGTACTGGCCAACAATCCGGTCCGTCAGGCCCAGTTCGATGAGGAGCTCGGTACTGGTGGTCCACCCGGAGACGACCCGCGCCGGGGCCTCGTCGAAGTGCAGGGTCCGGCCGCAGTTCGCCACCTCAACGGGATAGCGGGTACCGGCCGGGGCCGACCGGGCATCGGCCGCGCTCGCACTGCCCGCGCCGGTGGTCGAACCGGACCCGCAGCCGGTGAGACCGGCGGTAACAACGAGCAGGGCAGCGACCGCGACGCCGGCGCCGAGTTTCTTCATCGGGTTCTGTCTCCTTCCATTGCTTCATCGGGTCATTGCTTTATCGGGATTTCCGCGCCAGCTACCACCGGGGCCGGCTCGTCTGTTCCGGGCAGGCTGGAAGAAGGCAGGCTGGGGAAGGGAAGACTGGAGAAAGCGAGCTGGAGGCGGCCGGTCACCGGGTGGACGCTCCGGTCGGCGCGCACCCCGAACACGCGGCCGATGAGGTCGGCGGTCAGGACGTCCTCCGGTTTGCCCGAACAGATCACCGCGCCGTCGTGCAGGACATAGAGCCGGTCACAGAAGGCCGTCGCGAGGTTGAGGTCATGTAACGCGGCGAGCACGGTGATCCCGAGTGAGCGCACCAACTCCAGCAGGCTCAGCTGGGTGCTGATATCCAGATGGTTGGTCGGCTCGTCCAGGATCAGCACCGACGGTGCCTGCACGAGGGCGCGCGCCAGCAGGACCCGCTGCTTCTCGCCGCCGGACAGCGACGCGAACGCCCGCCCGGCGTGCGCGGCCATGCCCACGGTGTCGAGCGCGGCCGAGATGATCTCATGATCCCCGGTCGAGGTCGGGCTCCACGCGCTCTGGTGGGGGGTCCGCCCGGTCGCGACCACCTCAAGGACGGTGAAGTCAAAGCCATCGGGGNTTTCCTGCGCCAGGGCCGCGACCCGCCGCGCCGACTGGCGCGGGGTGAGGTCCCTGACCAGGTCAGTTCCGTCGAGCAGCACCGCACCGGACGTCGGCCGCACCACCCGGTAGACCGTCTTCAGCACGGTCGACTTCCCGCTGCCGTTCGGACCGACCAGGCCGACGAAGGCGCCGGGGGGACAGCCGACCGTCAGGTCGCGCACGATCTGTACCCCGTCGGCGACGACACCCAGACCTTCCAGGCGAAGGCCCGTCACGAGGCACCACTCGCCCGTCCCGACCGGCGCAGCAGCACGAGGAAGAAGGGCACCCCGGCGACCGCGGTGATAATGCTCAACGGCAGCTCCAACGGCCGGGCCACGACCCGGCCGAGGAGATCGGCCAGCACGAGGAACGTTCCGCCCAGCAGCGCCGTTACCGGGAGCAGCCGCCGGTGGTCCGACCCGATAAGCATCCGCACGCAGTGCGGCGCAATGAGGCCGACGAACGCGACACCGCCGGCGACGGAGATGACGGACGCTGTCAGAGCGGCGGTGACGATCAGCAGCTGGGTCCGCAGCCGGCTGACCGGGATCCCCAGCGAGGCGGCGGCCTCATCACCGAGCAGCAAGGCATTCAACGACCGGGCCTGCGCCAGCAGCCACAGCGTCGCGGCCACGACGATGCACGCGGGCAGCCCCAGTGTGTCCCACTCGGCCCCCGACACCGTTCCCAGCAGCCAGAACAGCACCGCGGCGAGTTGGTTCGAGCCGACCCGCAACTGCAGGTAGCTGGTGCCAGCCTGGAACAGATAGGTCAGCGCCACCCCCGCGAGCAGCAGCCGTTGCGGGTCCAGGTAACCGCGCCTACGCCCTAACGCGATCACGAGAGCCAGGGTGAGAACGGCACCGATGAACGCCGCCCCCGACACCCCCACCGCCGCGGCAAGCCCCGACGACGAGACCCCTCCCAGGGTGAGGACAGCGACCGCGGCGACGGAGGCNCCCGAGGACACGCCCAGCACATACGGATCGGCGAGGGGGTTACGCNCCACCGCCTGCAGCACGGCTCCGGCCACGGCCAGGCCCGCACCCACCACGAACGCCAGCAACACCCGCGGCGTCCGCACCTGCCAGATAATCTGATCGTTGATCATCGAGGACTGAGCACCGTTGCCGGTCAGATGAGCCACGACGCTGGACCACACCTCACCGGGAGGCACCGATACCGAACCCACGCCGATCGCTGCCCCAACAACGATCGGTGTCGCCAGCACCAGGGCGAGCAGAGTGATCAAGAATCTGCCGCGCGCGCCGCGCGCCGTGCGCGGCAGCACGGCGCAGGCAGTGACCGCGGGCATCCCGCGGGCGGGTCGAAGCGCCGCCACCGCCCGCAGCCGTACCGCGTCCGCGGCACCCACGGATGGCGTCGGCGTGGCACGTACCGACGTAGGTTGATCGATGGACAGCGGATGCCCCCGTTGACTCAAACGAAACGAAAACGATTTTCGTTTCGTTTGGGCAAGCTAACAGCCCTGCGCGGGCTCCGTCAACGGTTCTGTAGGGGGCAGGAGAGGATACCCGCTCGTCGTGGTCGGGTGGTCACCATCATCCGGCGACTACTCGACCGGGATCATTCCTCCGCTCTGCCGCTGCCACAGCNGGTGGTAGCNCCCCCGCCGCTCGAGCAGCTCGCGATGGGACCCCTGCTCCACGACGCGGCCGTCGTCGAGGACGACGATGCGGTCCATGTGCAGCAGGGTCGACAGCCGGTGCGCGACGGCGATCACCGTCTTGTCTCGCCACAGGTTCTCGAGTGCGTTCTGGACGAGTACCTCGCTCTCGCTGTCCAGCGCGCTCGTCGCCTCGTCCAGAATGAGGATGGGTTTGTCGTCCAGGAAGGCGCGGGCAATGGCGATCCGCTGCCGTTGCCCGGTCGAGAGTTTGATGCCACGTTCCCCGACGACGGTGTCGTAACCGTCGGGCGCCCGCGAGATGAAGCTGTGCGCGTGGGCCCGCAGCGCCGCCGCCTCCACCTGCGCCTGGGTCACCGGGCCCGCGGTCCCGTAGACGATGTTGTCCCGGATGGACCGGTGGAAGAGGGTGGTGTCCTGCGGAACGTAGGAGATACCCCGAGCGAGCTGGCGGTTGGACACCGGAACACCGTCCACGGCGACCATGCCCGGTGGGAGCGGGTAGTAGCCTAGCAACAGCTTGATGAACGTCGTCTTGCCGCTTCCGCTGCGACCCACGATGCCGATCTTTTCGCCCCGCTCGATGGCCAGGTCGATGCCCGCGAGCACGAGGTTCCGGTCGTTCTCGGGATAGGCGAACGACAGGCCCTGGAACTGCAGCCGACCGGAAACCGCGGGAAGAACCGCAGGACGGCCTGAACCAGCTGAACCGGCTGAATTATCCGGACTGGCCGAATTATCCGGACCGGCTGACAGGATGTTCCGACCGGCGAAGAGGTAGTGGTAGGCCTCCTCGATGCGGGCGAGTCGGAGATTGAGCTGCGCAATCTCCCACACCGTCCCCCAGATAAAGTCGGAGAAGAGGACCAGCGCGGAGAGAAAGGTCGTGAACTGGGCCAGGCTCATCTCACCGTGGAGGAATAGATACAGGTTGAGGACGATCGACACCGGCCAGACGAGGTACCGGACCACGAGGCTCATCGAGGTCCAGAACACAATGCTCCAGAAGGACGAGCGATACGCGGCGGCGATGACCCGGCGACGACGCCGGCGGACCCGCTCGTACTCGGCCTCCTCCTGGAGGAACGACTTCACGCTCACGAAGTTCGAGATGACGTCGATCACGTAACCGTCCATCTCCGAGACCTCGTCCGCGAGCCGCTTCTCCGCGCGGGCCGAACGACGGACGGTGTGCCTGCCAACAAGAAGCATGATCGCGAC
Organism: Frankia sp. CeD; assembly: GCF_000732115.1. Lineage (NCBI taxonomy): Bacteria > Bacillati > Actinomycetota > Actinomycetes > Frankiales > Frankiaceae > Frankia > Frankia sp. CeD. Next base: position 18,932 of record NZ_JPGU01000030.1, read on the forward strand.
GGAACCCAGGAAGGTCAGGCCCGAGTAAAGGTTAACCGAAAACATGATCATTAGGATCGCCGGAACCTTGACCAGCTGTTCGACGTACGTGAAGCACGCCGTCTCGAGGATCTCTCGGAACTCGCGGCCGAGCGTGCTCACATAGCTGCTGATCTTTCCGGTGAACTTGCCGACGAAGTATGGATATCGCTCGTTTATGACATTTCCAAAGAGAATGTTCTCGTATTCGTAGCCCCGGTGGTTGAGTAGCCGGAGATACAGCACCTCGGCACCACGCCAGGTCAGGTCATGGCCGATGTTGCACGCGAGAAGGACGCCGGCGTACAGGTACGCGTCGTGGGTCTGTACCGGGGCGCTGGCGAGAGCCTGCACGAGAAGGCCGATGAGGACCGGTATCACGGCGAGCAGGCTGTTGGACAGGACGAAGACACCGACGACCAGGAGAGCCGGCCCCTTGAAGGTCGCGACGAAACGCAGATAGGAACGCAGGGCGGCATGCCGCTCCACCCGGCGGGAAACGAGGTTGTCCACGGCGGTGCCGACATCGTCCAGGCCGGTGCCGTTTTGACCGGCGCCACGGGAACCGATGCCAGGCGACCGTATCTCCTGATGCGGAACCCCGCCGGCCACGCTGTCCATGCCGAGATGATGACAGGCGACCGGCCGGGCCCGCACCTTGTTTTTGACCAGGGGAACGGCCGCGTCCGCACCGAAGCTCACGAGGGCCTGGCCGTCACATGCGCCGGCCCGATGTACTGTGCTCTGGCACGAGACGTGTCGGACGCGCAGAACGTCCGATCCAGTGGTGCGCCGCTACCGAGGTGTAACCGACAGGAGAAATGCTGACGGTGGCCCGGTGCGTGGCCATCGGATATCCCGAGGGAAAGGGACGTCGAGTGGCTCGCCGCCGTTACTTCCACCTGCTGAGCGCGCTTGCCATCGCCGGACTGGCGGTCGCCTGTTCCGGCGCTGGTGGCACGGAGTCCGGCGCGGGACGCTCCCCGGCGCTCGCGCGGGAGCTGGCGGAGGCCGCGGTCGCCGCCCCGGACGCCTCTCGCCTCCCGATCCTGTTCGTGCACGGCAGCCTTGGGTCGGGCAGCCTCTTCGAGACACCGGCGCAACGATTCACCGCAAACGGCTATCCCGTCGACTACGTCGAGGCCTTCGACTACGATGCGTCGTCCTCGGCCAACTCCGTCGAGGAGGTCCTTCCGGACCTCGATGCGAAGATCGCTAGTATCCTCAAGGCAACCGGGGCGAAGAAGCTCGATCTGGTGGCACATCTCGAGGGCGCCGCGCTAAGCGAGCGGTACCTGACCAGCTCATCCGACCGGGCGAACCGGGTCGCGCACTACGTCACCGTCGGAGGCTCGCTCGCGGGTAGACCCCCGGCCGGAGTGCCCACCCTGGCGGTCTGGGGCGAGAACGATCCGACCCGGCGCGTCGAGGGGGCCGTCAACGTGCGGTTCGTCGACCAGGACCGCGCCCAGCTCCTGACCTCGACGGCCACCTTCAGGGAGATGTACCGGTTTCTCACCGGAACCACTCCGCACACGACCGACGTGGTGCCGAAGCAGGGCCCGATCGAGATCTCCGGCCGGGCCCTGCGCTATCCGATGAATGTCGGTGTGCNGGACGCCAGGCTGGAGGTTCACCGGGTCGACCCACGGACGGGTCGGCGGGGGGCGAACAGCCTCAAAGGTTATTTCCACCTCTCCGGCGACGGATCCTGGGGTCCGTTCCGAGGTGACGGCGCCTCCACCTACGAGTTCGTGATCGTACGCGGCGGGGAACCCGACCACCACTTCTACTACCAGCCGTTCCGCCGCGACGATCACCTCGTACGTCTGCTGACGAGCCAGCCGGGCCAGGAGATCGGCGGCGGGATGGAGACCGGTCCCGGGCACACCGATCTGGTCGTCGAACGCCCGCTCGAATGGTGGGGGGACCAGGGGAACGCCGACGACGTCCTCAGCATCGACGGGAAGAACGTGCTGAACGCCGCCGACGCGCCCCGGTCCAAACTGGCCCTGGGCGTCTACCTGTTCGACCGGAATTCCGACGGCGTCACCCACCTCACAATGCCGATTCCGGCGTATTTCGGGATCGGCTTCATCACCGGCGTAGATGTGTTCATCCCGGCGGGTGAGCGCTCGGTCGAAGTCGCGATGACGCCGCGGGGAAAGACAGCCCACCGGAGCGTTCTCCAGGTGCCCGCCTGGCCGTCGGACCGGCATCGCGTCACTCTGCACTTCACCGGCGAGGGCTGAACGGAGGCCGAGGGTGGCCCTGCTTGGGCAGGGCAGGGCCACCTGTCCATAGCCCCCCGACGGAGGTCTTGGGCGTCGCGCCCGGCCGCGGCTCGGCATCACGCCGGCCCCGCCCGGCGGAGGTCGCGGCTCGACGCGGGGCGGGACCGGCCTGCCACCAAGACTGACGCAGGCGACCGGGATCCGGAAACGTCAGTCAGGCATGCCTTTCTCGTATGGGCCACGAGTCTCGGAAACTTGACCCCCCACATCTGGTTGATCAGTTGTGGTTGGGTCGCTCCCTGACTACCGCTGGACCCCGTTGACCGAACTACCCGGCCGTCTCGGCGGTCGCATCCGCACGGCCTTGGCCGAGGATGTCCCGGCGCGAAACGCCGAAGATCGCGAATAGATGGCCGAAAGCGAAGATATTGGGAGGCGAACCGGTTTACGGCCGCCAAACCGTGCCTAACCCTCCACAGTTGTCCGCCGCGACGGGCCGTCGGACATCGAGGAGCGAGGCGGCATCGGTGGGCATCAGGCCCGGATCGCGCCGCTAGGGCAGCCCGGATCGCCACGGGACGAAGACCTAGTTCCTTGGGTGGAACGAGCTCTTTCCAGGCGGCGGGTGCGCCTCCTGTCACCCCGGCCGGCGGCGACAGCACGCCACCAGCAGCCGTCGCTGTCCGCAAGGAGTCAGACACGACATCCGCCTTACCANAAAANCCCGNAAAGATNGGGNAAACCGCCGATCCCGCGCTGTCGGATACCCGACAGTCGAGCATTCAGCCGGACATCTGTGCCCGTTTGACATGGCGTCGTTATCCTGATGTGTCGACTGACGGAGGACTGATCGCCCGATTTCACTCCGGCCTTCACCGACCGTACCGACATGGAAGGCCGTTTCGATGTCGTACGAATCTGGACCTTACCGGGTATCGCCCAGGCTGCTGGCCCGGGAGGACTTCCGGGCGGCGTGCGCGACGCGGGACTTCCGCACGGTGTTCCGGCTGATGAAGAAGTACGACGGTGCCAGCCAGAATCGCATCGCATCTCCGGTGGAAGGGCTCAGCCAGAGCAGGGTCAGCCGGATCATGCAGGGCGAGGACCACATCGCCCGGCTCTCCCTGATCGAACGCATCACCGACGCGCTGCGCATCCCGGGCAGTTATTTCCACCTGGCCGCACGGCCGTGGGAGGCGGCACGGGACGTGCGCGAGCCGCCCGGGCCGCCAACGGTTCCGGCCGGATCCGGCCCGACGCCGGTAGCCCACGTCGCGACCCCCTCCGTCGACCCGGCCCCGGCCCCCGGCCCCGTCGTCGCCGAGAGCCCGGGCCGGCTCCCCCCCGGACCGGGGGGCCTGGTCGTCGAGGAGGACCGGGCCGAACTCCGCTACGACGACAGCATGTACGTCGCCCACCAGCGAAGACGTCTTCTCAACGCCGGCAGCGAACCGGTAACCCGGTATCTGATGCGGATATCGGTCGACCGGTTCCCGGGAGATCCGGAACGCTCCGCGCGGTTGTACCGATCCGATCCGCTGCGCTGGGAGGACCTCCAGCTCAGCGCGCACTGTGGCGGCGAGCAGATGGCCTGGCAGGTCAAGACCGACTGGGACGCGCTCAAGGAGGTCTGGCTGCTCTTCGAGAACAGCCGAGGACGATTTCCGCTCTATCCCGGCGAATCGGCGTGGATCAACTACAGCTACCAGGTAAGCAGGGAGAAGTGGGGGCCGTGGTTCCAGCGTGCCGTGCGGGTACCGACGAGTTTCCTCTCGGTGCGGCTGGACTTTCCGGCCGAGCTGGATCCCGTGGTCTGGGGCATGGAGACGTCGATGACCGCCGATGCCTTCCCGTTGCGGACCGCAGTCGCCCGCACCGACTCCGGCGACCGGCGGATCTTCACCTGGTCGACCACCGAGCCGCCGCTGCACGCCCGCTACCGGCTGGAATGGAACTTCCGGGCCACCGTGCCGGAACGTGATCCGGCCACGGAGACCGGAACACGTCCCAGCGATCAGATGGCGGCCGTCGGCATCGTGCAGGAGGGTGAGGCGATCCTGCGGCAGCCGGCCCGCCCGTTCGCTCTGCCCAACGAGGCCGAAGACGCGCGCCGGGTCGTCGCCGAACTGTCCTCCGCCCTCGAACGGGTGTCCGCCCTGCACACCTTCGGCAAGGGCCTGGGCATCGCCGCGCCGCAGGTCGGCATCAACCGCGCCGCGGCGATCGTGCGTACCGCGGGCGGCGACACGCTCACGCTGCTCAACCCCAGCGTCATCGAGACCTCCCGAGAGACCGACGAGCAGTACGAGGGCTGCCTGAGCTTCTTCGACGTCCGTGGCCTCGTCCCCCGGCCGCTGGAGCTGCACGTCGAACACACCGATATCGATGGCAACCGGCACATCACCGTCTATCGGCAGGGGCTGGCGCGGCTCNTCGCTCACGAGATCGATCACCTGCACGGTCAGCTCTACACGGATCGGATGCGGGCCGGAACCACACCGATCCCGGTGGAGCAGTACCGGGGTACCGGCTCGGCCTGGTCCTACAACCGCTGACCAACCCGAACGCACCCGCCCCGCGGNCGGCACGTCGGCATGCCGACGTGCCCACGTGCCGACGTGCCGACGGCGCAGCGCCGGGACCGGGTGTCCGACACGGACTGTTAGATCCGACATATGACATGGTTCCCTCGTGCCGTATAGTCCGGAAAGCAGGCGATAGGTGCGGGTCCGCCGGAACGTCGACACAGATTTTTTCGGAACCTGGTTAGAGACTGCCGGCAGCGGGTAGTGGAGGCTCGATCGCCACGCGGCGGAACAGATTCCCCACGCATCGCGTATTGTTTACCGTCAGCGTGACGACCCAGCCACGAACTGGGGATTTTCAGCCCACTGAACAACCTCTAGGATCGGGCGCGCACGCGGGCGCGAAACACCATTAAAAAGATCGGGACAAGTAAGTGGGGTGCACTGTGTGCATCCTCACGTACTCTTGTTTTTCCCGGGTCACTCTCAGCTATGTTCGTTGCCGTGCCGTCACCTGATGGCATGCGTCGGGCGGCACGCCGAATCCTGCCCCCGCTCGACGAGAATCAAACCTTTGGCAGGAGCGGGGGAACCAATTCCGGGCGCCGATAAAAGACGTCCTCGGGGTGAAGCCGCGATGCGCGGCCGGGCATTCCCAGCCCGAACCCGACAGCTCACCTCGCAGGCGTGGGGAAGGGCAACTCAATGTCCAACGCTCGTTCGCTCGCTCGTGGTCTCAACCGCATCAGGCTCGGTTCCCGGGCCTTGATCGCCGCCACCACTCTCGCGGCCTCGATCGGCGGTGGCCTCGCGCTGTCCCAACCGGCCAGCGCGTCGACGAACGCCGACCACTTCCTCTCCAAGGTGATCCCTTGTGAGTCCGGGGGGAACCCCCGCGCGGTCAACTCCATCGGCGCCGGCGGGTTGTTCCAGTTTCTGCCCAGCACCTGGCACGGGGTCGGCGGCAAGGGTCTGCCGCAGCACGCCAGCGTCGCCGAGCAGTGGCAGCGCGCCCGCATCCTGTACGCCCAGCAGGGGACGAGCCCCTGGTACGCCTCGAAGCCGTGCTGGGGTCACAAGATCTGAGCTGCCCGACTTCCCGCGCCAGCCTTCACCGTCCGCGCCCGGCCGGTACTGATCGGCGCGCGGTCAGCAGCCCCGTGTCCCGTCCGGGACACGGGGCTGCGCGCTACGTTTCCCGGTCACGGTTTCCCGGTCACGGCGACGTCGGCCAGCTCAACTTCCGCGGCCCCGCCCGGCGGAGACCCGGCGGACCCACCGATCGGCCGGCTCAGCCGATCCGACGGCGGCGGGCGATCTCGGCCAGCGTGANCCCGGCGGCCNCCCCCGCGTTGAGGGACNCCNCCNCNCCCGCCATGGGGATCCGGACCCTCACGTCGCAGCGCTGCTCGACCAGCCTGGACAACCCGCGTCCCTCGGAACCGATCACCAGGACGAGGGGGTCGGTCGCCATCGTGAGCTCGTCGATGCTCACTTCACTGTCCGCGGCCAGACCGACAACGAACTGGCCGCCCGCCGCGTAGGAGACGAGCGTGCGGGCGAGGTTGGTGGCGCGCGCCNCCGGCAGCNGGGCGGCANCCCCCGCCGAGGTCTTCCAGGCCGCGGCGGTCACGCCGGCGGCCCTACGCTCCGGAACGACGACGCCGTGGGCACCGAAGGCGGCGGCCGAGCGCACCACGGCCCCGAGGTTGCGAGGATCGGTGACCCCGTCCAACGCCACCAGCAGACCCGGAGGGGACGAGCGCGCGCGGGCGAGGAGATCATCCGGATGGGCATACCGGAACGGCGGTACCACGAGGGCGAGACCCTGATGCGGAGCGGTGCCACACATCCGGTCGAGATCCGTGCGGCCGACGTCGGCCACGGCGATCCCGGCCCGCCCGGCGAGCCGGCGGGCGTCGGCGAGCCGCTCGTCGAAGTCCAGCCCGCCGGCGATGAAAAGGGTCGACGACGGTACCCCGGCCCGCAGCGCCTCGACCACCGCGTTGCGCCCGACCACCAGCTCGTCGCCCTCGGTCCGCCGTGGGCGCCCGGCCCCCGCGGAACCCCCCACGGCGCTCGGCCCGGTGGTGGCCGCAGCTGCGACGGCGCGGCCACCATCCCCGCGCCGGCCGGCGGCCGCTCGACCCCGCTCGGCTCCGGCCGAGGCGGAACGGGCCGCCGCAGCCGCCGCCGCACGACGCTGGGCGGGATGGCCGGGGCGCAGCTGCGCGGGCGGAGTGGCCCCACGGCCCTCCAGCGCCTTGCGGCCGTGACCGCCGCTGCCCGTGGAGGCCCCCTTGCGGTGGGAACCGGCCTTGGCGGCCCGACCGCCCTGACCGCCGCGGGCGATCCCGCTGTCCCGGCGAGCGGCGCCGGCCATCAGGACCACCGACCAGTACACGCCCGGGGAATGACCATGTGACCACGGTATACGGCGGACGACACCGGCGTGTCGGGGCGCGCTCGGCGAGAGCTCGGCGGGAACTCGGCGGAGGAGCTCTGCCATGGGCATACCTCGACATGGCCGTTTCCGGGGACCCGGCGCCCTATCCTGAGGGCCGGCAGGCCCACGGCCCGACCTGATGTGGTCCGGCCGCTCCTCACCGGCGTCAGGAGGGTCAGGTGCGCATCGTTCTTCCACCCGCCGCCGGGTGGTCGCGGGCCGAAGACCGCTGGTGCCCCATGGCGAAGGCGGGGAGCCACCTGATCAACATCGACGATCTCGATGCCAGTCTCACCATGCTCGGCGGAGTGGAGGCCTACGGTACCGCGCTCGTCACGGCTGCCGGGCCGCGCGGCACGCCGTCGCGGGCGTTCGGCGGGTGTGCTCCCCGACCTGGCGGTGTCACCGCCGCGGCGGNGACATTNCTGGAGAATGCCCGGCATAGAACGTTGAGCGCCACCTCCCGGCCCGGCGGCCCAGGCGGACCCGGGGAGACGACGTGACGACGCGAGCGGAGGTGCGGGTCATGAGCGGCGGCCGCGTGACCACGCCGATCGGCAGGCCCGGGGTTCCCCGGGATGCGGGGGCCCTGCCACCATCCACCCCCGGCCTTTACGCTCTTTTAGGGTCGCCCGCCGACGATGGCGGGCGCGTCGGATCAGGTCGCCGGCACGGCGATTTACACCCTCGACGTGCCGTGGGGGAAGCTGGGAGAATACATCTCCATGAATGTGTGATGACCAGCTCGACGAGTGCGACCACTTCGGTCGATCATCGGGCGCGCGCCGTCGGTGTCCCGAGACGGCCACGGCGAGCATCGACGACCCGATCGTCAGGGGCAGGAGGCACCCAGCACATGGCTCTGCGCACACCGCCCGCATGCGTTCTCCCGGCTGTTTCCGGCCGCGTCCGATTTCTCCCGGCGGCATGACGGTGGACCTCAACCCGCATGACGACGCCCCCACGGTCGCCTACCAGATCACCGGGAGCGGGCCGTTCGAACTCGACGACGACCTGGGTCGCTGCCCGGTGTGCGCGGCACCGGTGTATGCCGACGACCGGTACTGCGAGGTCTGTGGTCACGGGCTGGAGGGTCCGCACCCCGGCCACGGCGACGCCGACCACAGCGAGGTCGACCTCGGCCAGCTCGCCGGCGTGTGCGACCGCGGCGTCCGGCACACCACCAACGAGGACGCCATGGGCCTGGCCGTCGTGTACGGCACGCTGATCGCGGTGGTGTGTGACGGCGTATCGACCACTCCGGGCTCCGGGCAGGCCTCGGCCGCCGCGGCGGCCGCGGCCATGGCCGTCCTCGCGGATGCGGTGCGTGCCCACGGCCCGGGGCGCCCCGTCCACCACGGCACCCGCCCGTCGCGCGGCGTCAGCCGGGCCGAGGAGATGCTCGACATCCTCGAACCGTCGTATGCCGACTACAAGAAGCCGCGAACATCGCCCCGCGCGGTTGTCGGCGGGTTCTCCCCGGAGGACGCCGAGGCCGCGCTGCACGCCGCCGTCGACGCGGCCCAGGCGACCATCGCCCAACTCAGCGCGGCCGAGGGGCGGATGGCGCCGTCGTGCACGTTCGCCGCGGCCATCGTCACCCCGCCGACCCCGGACGGGCCGGGCATGGTCACAGTCGGCTGGGTCGGCGACAGCCGGGTCTACCTGCTCGGTCCGCGCTGGTGCGAGCGGCTGACCGCCGACGACACCTGGGCGGCCGAGGCCGCGCGCGCGGGGCTCATCCCGGCCAACGAGGCCGAGACGCACCGGCGGGCGCACACCCNCNCCCNCNGGCTGGGCGGCGACGTCGAGGACGTCGCGCCGCACACCGAGATGTTCCCGATCGAGGCGCCGGCCACGGTACTGGTTTGCAGCGACGGGCTGTGGAACTACGCGTCCCGGCCAGACGTGATGGCCGCGCTCGTCAACCAGCTCCCACCCCACTGCGAGGCCATCGACGTCGCCCGCCACCTCGTCGACTTCGCCATCAACTCCGGGGGACACGACAACATCACGGTGGTGGCCGCCCGGGTGGAGGACTGATGAGCGCCTTCGCCGCGGAGGTCTACCAGAACGAGTACCTTCCGGTACCGTACCGGCGCGTGGGGAATCGAGTCGCGCGACTACCATTTGAATGTCCAGGTGCCCGCCCGCGCGCTGGGAACCGAGGCGCTGGCGGCGCGGGTCAGCCTCGTCGTCGACGGCCGGGTGACGTCAAAGGCGCTGGTCCGAGCGGTTTGGACGGACGATGAGACCCAGTGGAGCCGGATCAACGACCCGGTCGCCCACTACACCGACCAGGCGGAACTCGCGGCCGCGGTGCTACGGGGTCTGGAGGCGCGTCGGGCCGACGACGAGGCGACTGCGACACTGTTGCTCGGACGCGGCGCTCAGCTGGCGCTCGCCTCCGGCAACGGAGACACCTACCGCCTCCTACAGAAGGTGGTTCACGTCGACAATGCCACAACAGGTACGGTTCGGTTGAAGAAGAACGTCAAGAAGATCGATGAGATCGATGAGATGGTCCTTGACACACGGTCGACGAGGACCCTCCGGGTGAACCGGTGATCAGGTGAGGGCACGATGCCCTACGGGGCACCTGTCTCACGACCCGACTACTGCGATCGGTGCGGAATTGGGATCATGAGTGGTCAGGAGAGGTACGAATNCCGTCCGGAGGACGGCGGGCGAGCTCCCTACGGAGCAGATGCCCCCGGCCGCTCGGCTGACGGGAACCGCCGGCGTGGGCCAGCCGAGCAGACCGGCCCGGATGCGGACGGTCCAGATGGCTACGACCCGTTGGGCATCCGCCGTTCGCCAGCCGACCTGCCCGGGGTGACGGACCCGCCGCGCGGCGGCGACCCGCGCGGCGGCGACGCGTATGGCGGGNATGGCCGCGNCGGCTACCCCGACCAGTCCCGGGGGGGCCGCGGTTATCAGGAGGACCCCTACGGCCCGCCCGGTGGCTATGATCGTGCCCCCTACCCACGCGGGCGTGACGAGCGGCCGGCCCCCGACGACCGGATCGACCACGGGCGCGATCCCTACGGCCGGGACTGGGGCACGCCGGAGAACCGTGGCGGTTACCCCGTCGGCCGCGACAGCCGCGAGGAGCGCGTCCCGGGCGGCTACCCCGACCTCGATCCCCGCGATCCCCGCGATCCCTACGACCGCGACCCCTACAGCCGCGGCCATGACGACCGGGCCGACCGCGGCGGCTACCCCACCGGCCGCGACAGCCGCGAGGAGCGCGTCCCGGGCGGCTACCCCGACCTCGATCCCCGCGATCCCCGCGATCCCTACGACCGCGACCCCTACAGCCGCGGCCATGACGACCGGGCCGACCGCGGCGGCTACCCCACCGGCCGCGACAGCCGGACGCCGGGTGGATATCCGGATCCGCGGGGCGACCTTGATCGCGAGTCGGACACGCACCGCCGGAGCCGGCGCGACGCCGAGTACGGCTACGGTGCGGACCCGCTGGGCATGGACGCCTCCGCCCCGCCCGCGCCAGCCGGCGACCGGGTCACCCAGAGCCGGGGCGGCAACCCGCGGCACACAACCGACCCGCGGCACACGACCGACCCGCGGCACGCTCGGCCCGGCGCCGACCCGCGGCTGAGTGATCCGCGACTGAGTGATCCGCGGCTGGGCGATCCGCGACTGGGCGATCCGCGACTGGGCGATCCGCGACTGGGCGATCCGGAACTCGGCGGCACCCGCGGCGGCCACGTCGACCCCCGTGACGCGGTCCTCGACGACCCGCGGGCCGGCGCCGGGCGTGGTGCCGGATGGGACCGGGACCGCGCGTCGGCGGGCAGCACCGTCTGGGAGGCCATCGTCGAGGCGGAGCGCGAGTACTACGACAGCGGCGACGACCACCGGGTCCCGTTCCCGACCTTCTACCCTCGTCGGGTCTTCGCCCTGGCCGGCTCTCAGATGCTNGTGGGACGGCGCAGCGAGTCCCGTGGCATCCATCCCGACATCGACCTGTCCGGAGCGCCGGAGGACCCAGGGATCTCCCGCAGCCACGCCCTGTTCGAACTGCTGCCCGACGGCGGTTACGCGGTCCGCGACCCGGGCTCCACCAACGGCACCCGACTGAACGACGAACCGGACCCCATCGAGCCCGGCCAGCCCGTTCCGCTTCGTGACGGGGACCGGGTCTACCTGGGCGCCTGGACGCGCATCACATTGCGCGCCCGCTGATCTACCAGGTCGCCTGCCGCTGTCCGGGGCGGCAGGCGACCCGCCGATCGGATCAGGCCAGATGCCAGCGCTGGCCCTCTGGAGTGTCCTCCACGATCAGGCCGGCGGCTGCCAGTCTCGACCGGATGGCGTCGGCTTCCGCGTAGTCCCGTCGGGCCCGGGCCGCGGACCTCAGATCCAGCACGACCTGCATCGCGCCGTCCAGCGCCGGCCTGAACTCGGCACCTGCGGTGGGCCACTGCTCATGCGGGTCGAGACCGAAGATGTTCAGCATCCGGCGGGTCACGTCCACCCACCCGGCCAGCTCCCGGCTGTGGGCCTTCGACAGCACCTGGTTTCCCTGACTCACCGCGCCGAACAGGGCCGCCAGCGCACGCCCGACGGCGAGATCATCGTCCATGGCGATGGTGAAATCGGACCAGGCCCGCCGCGGAGTGAGCCTCGACTCACCACCCGGCCCGGGAACCGGCACCGGCCGGGCTCCGGCCACCGTCGGCTGCGCCCCTGCCACCGACGAGACGACCTCGTCGGCCGCCAGTGCCGCCGCCTCCCCGGGCCCGCCGAGGATGTCCAACGCGTTGCGGACAAAGGTCTCCACCCGGTCGTGGGCCGCGGTGGATTCCGCCAGTGCCTCGGCGCTGTACTCGAGCGTGGACCGGTAGTGCGCGGAAAGCAGGTGATAACGCAGAACCTGCGGACGGACCGCGTCGAGGGCGTCGGCCACCAGGACGGAATTTCCCAACGACTTCGACATCTTCGTCCCGCCGGTCGTCAGCAGGCCGACGTGCATCCAGTAGCGCGCCATCTCGCCGCTACTGGGCTCGCCACCACCGGGCTCGCCACCACCGGGGCCGGGCGAATCGGCCGAAGCCGCGTTCGACGCCGGGCGGGCCGTGGCGGCGCAGACCGTCTGGGCCCGTTCGTTCTCGTGGTGCGGGAAAACCAGGTCGAGTCCGCCGCCGTGGATGTCGAAGACCGGGCCGAGGTATTTTCCGGCCATCGCAGAGCATTCCAGATGCCAGCCCGGCCGGCCGTCACCCCAGGGGGACGACCAGAACGGTTCACCGGGCCTGGCTGCCTTCCACAACGCGAAGTCGCGGGGGTCGGCCTTGCCGGGCTCGGCTTCCACGGACGGTTGCATCGCGTCGGGTCGCTGGTGGGACAGTGCTCCGTAGTCGGCGAACGCNCCCNCCCGGAACCAGACCGAACCGCCGCTGGCGTACGCGTAGCCCCCCTCCACGAGGGCCGACACCAGCGCGATCATCTCGGGGATGTGACCGGTGGCGCGCGGCTGGATCGTCGGGGGCAGGATCCCGAGAGTGCGGTAGGCGTCGTCGAACGCGCGGGTCTGCCGGGTGGCGAGCTCCCAGACCGAGGTGCCGTCCCGATCCGCGTTGATGATGATTTTGTCGTCGATGTCGGTGACNTTCTGCACGAAGGTCACCGAACGGCCGGACTGCACCAGCCACCGGCGCAGCAGGTCGAAGGGCAGCGCCGTGCGGATGTGGCCCACGTGCGGGGCCGCCTGCACGGTGGGCCCACACACGTAGACGCCCACGTGACCGGGGCGTAGCGGCTCGAATGGCCGCACACGCCGCCTGCGCGTGTCGTAGAGGTGGAGACCCATCTGTCAAGGGTACGGCCCCCGCTCGATCGACGGGACCCAAGGGGAGGGTCAGCCGACCGTCAGTACCCGGTCCGCCACGACCCGGACGACCACCCTGACCTCATCCGGATCATCCCACCGGTACACGTCTCCGGTGTACTTCACCGACAGCCGGTCGATCAGTTCCCGGCCGCCCTCCTCGGTCAGGGTCGCGGTCCCGCGGACCTCGACGTAACCGTAGGGATCGCCCTGGTCGAGGAACATCAGTCCGACCCGCGGATCCCTTGCGATGTCGCGTTCCTTCGCACGTCCCCGCACCGTGGACAGCAGCAGTTCGTCCTCGTCGCGGTCCACCCACAGCACGGTCATCCGCGGCGAGCCGTCGGGCTGGATCGTCGCCAGANCGACGTAGGTCCGGGCGTCGGCAAGGGCCCTCACCGGCTCGGGAAGGCGGTCAGCCATCAGACTCCTCGGGGAGGGGCCAGGGTCGGCCCACCCTCTCATCTCCGCGCCGGCACGCAGTCAGTCGATGACAAAACGGCATATCACCGCCTGACGGGCCCGCCGTCAGGCGCGGATGACGAGCGCGGTCGCGATGGCGGCCAAGCCTTCGCCCCGCCCGGTGAGGCCGAGTCCGTCGGTGGTGGTGGCCGACAGGCTCACCGATGCGCCCAAGGCCACGGACATCGCCTTCTGCGCATCCTCGCGACGCCCGGCCATCCTGGGCCGGTTCCCGATGACCTGGACCGAGACGTTGCCGATCGCCCAACCGGCGGCACCGAGAAGCCGAGCCGTCTCAGCNAGCAGGACCGCGCCCGACGCACCCGCGTACTCCGGTCGGTCCGTGCCGAACACCCGACCCAGATCACCGAGGCACGAGGCGGTGAGAAGTGCGTCACAGGCCGCGTGTGCGGCGACGTCCCCGTCGGAGTGTCCGGCGAGCCCGGTCTCCCCCGGCCATTCCAGGCAGGCCACCCAGCACGGCCGGCCGGCGGCGAACGGATGNACATCGACCCCGACGCCGACCCGGGGCAGGATCACCGTGTTCACCAAGCTGGACGCGGGGGCCTGCCGGCTGATGGGCGCGGCGTCCACGACGGGCTCGTCCCACCGCGGGCCGCCGGTCATCCGCCACTCCGGGCGTCCGTGGACCGGGCACCCGCGAACTGAGGCTCCTCGGACCGGGCGTCCGCGGACCGGGCACCCGCGAACTGAGGCTCCTCGGACCGGGCCTCCGCGGACCGGGCCTCCGCGGACCGGGCGTCGTCCGCGGGGTCGCAGCGGGCGAGTAGCGCCTCGGCGAGCACGAGATCCGCCGGTCGAGTCACCTTGAATGCCTCCTGCGCGCCGGGAATGGTCGTCACCGGCACTCCCAGAGCCTCCACCAGGCCCGCATCGTCGGTCACAGCGATGTCCTCGAGCGCATACGCGGCGCTCAGCACGTCGCGGCGGAATCCCTGCGGGGTCTGCACGGCTCGCAAACCGTCCCGCGGCGGGGTACGCACCACCCGCCCGTCGGCGTCCACCTCCTTGACCGTGTCGGCCAGCGGCACGACGGGAATCACCGCGGGATGTCCGTCGAGCACCGCAGCCGCCACCGCGTCGACCAGCTCGGGGGGCGTCAGCGGCCGGGCGGCGTCGTGGACCAGTACCACGGAGACGTCGTCGTCCACGGCTCGCAGGGCGCGGCGGACCGAATCCACCCGCTCGGCGCCTCCGGCGANCACATACACGTCCCCGCCAAGCAACTGGGCCACGGCATCGACCAGCGTCGGTGGCGCCGCGACGACAATCTGCGTCACCAGCCTGGAGCGACGCAACGATTCCACCGTGCGCACCAGCATGGGCCTGCCCCCGAGGGCTCGCAGCGCCTTGGGAGTACCTCCCCCCAGCCGCTCACCCCGGCCGGCAGCCGGCACGATCGCCGCCACCCGGGGGCTCGCCACCGGCAACCGGTGACCTTCGCCCACCACAGGACCTCCCGTGTGCCATCCGCCACGAGGGCCTGGCCGATCCAGCCGGCTCGGCGCGAGCCGCCGGTGGGCGCAACACCGCCCACCACCGTCTCGACGCCCACTCAGCCGGAACCTGAGTCGGCAACGCGCTCGGGACGGCGGTCTCCCGGAAAGAGAATGCCTTTCCGGATTATCATGCCGTGCCGAATAGATCGCCTGTCGGCCGGACGAATTACGCCTGCGCCAACGAGCCTACGATCATCCGGCGAGAACCTCGTCGAGCATGGCCTCCGCCTTGTCCTCGTTGGTGCCCTCGGCGAGCGCAAGCTCGCTGACGAGGATTTGCCGGGCCTTGCTCAACATTCGCTTCTCGCCCGCGGAAAGACCGCGTTCGCGATCGCGTCGCCACAGGTCACGGACGACTTCAGCCACCTTGTTCACATCGCCGGAGGCGAGCTTCTCAAGATTTGCCTTGTACCGTCGTGACCAGTTGGTGGGCTCCTCGGTGTGCGGGGCGCGGAGCACCTCGAACACCCGTTCCAGCCCGTCCTGCCCGACGACGTCACGCACCCCGACCATGCCGACGTTGTCGGCCGGAACTCGGACAGTCAGATCGCCCTGAGCGACCTTCAGCACGAGATAGAGTTTTTCCTCGCCCTTGATGACGCGAGTTTCAATCGCGTCAATCAGAGCAGCACCATGATGCGGGTAAACAACGGTCTCGCCGACTTGGAACGCCATGTGTCACGTGCCCCTTCCGCCTCTACCAGCGTAACACGCACGCATCGCCGCAGGTCAGACGCACGCTGCAGGTACTCAAGACCAGCAACGCCAGGGTGAGGGACCCGGCGCCGCCTTCCGGCCACCCGCTCCGGAGGACGGACACCCAGGGACTACAGATCCGCCCAGCCACCCGTCAGATCGCCGCGCACCGACATCGAAGATGTCCTACCAGGTAAAATGGGTGACGATCCGGCGGATGTTGGCTGTACGTTGAGCGCGGGCCGCATGGCGANCCCCCGGCGCGGGCCGGCACGGGGTCCCGCCCGGGCCCCGGCCCACCCGATCCNCCCGACCGGTCCCGCCGCGGCACACCGGACACATCGCGACACATCGCTATGTAACGGTCATCTCGTCATGAAAATGGGCTATCGCCACGGAACGGACGGCGCTCGCCGGGTCGCCCGACAGGTCGTGACTCCCCCCACGCCGTGATGCTGCCCACGTCCGGGGTCGCTCGGACCGATCGCCCAGGCCAGCCGGCCCGGATAGGGCGCCGAAATCCGGCCCGAGCGTGCTCCTGGGCCGGATCCGCGGGTCTCGTACCGCCCACAGCCGCCGCACGTGATGCCGGGGGATGGCTAGTGTTAGCCCCGCACGGGTGAGTCGGGAGACGGACCGTCTTAGACCGAATCATCCGGGCACCGGGGGTGACCCCTCCGCACCGGTTACGACGGCCGGCGGTGGAGGCGGCGCCACCGGTGGTCGCTCCCCGGGGCGACCGTCAACCAGCACCGGTGCGCACCCGAGGCACCGGTCTCGCGCAGGAGGAGCCACCGAGCTGTGAGCCGCCGTCTGGGTGCCCGTTTCACGTCAGCCACNCCCGCCGTCGGCGGGGCGTCCGCCGCCCCGGAGTCGGGCCACGACGCCGGCCGACAGTCCACCTTCAGGCGGCGCATCGCCTCCCACCGGATCGGTGTCGCGCTCCTGGCCTCGGTGGTCGGGTCCGCTGGCCTGGCAAGCTGCGCTTCCGGCAACGACGCGGTGACAAACCTCGCCCGGACCACGACCAACAGCGTCTCGAGCGCCGTCGGCAGCATCACGCTACGCAATGTCTATGTGGCAGGCCCGCTGTCCCGGGGAGACTCCGCACAGATCGTCTCGGCGTTCTTCAACGCGGGCACCGAGCCTGACACCATCATCGGTGTGTCCTCCCCCCTGGCGGCGGGCGGCAGGGTCCCGAGCCCCGCCGAGCTGCCACCCGGTTCCGGAAAGATCTTCATTGCCGACGGCTCCGCGCCGACCCTGCAGAACGTCCAGCAGAACCTGTTGATCGGGTCCCAGGTGCCCGTCACCATCACCTTCGCCAAGGCCGGCAGCATCACCCTGGACGTCCCGGTAGAGCAGCCCGCGCCCGGCGCCTCGGCGGCTCCGGGCGCGGTCACCGGGACGCCGCGGGCAGGGCAGTCCGCCTCGCCGTCGGCCGGCGCCACGCCGGCCTCGACGGTCGGCACGACCTCGTCGACTGCCGCTTCCCGGGTCACGTCGGCCCCCGCCGCGAGCCCTGCGGCCGGCGCCACCACCGCGGGCTGACCCGCCGCTGGGCTGACCCGCCCAGCGGGATCCGGCCGGGGTATCCCCATTCGCGGGTACCCGACGCCCGGGAACCCATTCCGCGCGCCGCTGTCGCCGACATGTCGGACCAGCGGACTAACGTTGCGTCCATGGCATCCACTCGCCCGTCGGCCGGCGGTCGCCCGTCGAGTCGTGCGGCCTCAGGCGGGTTCCGGTGTAACAGCTGCGGCTCGGAGTCCGTGCGGTGGGCGGGACGATGCTCGCGCTGCCAGGAGTGGGGCACGCTGGAGGCCCAGGCCCCCGCCCCACGCCGGGGGGCCGGCCTGGTCGCGGGGGGTCGTTCCGCCTCGTCCGCCGCAGTGACGGCACCGGCTCTGCCGGTCATGTCCGTTGACGTGACCGCGACGCGGCGTCGTCCGACCGGGATCGACGAACTCGACCGCGTGCTGGGCGGCGGCCTCGTTCCCGGCGCCGTGATCCTGCTCGCCGGGGAACCGGGGGTCGGCAAGTCCACCCTATTACTGGAGGTCGCGGCCCGCAGCGCCGCCGCCGGTGCCCGCGCCCTGGTCGTCACCGGGGAGGAATCCGCGGCGCAGGTCAGGCTGCGGGCGGGTCGGACGGGTGCGCTGCACGAGGACCTGTGGATCGCCGCCGAGACGGACCTCGGCGCCGTCCT
Organism: Frankia sp. CeD; assembly: GCF_000732115.1. Taxonomy (NCBI): domain Bacteria; kingdom Bacillati; phylum Actinomycetota; class Actinomycetes; order Frankiales; family Frankiaceae; genus Frankia; species Frankia sp. CeD. Next base: position 36,896 of record NZ_JPGU01000030.1, read on the forward strand.
GCGTCACGTCGAGGAGGTCTCACCGGCCCTGCTGGTGGTCGATTCGGTGCAGACCATCTCCGCGGCCGGGGTGGACGGAGCCGCGGGCGGGGTCACCCAGGTCCGTGAGGTCACCGCGGCCCTGATCCGGACGGCCAAGGCGCTGGGACTCGTGACGGTGCTTGTCGGCCATGTCACGAAGGATGGCCTGGTCGCCGGACCACGCCTCCTGGAACATCTGGTCGACGTGGTGCTGCACTTCGAGGGCGAGCGGCACTCCGCACTGCGCCTGGTCCGCGCGGGCAAGAATCGGTACGGACCAGCCGACGAGGTCGGCTGTTTCGAGATGGACGATTCCGGTATCCATGGCATCGCCGACCCGAGCGGGCTGTTCCTGTCCCGGTCCAGCGGCGCGGGGCTGGAGGCGGTGCCGGGAACCTGTGTCACCGTAACGGTTGAGGGCCGACGGCCACTCGTCGCCGAGGTTCAGGCCCTGGTGGCGGAAACCTCGGCGCAGATCCCCCGGCGCGCCGTGTCCGGGCTCGATCCGGCCCGGGTGGCGATGATTCTCGCCGTGGTCGAGCGCCGGGCGAAGGTGCGCTTCGGCCGGGCCGACGTGTACGCCGCGACCGTCGGCGGGGTTCGGTTGGCCGAGCCCGCGGCGGACCTCGCGACGGCCTTGGCGATCGTCAGCGCGGCCAGGGACCGTCCGTTGCCGGCCGATCTCGTCGCCATCGGCGAGGTCGGCCTGGCCGGGGAGGTCCGCGCGGTGGGCTCGGTACGCCAACGGCTCGCCGCCGCGGCCCGGCTCGGCTTTCGCCGGGCGCTCGTTCCGGCGGACCCCGGCCCGGCTCCGGACGGCATGAAAGTCACCGAGGTACCCGACCTGATCGGCGCGATCAGCAAAATGCATGAAACATAGAAAGTGTGTATTTTTCTAACCATATCGGTACTTCACGATGAGGTGGACCCCACCGGCTCCCGTCGCCCCGATAGCATCACGACAGTGGTAATGGGAGACGGTGGGGGAAGCCAAGGAGCTGAGGGAGCCTGATGGCAGGACCACCCGGAGACGACATCTTCCGGGCGACACTGGCCGCGGTCGCGCCCGGAACCCCCTTTCGCGACGGCCTGGAACGCATCCTGCGCGGGCACACCGGCGCACTGATCGTCCTCGGCCACGACAAGGTCGTCGAGGGTCTGTGCACCGGCGGCTTCGAGCTCGACGTGGAGTTCTCGGCGACCCGGCTACGCGAGCTGGCCAAGATGGACGGCGCGATCGTGCTGTCGTCCGACCTGCAGCGCATCGTCCGCGCGGCGGTGCATCTGGTGCCGGATCCGACGGTGCCGACAGAGGAGTCCGGCACGCGGCACCGAACCGCCGAGCGGGTCGCCAAGCAGGCCGAGTTCCCCGTCATCTCGGTCAGCCAGTCGATGCACATCATCGCGCTGTACGTCGCCGGGCGGCGGTACGTGCTGGACGGCTCGGCCGCCATCCTGTCCCGGGCGAACCAGGCCCTGGCTACCCTCGAGCGTTACAAGCTGCGGCTAGACGAGGTCGCGGGCACCCTGTCCGCGCTGGAGATCGAGGACCTCGTCACGGTCCGCGACGCGATCTCGGTGAGCCAGCGGCTGGAGATGGTGCGCCGCATAGCCGACGAGATCGAAGGCTACGTCGTCGAACTCGGCACCGANGGCCGGCTGCTGTCCCTGCAGCTCGAGGAGCTGATGGCCGGGGTCGAGACCGAGCGTGAACTCACCGTCCGCGACTATCTGCCGATCGGGTCGAAGGCGGGGACGCCCGCGCAGGTCCTGGGTGAGCTGTCCGCGATGTCTCCGACCGACCTGCTCGATCTCACCGTCCTCGCCCGGGTGATCGGATTCTCCGGCGGGGCGGACATCCTGGACCGGCAGATCAGTCCACGCGGCTACCGCATGCTGGCGAAGGTGCCCCGGCTGCCACGGATGGTGGTCGACCGGCTCGTCGACCATTTCGGCACCCTGCAGAAACTGCTCGCCGCCGGGGTCGACGATCTGCAGGCCGTTGACGGCGTCGGGGAGACCCGCGCCCGAGCGGTCCGCGAGGGCCTCTCCCGGCTCGCCGAGTCAAGCATTCTCGAACGCTACGTATAGTAACGCTACACACGGTAATGCTACGTGTGGTAGCCGAAGGCGACGGGAGGCCGCCTGCCGCCTCCGGCCGGCCTGGTCGCCTGGCACGATGGCGGGAATGACCAGCCCAGCCAGCACAGCCAGCACAGCCGGCCCAGCCAGCCCAGCCGGAATCAGCAGCGCGTCCGGACCACTGGCCGATCTCGTCCTGGGCTGGTTCGCCGTCTGTGGCCGAGACCTACCGTGGCGCCGTCCCCTGACGAGCCCCTGGGCAATCATGGTCAGCGAGGTGATGCTGCAGCAGNCCCCGGTCAGCCGGGTGCTGCCGGTCTGGGAGGCGTGGCTGGACCGGTGGCCGACGCCCGCCGCGCTCGCCGCCGAGCCGGCCGGGGAGGCCGTCCGGGCGTGGGGCCGGTTGGGCTACCCCCGGCGCGCCCTGCGGCTGCACCAGGCGGCGACCGTCGTCGTCGAACGGCACGACGGCGAGATCCCCCAACACCTCGACGATCTCCTCGCGCTGCCCGGCATCGGGACGTACACCGCGCGGGCGGTTGCCGCCTTCGCCTTCCGCCAGCGTCATCCGGTCGTTGACGTCAACGTGCGCCGGCTGTTCGCCCGGGCCGTCGAGGGAAGAGCCGACCCGCCGGCCACGGTCAGCCGCCGCGACCTGGTCGAGATCGCGGAGCTGCTGCCGCCGGACACCGAGACGGCCGCCCGGGCCAGCGCCGCGTTCATGGAGCTCGGCGCGCTGGTCTGCGTTGCCCGGGCGCCTCGCTGCGCCNCCTGCCCCCTGCTGGGACGGTGTGCGTGGGTGTCCGCGGGCAGCCCGCCGAGCGCGGGACCCGCACGCCGGCCCCAGGGGTACGCCGGCACCGACCGCCAGGTCCGCGGCCGGCTGCTCGCCGTCCTGCGTGACGCCAGTCCGGCGGTGGGTCAGGAGATCCTTGACCAGGTCTGGGACGATCCGGTGCAGCGGACCCGCGCCCTCGCCGGGCTGATCGACGACGGTCTCGTGGTACGGGTGGCGCCGGGCGTCTACGCGCTGCCCAGCTGACGTCCCTGCGGAAGGGCTCAACCCGGATCGGGAACGGCGCGGAAGCGGTAGCCGACCCCGCGGATGCTCTCGATGACCGTCGGCTGGCCGGCCGTCTCGCCCAGCCGCCGCCGCAGCCGCCGCACGTGCACGGCGAGCGTGTTCGTCTCCGTCTGCGCCGAACCCCAGACCTCCCGCAGCAGCGTCTCGCGCGGGACGACCCGGCCCGCCTGTTCCAGGAGCAGCGCGAGCAGCCGGAACTCCCGCGGCGGGACCGGGACCACGGCCCCGTCGAGGCGGACCTCGTGTGCCGCGCGGTCCAGCTGCACCCGTCCGCCGCGCAGCACCTCCGGCTCGCGCATCCGAGGCGGATACGTTCCGGCCCGTCCGATTCCGATGAACCCCACCATCGCGAGGACCTCGGGAACCCGGTACGGCTTGCCGACGCAGGCGCTGGCCCCCGCGTCGAGTCCGGCGGCGGCTCGCGGCCGGTCATCGGGGCCGACCGCGAGGAGAATCGGCACGTCGTCGTGACCGGGCACGCTACGCACCGTCCGCACGACGGTCACCCCGTCCACCACGGGCAGCCGGGCACTGATCAGCAGCGCGGCCGGATGTCGCAGACCGATCTCCAACAGGGCCAGCGCCCCGTCGGCCACCACGCTGACCTCGACACCGTTCTCGACGAAGGCGTCGAGCATGCCGTCGTCGACGTCCTCGTCCGCGATCAACAGCGCCGGGCAGCTCCCCGGCCCGGTGCCCGTCGTCCGTCTCCGCGGCCCACCGGACGGGCCGCGGTACCGACGTCCGTCGGCTGACGGGTCTACCGCCGCGACCGCCGGGCCTACCGAAACCGCCGGGTCCTCGTCTGCCGAGCCACGGTCTTGCCCCCCCGGTTGACCGGCCCCACGCGGTACCGGGAGCATCCGCGCGTCCTGTCCGCCAATCCCGCCGGCCGTCAGCCGAACCGTCCGGAGATGTAGTCCTCGGTCCGCTTTTCCTTGGGGTTGCTGAAGATCTGCGAGGTCTTGTCGTACTCGACGAGGCGGCCGGGGTCGCCGGTCTTCTCCAACGAGAAGAAGGCGGTCGAGTCGCTGACCCGCGACGCCTGCTGCATGTTGTGGGTGACGATGACGATGGTGAAGCTCGACTTCAACTTCGCGATCAGATCCTCGATCGCAAGAGTGGAGATCGGGTCGAGCGCGGAGCACGGCTCGTCCATCAGCAGGACCTGCGGCTCCACCGCGATCGCCCGGGCAATGCAGAGCCGCTGCTGCTGCCCGCCGGACAGGCCCGCGCCCGGCCGGCCCAGCCGGTCCTTGACCTCCTCCCAGAGGTTCGCGCCCCGCAGTGACTCCTCGACCCGCTCGTCGAGGAGCGCCTTCTTGCGGACCCCGTTCAGCTTGAGCCCGGCGATGACGTTCTCGTAGATGGACATGGTCGGGAACGGGTTCGGTCGCTGGAAGACCATCCCGACGGTGCGGCGGACGGCCACCGGGTCCATCCCGGGCCCGTACAGATCCTCACCGTCGAGGAGTACCTGCCCCTCGACCCGGGCCCCCGGAAGCACCTCGTGCATCCGGTTGAGCGTGCGCAGCACCGTCGACTTTCCGCATCCGGACGGCCCGATGAATGCGGTGACGTTCTTCGGCTCGATGGTCAGGTTCACGTCGGCTACGGCTTTGAACTTCCCATAGTACGCCGTCAGCCCGGAAACGTCGATGCGGGTGGCCATGGCTACCTCGACTCACGATCTTCCTGGATGCTGTTTCAGATGATCGGATCAGATGGGATGGGATGGGATGGGATGGGATAGGACGTGAGAATGGAATAGGGCGTGATCTGTGCCATGCCGCCGTCCCGAGCCAGGGTCATCACAGCCGCGAGCGTCCGGCGATCAGACGAGCGATGAAGTTGAGCAGCATGATGATGACGATGAGTACCAGGGCGGCGGCCCAGGCCCGGTCCACCGCCGCCTGCTGCGGCTGGCCGGCCTGCGAGTAGATGTACAGCGGCAGTGCGGACTGCTCCCCGGAGAACGGGTTGGCGTTGATGAGGTTCGTGCCGAAGACGGTCAGCAGCAGCGGCGCGGTCTCGCCGGCAACGCGGGCGACCGCGAGCATGACGCCGGTCACGATCCCGGGCAACGCGGTGGGGACGACCACCTTGAGGATGGTCCGCCAACGCGCCACCCCGAGGGCGTAGCTGGCCTCCCGCAGCTCGTCCGGAACGAGCTTCAGCATTTCCTCGGCGGAGCGCACCACGATCGGAATCATGAGCACCGTGAGGGCCAGGGCACCCGCGAATCCGGAGAAGCCCTGGTGAAGGGCGAGGATCCAGAACGCCAGGATGAACAGACCCGCGATGATCGAGGGAAGACCGGTGAGCACGTCGACAAAGAAACTGATCACCCGGCTGACCCGGCCGCGGCCATATTCCACCAGGTAGATGGCCACCAGCAGACCGAACGGCACGGCCAGCAGGCTCGCCAACGCGACCTGCTCCACTGTGCCGATGATCGCGTGGTAGATGCCACCGCCGACGTCACGGGCACCGATGCCGTTCATCGAGTGAGTGAAGAATCCGGGGCGCAGCCGCCTCGCACCCTTCTCGATCACATTCACGAGCACCGCGAGCAGGGGGATGACCGCTAGCAGGAAGGCGGCGTAGACCAGGTTCGTCGCGAACCGGTCCCGGGCCCGGCGGGCGCCCTCGACCAGCGTCGNGGCCANGGTCATCGCGAGGATGAAGAAGACGGCGACCAGCAGGAGGAACTGGATCCTGCTGGAGATCGAGGTCACCAGATAGATCAGGACCGTCAGGACGACGGCACCGGCAGCGGCGGCGAGCGGTACCCAGCGGGGCAGGACCCGGCCCCGCAGCTGCAGCCGGTCCTCACCGCCCGCGACGGCGCTGCCGGGAACGGTCGCGGTTTTCATGCGGCACTCCCCAAGAACTCACGCCGCCGCGCGATGATGGCGCGAGCGATGATGTTGACCAGCATGGTGACGATGAAGAGCACGAGACCGGACGCGATAAGCGCACCGCGGCCGATGTCGTTGGCCTCGCCCCATCCGTTCGCCACGTTCGCGGCGATGGTGTTACCGGCCGGCGCGAGGATCTGCCAGGAGATGTTGAACGACGCCGGCAGGACCAGGGCAACCGCGATGGTCTCGCCCATCGCCCGCCCGAGGCCCAGCATCGAGGCGCTGATGACGCCCGGCTTGCCGTAGGGCAGGACGGCGGTTCTGATCATCTCCCAGCGGGTCGCGCCCAGCGCCATCGCCGCCTCCCGATGCGCACTGGGCACCTGCAGGAACACCTCGCGGGACAGCGCGGCGACGATCGGCAGAATCATGATCGCGAGGACGACACTGGCAACGAAGATCGACCGACCGACCCCGCGATCGGTCTCGAACAGCGGAATCCACCCGAAGTAGTCGGTCAGCCAGCTCTGGATGCCCTNCATGTGCGGCGCGAGCACGAGCAGTCCCCACAGGCCGTAGACGACGCTCGGCACGGCCGCCAGCAGATCGACGATGTAGCCGAGGGCGGAGGCCATCCGGCGCGGCGCGTACACCGTGATGAACAGAGCGATACCCACCGCGACCGGAACAGCGATAATCATTGCGATGGCAGCGGTGATCATCGTGCCGAACAGCAGTGCGGCGATGCCGAAAACCGGCGGCGTGGCGTTGGGGAACCACTCCTCCGTGGTGAAGAAGTTCCCGGTATTGGCGCCGAGGGCATCGGTGGCGCGCAATACCAGGAAGGCCGCGATCGCGGCGATCAGTACCAGCAGCCCGACCCCGGCCGTGCGGGTGGCATTCTTGAAGATCAGGTCAGCGACGCCGACCTTGGCCTTGCCTGTCGAGGTGTCCGCCAGCCCGCCGGCCGGCCGATCACCTCCCGATGGGGCCGTCGCCGAAGCGGCACCCCGAGACTCGGCGTCCGCCGAGCTGTCCGGCTCCGTCGTCATGGGTCCTCTTCCCCTGGTGCTCCGAACTCGACTTCCCGCTCGTGAAATGCCCTGGCCGTCACCGTCTTGGCTGGTCTGGTGCTGCTGGTCTGGTCTGAATGCGCTGGCCGTTCCCGGCTGCTCTCACCGTCGTCGTCAACGAACGACGGGCCCGCGATGGGGCTGTTCACCCCACCGCGGGCACCGGCTAGTCCGATCGGAGCTGCGNCAGATCGACGTCAGGACAGCTTGTCAACCACCGCGCGGACCCGAGTCGCTACCGAGTCCGGCAGCGGCGCGTAACCAAGGTCGGCGATCGAGGACTGGCCCGCGTCCGACGCGGTGTAAGTCAGGAAGGACTTGACCAGCTTGGCCTGGTCGGCCGGGAGACCCGTGGTGCAGGCGATCTCGTAGGTGACCAAGTAGATCGGGTAGGCCCCCTTGGTCGCCGCGGTGTAGTCGAAGGTGAGCTTCAGATCGTCACCGCTGGCAACCTTCGCGGTGCTCAGGCCGAGGGAGGCACCATCCGTGCTCGCCTTGACGTACTCTCCGGCACCGTTCTTGACCGCGACCGTGGACAGCCCGGCGTTCTCCGCGTAGGAGAGCTCCGTATAACCGATCGAGTTCTCGGTGGACTTCACGGTCGCAGTCACCCCGTCGCTGCCCTTGGCACCCTGGCCGCCCGGGGCCTTCCAGTCCGAGCCGGAGTCGAAGGTCCAAGCGGCGCCGGCCGCGCCCTTCAGGAACTTGGTGAAGTTGTCGGTGGTGCCGGAACCGTCGGACCGGTGCACCGAGGCAATCGGCGCGTCAGGCAGAGTAACCCCGCTGTTCTCCGCGGTGATCGCCGGGTCGTTCCACTTGGTGATGGCGCCGGAGAAGATCTTCGCTATCGTCGGGGCAGACAGCTGGAGCTTGTCGACACCCGAGAGGTGGTATATAAGCGCCACCGGGCCGACCACCATCGGCAGGTCGACAGCCGTACCGGGGGTACAGCGCTTGTCCGCGTCGGTCTTCTGCTGGTCCTTCAGCGCCGAGTCGGAACCGGCGAAGGAAACCTGCTTGGCGACGAACTGCTGCCGACCGGTCGAGGACCCCGTCGACTGATAGTTGATCTTTGCTCCGTCGCAGGCGTTCTGGTACGCCTTGACCCATTCGTCCATCGCGTTCTTCTGCGCGGAGGAACCCGATCCGGTAATGGAGCCCTTCTCGCAGGCGATCGCGCTCGCCCCGTTCGACGGCTTCGCCGCGGTGCCGCCGGAGTCACTGTTGTCGTCGGTGCCACACGCCGCCACAGTGAGCAGTGCCACCATTGCAGCCCCGATGGCGGCCTGACGCTTGCCTCGGTTCACGAGCAGCCCTTCGTTCTCGCGCGCTACGGCGCCGAATCGTCCGCCCCCTGGACTGGGGCGCCGACGAGAATCGAAGCCACCTCGAATGAACGCAAGGTGAACGTCCGCGAACGCGGACCCATCACCAACCGGAACACATCCATATCACCGGCTTCGCGGTTGGTTAGCCAGCCAATGGCCAATCCGATCATGACTGTGCGCATCAAATGATCGGCAGATAGTCACTCTCGCCCATCGTCCCGAACATCACGCCACGCCCGGAACACCGTGGACAAGTGACCCTCGGTCACGGACGGGAGCGTTACGAGAACGGATGGAAGCGGACAAGAACGGACGGGAGCCTAATGAGAACGGACAGGAACAGGCGAGAGTCCGACAGGAAGAACGCCGAGCCGCCCGGAACTTGATCATTCACGGTNATCGAGCGGCATCGTCGCTGTCAACCTTCCGACGCAGCAAGCATCGAAAGTTCACCGACGCGCGTCATGTCCGGCCCGGGGGGCCGCGCCCTGCGACGCAGTGGGACGGAGCCGGCGAAGCGGCCAACCCGCGCGCCGCGCTACGCAGCTGATCAGGACCTTCGTCCTCTGTTACCAGACGTCCACTCTGAGCACAGATCGCCGGTAGCCAACCCCGCGTTCTCGTGCTTTGCTGTAAAGCAACATCGATGTGGCTGACAGCATCAACGGCGTAGCCGAAGCAACGGCGTAGCCGAAGAGCACCACGACCCGTCCGTTCCACCCGACCAGTCCACCCGACCAGCGCATCCGCCTGCGCCCGCCCACCGGGAGCCGTCCCGCCCGGCGATGAAGCGCGCCACGGCCAGCCACCGCCGCGTGGCGGGACGACGATGTCCCGTCACGCGGCGGATCGGCGGGGNCCGGCAAGCCGCAGACCGCATGGCGCGGGGCCCGCGGGTACCGCCGCGTCCGGTTGGCCGGACGACCCGGGGCCGGCGCTGCGCACCCCGTGCCGGCGGCACCAACCAGACGCGGCACGACATGCGACACGACAACGGAGGACGACCAGAACATGAACACCGTCGATAACGACGATCTTCTACCAGAACCCCGTCCGGTCATCGGGGGACGGCCACGGTCACTGGCCGAGGTGGTCACCGTCAACGATGGCTTACTCGTCCAACACGAGCTGCTCCTCGCCCCGGGAGCCACCGCTGCCGACCTGACCACCGCGATGATCCTCGTCCCCCCCACGGCCGCGCTGGTCAGCCATCACGGCGACGTGGACGTCTCACTGGTATTCCAGGAGGTTTCGCGGGATGCTCGGCGCGGGGTCGACGGGCAGCCAGTCGGACGCGGCGGCGATCCGGGCCGGACCTGAACCGTCCACTCTGGCGACCGTCCCCTCAGCGACCGTCCACTCTGGCGACGGGCCGTCAGCCGAGACGACCGCGACCGGCGCGAGGCGCCCGCCGGGGCGGCGGACCCAACAGGTGCCGGTCCCCGGGGCCACGAGCCGTGGTCGAGGCAATATCGTGGCGGGGNGGCTGTACTCACCTCCCGCTCGACCGACTTTCCGCGCTGGTATCAGGACGTGCTCGCCAAGGCCGAGCTGGCCGACAACGGCCCCGTCCGCGGGACGATGGTCATCCGACCGTACGGCTACGCGATCTGGGAACGCATGCAGGCCGAGGTGGACTCCCGAATCAAGGCCGCCGGGGCCGTCAATGCCTACTTCCCCCTGTTCATCCCCGAAAGCTACCTGCGCCGGGAGGCCGAGCACGTCGAGGGCTTCAGCCCGGAGCTGGCGGTGGTCACCATCGGTGGCGGCAAGGAGCTGGAGGAGCCCGTAGTCGTCCGGCCCACCAGCGAGACCGTGATCGGCGAATACCTGGCGAAGTGGACCCAGAGCTACCGTGACCTGCCCCTGCTGCTCAACCAGTGGGCGAACGTGGTCCGGTGGGAGCTGCGTCCCCGGCTGTTCCTGCGCAGCAGCGAGTTCCTCTGGCAGGAGGGCCACACCGCGCACGCCGACGAGGCCGATGCCGCGGCCTACGCCCGTCGGATCGCGCTCGAGGTCTACCGCGACTTTATGACGCAGGTGCTGGCGGTCCCGGTGTTCGTCGGAGTGAAGACGCGCCGGGAACGGTTCGCCGGCGCGACCAACACCATGACCTGCGAGGGCATGATGGGCGACGGCAAGGCTCTGCAGATGGCGACCAGTCACGAGCTCGGCCAGAACTTCGCCCGTGCCTTCGACATCGACTTCCTCGGCGCCGACGGAGCCCGGCATCTGGCGTGGACGACGTCGTGGGGCTGCTCGACCCGGATGGTCGGCGGGCTGATCATGGCACATGGCGACGACAACGGCCTGCGTGTCCCGCCCCGGTTGGCGCCGACGCAGGTCGTGGTCCTGCCGGTGCGCGACGAGGAGACCGTCGTCGCGAAGGCCCGCCAGATCGCCGCCGCCCTGACCGACGCCGGTCTTCGGGTGCAGGTCGACGCCCGTCCCGGGTTGTCCTTCGGCCGGCGGGTCACCGACGCGGAGATCAAGGGCATCCCGGTACGGGTTGAGGTGGGTCCGCGGGACCTGGCCGCGGGCAACGTCACCCTGGTGCGCCGGGACACCTCCGAGAAGGTGCCGGTGCCGCTGGCCGAGGTCGCCACGCGGGTGCCGGTGCTGCTGGGCGAGGTGCAGGCCGACCTGTACGCCGAGGCGCTGGCCCTACGCGAGAGCCGGACGACGGACGTCGCCACCGTTGCCGAGGCCGCCCGGGCCGCCCAGGCCGGCTTCGCCCGGATCCCCTGGCGCCTTGTCGGCGAGGAGGGCGAGGCCGAGCTCGCCGAGGAGGCGCTCACCGTGCGGTGCATCCAGACACCGGACGGCGGGATCCCCGAGGCCGGCAGCGACGCCGACGACCTCGTCTGCCTGATCGCCCGCTCCTACTGACGTCCAAGATCCCTGGCGTGGTAGCCGTCCGGGGCAGAGACGATCAGCCGCGCAGACGGGGACCGGTCGGCGGCGACCGTGGAAACCCAGGTCGGTCGTATCTTCACGAACGTATCTTCACGAAGCTTGAATGATGGGACCGGGTTAGGGGTCGTCGTCTTCGTCCACGAAACGTGGCGTAATGCGTACCGCGGTGAGTCCGCCGCCGCGCGGACAAACCGCGCCCGTCCTTCGAGAAGCGGGTTCGATCTCCCTCGACGTGCCCCTCAGAGGCAGATCGGGACCGACGTCGAGATCGATTGTATGGCCGGCGCCTCGGGATCAGGCCGTCGATTCGGCGGGGCTGGCCAGCACCTCGTTCCCGAACTCTTCGGACTTCTCCGGCGAGGAGGAGATAACCGTCCCCCGGTGCTCACCACGGCAGATCGCCGTCATCGCGCCCCGCTGTTCGATATCGAAGATATGCAGCGGCATACCGAAGTCACGGGCCAGGATGAAGGCCGACTGATCCATCACCCGGAGCCCGCGGCTGATCACCTCGTCATAACTGAGGTGCGAGAAGAGCCTGGCCCCTGGATTGATCTTCGGATCGCTGTCGTAGACGCCGTCCACGCCGTCCTTGGCGGCCAGCACCGCGTCGGCATTGAGCTCCAGCGCCCGCTGCACCGCCGGGTAGTCGGTGGTGAGGAAGGGCTGGCCATTGCCGCAGGCGAGGATGACCGTCGCCCCCTTCTCCAGCAGGTGCACCGCCCGCAGCCGGATGTAGGGCTCGGCCACCGCTGGAACGGGCACCGCCGTCATCACCCGCAGATTGTCCTCACCCAGCGCGGTGAGCTTCCCCCGGAGCAGCAGACTGTTGATGACCGTACTCAGCATGCCGATATTGTCGGCTTCGACCCGGTCAATACCCCACCGGTCCGACTGGTTACCACGGAAGAGGTTCCCGCCGCCGACGACGATCGCCACCTCCACGCCGGACTGGCGGACCGCGATGATTTCTCGGGCGAGGTGCTCCAGCGCGTTGGAATCGAAGCCGAATTCGGCGGCACCGGCGATCGCGCGACCGCTCAGTTTGACGACCACTCGGCGGTATCTCGTCACTGTCTCCCGCTTCCCCTTTTCCATGGTGCGATCTTAACGTAGGCGGGCAATGATCGATCATGAGCCCATGACCCCTCGGGTACACGGTAGAGCACCCGGCTCCCGGGCACGTCGCACGACGGGNGCGCCCGAGAGATTCCGCCGACGGCGGACCGTACCCGCAGCACCTTTCGCCGGCCGGGCACCGACGACCGCCGTCGCGATCCACCGTTATCCGACTCCGGGCAGCCGGAGGTCGGGCCCGGCGGTGCGTGGACGCCGGCGGCGGGGACCAGGCGGCGGGGACGAGGCGGCGGCGATGGATCAGCATCCCGCGCCCGGCCGGCACCATCAACATCGCCCAAGGACTACGCCGCCACTCCCGCCGACCCGAACGACCGCTCCACGCGATCACGAATCTGGATTACCGACAGACAACTTTGCCGGAGCCCGGCAGGAGAATACTGGATATGCTCGAGCCGAGGCCGTCGACGGTGAGTGGCGCGACGGATCCGATACCGCAGAGGAGCACTGTTGCGATGTTCTTACCCGGAAGGCCGTCGTTATTACGGTCGACTGCACTGATCTCTATCCTGATTAGCCTGATCGGACTGGTTGCGTGCACCGCTTCGGAGGATTCNACCGGACGCACCGGAACAGCTGCCTGCGCCACACCGGGCATAACTGAGACCGAGATCAAGGCCGGCGTTCTTTTCCCTGACACCGGGCCGTTCGCGCACAGTATGCGCGCGTTCCGGGCCGGAATCGATGCACGTTTCGGCGAAGCCAACGCCGCAGGCGGCGTCAACGGGCGGAAGATTGTCTACAGCTGGCGGGATGATGTCTCCGACCCCCAGTTGAACCTCGCCGCGGCCCGCGAGCTCGTCCAGAAGGAAGAGGTCTTCGGCATCATAGAAGGACTGGGTGCGGTCTCCGGCTCAGCCCAGTACCTCGCGGATCTGAACGTGCCGATCGTCGGACTGGGAGCCGAACCCGTCTGGGCCGCGCACGAGAACATGGTCTCGTGGCATCACTATACAGTCCCGGCCGGGTCGTCCACCGTCTGGGGGGATTTCATTCGCGGTGAGGGGGGAACCCGGAGCGCCATGGTCGACGTAGCGTTGAACGCTGCCGTGCACGACTATCATCGGCAGCTCGTTGACAGCCTGCAAGCGGCCGGTGTCAGCGTGGACATAAACTTCGAGGTGACCGCGGAGACGACCAGCTTCGAGGCGTTGGCCAGGCAAATGAAGGCGGCTAACATCGACACCCTTACCGGCGTCATCACCCCGGACGTCCTCACTCAGATCCTCCCCGCGGCCCGTGCCGCCGGCGTGAACCTCAAGACGGTGCTCCTCTCNCTCGGCTACGATCGGGCCCTGCTGACCGATCTCGGCCCGGCCCTGGCCGGCACCAACATCTACATCAGCTTCGTCCCGTTCGAGCTGAACACCCCCGCGCATCAGCGGCTGCTCGCCGCGATGACCCGCTACTCTCCGCAGACCCAGCCGCCGGAGCAGGAAAGCGCGGTCTTCGGTTGGTTGTCCGCCGATCTGTTCCTGCACGGCCTGCAAGCCGCCGGCGCCTGCCCGACCCACCAGTCGTTCCTACAGGGTCTGCACTCCGTGCACGACTACGACGGCACTGGCCTGCTCCCCAAGCCGGTTGATCTCGCGAAAAACCGCGGCCAACTCGGCAACTGCTATTATTTCATGCGCATCAGCGGCGACGGCAGTCATTTCGTACCGCTGCAGTCCACGGCCCGTTGCGGTAATTTGATCAACTGAACAATGCGCCTTCCGTGGGGAGCCTTTCGGCCTTCGCCTCGATCAGACCGCCGAATCCTAGCCGCGCAACGCGGCAGGGCGGCGATCGACCGAAGACGGCAGGCCGATCGGTGCCCTGCCAGCGCCCGGCTGCCGGCTCGGTGCCCGCGGCCGAGGAGGATACGCGGGTAAGGGAGAGCGGCCGTGGGGTGGACGGGCAACCGGGTAGGACGTTCAGGAACGGCCGACCCCCTGGGCGGCAAAAACCCCGCCTCCCTGCTGGGGAGACGGGGCTGCAACGCGTCATCTGGTCGGGGTGGCGGGATTCGAACCCACGACCTCTTCGTCCCGAACTACCCGCATACGGGTCATAAGCGGGTGAATAGGGCATCGCCTCGCTGGTCGTGGCCAGCCTGAGGTGATCGCGGTCGGTCGGGTTGCTGTACTTCCGTGCTGTACTCCGGTGGTCTCGTTCCTGGGCGGCCTGCGACGCTCCGACACGCCGAATGGGGCGGCGGCCGACGCGCCATGGGGTGCCGACCGGAGGGAGGCGGGGCCCCATGCCGCGCGGCGGGATCGCCGGGGGCCCTGTTCGGCGTGGCGTGCGCGGCGCGAGGCTCTGCGGGGGGCGAAGCCCCCCGCCTTGAAGAAGTAAAGAAAGTTGGCACGGAGCTACTCCAGGGGCACTTCATAGACGAGAATGTTCCGATCGGCAGCAAGCAGAAACTGTGTGACCTCGACTGGCCTTTCGTTCCGATCAAAGAAGGTCCGCCATAGCTCTATGATCGGGGCACCCGCAGACAGGGCCAGCGTGNGCCTTTCAGTCGGTGTCGGCATGCGCGCTAGAAGCTCTTCGACCGCGAAGGGGTTGAGTTGAATTCCCAGCTCTTCCACGAGAAATCGGTGTACACCTCCCGGCACCTTCTCGTTTCGCTCGAGTATCGAGCCGGACGCAATCTCCAAAGGGAAAAAGCTCGTTGCGATTTGACTTGGGAATCTATCAACACTGATCAGCGTCTCGCGGGTAACGATACTATGTCCGGGGTCAAGGTGGAGGCGCTTAGCGATTTCGGCGCTAGCGGCGCTAGTGGAAACGTCTGTGACGTTCTGCTCTCGCGTGGAACCCTGGCGCTCTGCCTCTACTTCGAGTGGTCCTTTTTCTCCTGGGCGGTCAGCGAGGATGTGCCTGCGGGATCCATAGCGACGTAGGCGCTTCGGCGATCGAACGAATGTTCCGCGCCCCTGAAGGACGATGACAAGTCCTTCATTCTCAAGCTCGTCAAGCGCGCTTTTGATCGTTCCCGCCGCGCTGGAATAGCGCTCTCGGAGCTCCCGCAGGGAGGGCAGACGGTCACCGTCAGCCAACACTCCTCCGTTGATCGCATCCCTCAAATCTGCGGCAATTTGCTGGTAGACGGGGATTGGACTCCCAGGATTGATACTCACGGTAAGTGTCCACCTCCTCACTGGTAGACGCCGAGTAGATGACATCTCCAGTCTAGTGGCATACCCAGCTCAGCTATAGGGGTCCTCACCAGCACTTTCGGGCGCCTAGACTCGGGGGGCTTGCACTGTCCTAGCTGTTCTAGTACAGTTATCTCTGTCAGGAGGGATGAGCCTCCAATCGACAGGAGGGTTCTCGATCATGGCTGTGCCGATGAGGATTCCCGTGAGCTTCGGGGATGTGTTCCCGCACGGGGCGTTTGTGCTGGGCGTGGAGGCTGACCGTGACTTCGATGCGGTGAAGGCGGGTCTGTCCGATCCACAGGTGCGGGACAAGGAGACAGGACTGAAGGTGTGGCTGGTGCGGGTGCTGGACGCGGCGCCGGATCTGCGGGCCGGTCAGGCTGAGGTGAAGGTGAAGCTTGCGGCTGAGGTGCAGCCGGTCCCACCGGACACGCTCGCGGGTACGCCGTTTCGTCCGGTGGAGTTCGACGGGCTGACGGTCACCGCGTATGTAGACCAGTCGCGGAAGACGCCCCGGGTGGGTTACAGCCTGCGTGCTCGGGGGATGCGCGCCCCGATGGTGGCGAGCGCGCGGTCCGGGAAGGCGGCGGCGTAGCCATGCCGTTCAATTCTTGGAGGGTTAATTCCGAGGTTATGAATCCGGGTGGACAGAATACATCCCGGTCGGAGATGCGCCGTGACGCGATCGCTGATTGGAGCTCGGATGATGCTCCGGCTGTTCTGCGGGACATGAGCGCCGATGATCTGGNTGCGGTTGAGCGGGTAGCGCGGCGGCGTGGCGACCGTGCGGGGGATTGTGGGGATTACGCTCTTGAGGAGTGGTACGACGATATTGCCACTGATGTCAGGGCTGAGCGGCGGCGTCGCGGTCTCTGACGTTCTCGTTCTGGGCGCGTGCTCTGATCTGCCCGTTCCTACGCGCGCCTGAGCTGTTCTGCATTTCTCGCGACAGAAAGGTGTATTTCGCATGCGTCCGAATAAGAGTTTCCCTTCCGGTGGCTGTCCGGTGAGAGGCTGACATGGCCACATGCGGGCAGTGCAACGGAACTCGGACTCAGCCGGACGGCCGGTGGTGCCGTAGTTGTGTCGGTCTCTTGGCCCGGCTCGTGCAAACCTCTCCCCATGATATGGCGGTCGCGCTGAGAGATCAGCAGAAGGNACGTGAGAGAAANCGGCAGAACCGCGATCGCCGTGCTGCTCGCCGTGCTGAGGATCGTGCGGCACGGACTCTCACCCCGGGTGGCACCACTGCCCGCGCATCGATGCCGAAATGCGAAAGGTGCGGACGGGAACGGCCTCTCACGGTCAAACGCGGCAAAGCCGTGTGCATCGGCGGATGCGACTGATGGGCTGGCTTCTTCGCTGGATTGCGGCGGAGTTCACCTGGGATGCGGCTTGCGGTGAGCCTGTTAACGGGCCTGTGGGCGGCCCGTTAATGCAACGGCGCCGCATGCCTCGGCGGTGACCTGCAACGAAAGGAGTAGCCCCATGGCTAAGAAGAAGTCCGGTGGCAACAACCGGGTCGGATCCGGGAATATCCCTGTCGTCTCCAACGGCGGGAACTGCGCCCACTGCGGNGAGCACACCACCGCACACGCCGACGGCGTGTGGCTGCACGCGGAATGCGTCGCTCCTTATCTGAACTCTCGTAGGTAGATCCAACTGATCATTCGTATTTCCGGCGTCCCGGCGGAACTGGAGTGGCGTCGGCAGGCTCGTTTTATTCTTCATTTCGATGGCCTACTTTAGGCCGGGTTTTCTGTAACTCCTGCGATAGGAAGGTGTATTTCGCATGCATTCGAATAGGGATATTCAGCGGGCGGCGGCGTTGGCCCGGTCGAATCGGGCTCGCGCGGACGCGGACGCGCGTCGTCGGAAGGGCTGCGCTGAGGCGGGGGNCCGTGTCGCTCGGGATGTGGAGCATGCGGCGTGGTCTGAGTACCGGCGTCTTTCCTAGCTGGTACGGGTCGACGTACCCGGGGTGCGGGTCTGAGTTTGCCCGCTCCTCCCGCACCCCGGGTATGTCTGTTGTCCATCTCCCTGCGACAGGAATGGGACACTCTCATGTCTACCACACGATCGCTTCGTGGAACCCTGTCCGTGGACGACTTNTGCCGGGCGGAGGATCGGGCGTGGCTCGTGTACGCGGCTGCCCGTGATCGTGCGGCTGAGGCGTTCGATGAGTATCAGCGTCTGGCTGCTGCCGCGCACGCCCGGTACGCGGACTATGAGGCGGCTTACGATGCCTGCCGGTCCGCTCTTAACGCTGATTCCTAGCCGACTATCCGGCTGTTGCAACCGGCCGGTGCGCTGGTTGCTTTCGGAAGGGTGCATGTCCGATGGCTTCTCGTACCTGTTCTTCTTGCCACCGTATGTTCATCTGCCCGTGTGGGCCGATGATGGCGTGTCGGCATTCTCGTTGCCCGTCGTGCGCGGTGCCGGCTCGTCGGGTGCAGCGTCCTGTCTATCGGAAGGGTTCCCGGTGATGACCGAGTTGTATTCCTACACGTGTGAGGTGTGCGGGCTGAGCTCGCGGCCGACTCGTTCTCGGGCGGACATGCGCGGGCAGAAGGAAACGCATGATCGGGTGGCGCATGGCCATGTCACCCGGAATGGAAGCGTGCGTGCCGCGCGCCGTGAGCGGGGTGGTAGCTGATGGCCCGGCGGTCTCGTCGGCAGTCGTCTGATCAGATGCCGTTACCGTTCGGTGGGGAGGTTCCGCCGGTTCCGCCGGTTCCTGGGCCGTTCTCGATTCCGCTGGTGCGTGCCCGGGAAGCGGCTGACCCTATCCCGCTTGAGCCGCGTCGGCGTCGACGTCGGGGCTGATGCCGCTTTTGGATTGGGGAACGGGTAGGTATTTCCCTCGCGGTGATGTGGGGGATCCGGAGCCGTGTGTGCTGTGCCGGCGTCCGGCTCTGTGCCGTTCTCCGGATGGTGTCGCTGTTCACAAGGTGTGCTGGGAGGGAGGTGGATCATGAGGGTACGGCTCGGGGACTTNTCGCGGTCCGTTCCGGTGAACCGGGACACGCGTAGGCATCCGCTGGTGCGTCCGGGNGATACGGCCGGGCGGGTTGGTCTGCGTCTGGTGGGCCGGGTGGGGGTCACGGTCGCCCGGGTGATCGCCCGTTTCCCTCGTACGTCGTTCAGTCTGTTTGCCGCGCTGCTGCTGGTCGATCGGGTGGGCTGGGTGCTGCCCGCGCTGGCGCTGGCGGTGCTGACCGTGGCCGCGCTGGTCTGGCGGCTGGCCTGCCCGTCTAGCTACGCCCGATGGTTGGGGCGTCCGCTGCGCTCGTGGTGGGCGCGTTGGGTTCGCTACGCTCCGCGCTGGCGGGGGCTCATGACCCGTCACGACCTGGCCGTGGTGGATGGGGATGTGCTGGTCTGGCCTGGTCTGCGGAAAGTCCGATCAAGCGACTACCGTGATGCGCTGCTGGTCAAGCTGCGCGCTGGCCAGAAACCGGATCATCTGGCGGATGCCTCCGAGTCGCTGGCGCACGCGCTGGGAAGTCAGGCCGTGCGGGTACGGACCCACAGGCCGGGTTACGTGTGGTTGGACGTGACCCGCCGGGATCCGTTCACCCGGCCGATGTCGAGGTTGCCGGTTCCTGCCTCGGCTGGCGCGGTGGACCTGACCGCGTTGCCGATTGGCCGGCGGGAGGACGGCGCGCTGTGGCTGCTGCGTCTGCTCGGCACGCACGTGTTCGTCGCGGGTGCGACCGGTGCGGGGAAGGGGTCGGTCATCTGGTCGACCCTGCTCCGGCTGGGTCCGGCTATCGCTGCCGGTCTGGTGCAGGTGTGGGCGATCGACCCGAAGGGCGGGATGGAACTGTTCCCGGGGCGTGCGCTGTTCACCCGCTACGAGGACAGTCACCTGGGCGCGATGGTTCAGCTTCTGGAGGATGCGGCGGAGTTCACCCGGGATCGTGCTGCCCGGTTGAAAGGCGTGACCCGCCGGTTGACTCCGACGGTGGACATGCCGTTTGTGCTGGTCCTCGTCGACGAATTCGCGTTCATCACAGCGTATGTGACAGACAAGAAACTCCAGGGACGGGCGGATAACGCGGTGCAGATCCTCGCTTCTCAGGGACGGGCTCCGGGTGTGGGTCTGATGGTCGCGTTGCAAGATCCATCCAAGGAGGTGGTTCCTTACCGGAATCTGTTCCCGAGCCGCATCGCGATGCGGCTCGATGAACCGCAGCAGGTCGATATGGTCCTCGGGGACAAGATGCGTACCCGGGGCGCCTACTGTGACCTGATCCCGGAAAGCCTTCCCGGGGTCGGCTACGTCAAACTGGAAGGCACTCGAGANCCGTTTCGGGTCCGCGCGGAATACATCGACGATGATGTGATCGACGGGCTTGCCCGTGACTACCCGGCTCCGGCTAGCATGCCGGTCCCGCTACTCGGTCAACACACCGAATCCGGCCTTGACATTGCAGCCGACATTCCCACCCCCGCCCGTCTGGGCGACGGGGAGCTATCCCCGGAATGGGCGGTGTTTTCCGCTGACTATCAGCGTCGCCATGCCACCAACGGAACCTCGGGTATCCCAATGGGGCTCGATTAGGAAGGGAACCACCATGCCTCGCCGTAACATCAACTCCGGGAACACCTACCGGCAGTGCCGTGCCTGCATGGGTGAGCGTCCACGGAACTGCTCGTCCTGCCATGGTCTCGGCACCACCCTGGCTGTCCGGCGCCACCGGACCCGATGAGAGGACCCTCGGCCGCGCTCAAAGCGATACGCCGGTGGCCTCCAACCCCCTCCATTGCGCGCTGGCCGTGGCGCTGGGCGAGAGATGACACGATCCCGGGGTGGACTCGACGTCGTTGCCACTGGAACACACGGCGGACGGCGGACGGTACGCCACGGACATGCCAGAGATCGTTTTTTACGGCGACTGAGCGGCGCGCGACGCTCCGTGTGGGTATGCGGTCGGGCGGGGCTCCCCCTCCGACCTGACCGCGCCACCCCGGGGACCACGCCGAACGGTTGTTCGCCTGTTGTGTGCATCCTGGAACGCTCGGGGTGCCCTGCCCGTTGCGGTGGGTGAGGCTCGGCAACTCCTCACGTCCGTACCTGGTGCGGCGCCCCTCATGCGCGGCGGCTGACGCTCTATCTCGCCACTACACGCGCGGGCATTCCTAGCCGATGGGCCTTTTCCTTCCCCTNCCATTTTTTTCTCCGTTCCGGGNGCTTTTAGAAACTGTCGAATGGTGGTTCTGTCAAGGGCGTTCACGTAGTGCCCTTGACAGGTTCTCCATTCGATAGACAATGCCGCGCCCCCGGAATGGGGAAATGAGGTGTGGCGCCGCTGCGGCCGTCCGTGAAAGGAGAGTCTCGGATGACAGTCCCTGTGCTGGATTCGGAGTTCCTGCGCGCGGCGATGCCTCGCGCTGCGGA
>NZ_JPGU01000031.1:0-11260 GCF_000732115.1 Frankia sp. CeD
CCACCTCCTGCGCGAACGGGAGCATCAGCACCGGGCACGAACCAGCCGGGCACGAACCAGCGTCAAAACGGCTTAGAGAGTGGCCTGCAGGGACTTGATCGGCATGCTCAGCTCGGCCAGCATCTTCAGGTCGGCCTCCGCGGAGCGGCCCAGCGTCGTCAGATAGTTTCCGACGATCATGGCGTTGATGCCACCGAGCATCCCCTGCACGTCGAGATCGCCCAGGGTGATCTCGCGTCCGCCGGAGTAGCGCAGGATCGTGCGCGGCATGGCGAGGCGGAACGCCGCGATCGCGCGCAGCGCGTCACGCGGCTCGACCAGCGGAAGATCCCCGAAGGGCGTTCCCGGCCGCGGGTTGAGGAAGTTCAGCGGAACCTCGTCGGGCTCCAGGGCCGCAAGCTGGGTGGCGAGCTCGGCACGCTGCTCGAGGCTCTCGCCGACGCCCAGAATGGCGCCGCAGCACAGCTCCATCCCCGCGGCCCGCACCATCTCACAGGTCTCCCACCGCTCCTCCCAACTGTGGGTGGTGACCACGTTCGGGAAGTGCGAGCGGGCCGTCTCCAGATTGTGGTTGTAACGGTGCACACCCATCGCCGTGAGTTCGTCGACCTGCTCGGAGGTCAGCATGCCCAGCGAGCAGGCGACGTTGATGTCGACCGCCGCACGGATGGCGGCGACCCCCTCCCGCACCTGCGCCATGAGCCGGGCGTCCGGGCCCCGCACGGCCGCGACGATGCAGAACTCGGTGGCGCCTGTCGCCGCGGTCTGCCGGGCGGCGTCGACGAGCGAGGGCACGTCCAGCCAGGCGGACCGCACCGGCGAGTCGAACTTGCCGGACTGCGAGCAGAAGTGACAATCTTCCGGGCATCCGCCGGTCTTGAGGCTGACGATCCCCTCCACCTCGACCTCCGGACCACACCAGCGCATCCGCACCTCGTGGGCCAGGGCGAGCAGATCGGTCAGCGTCTCGTCCGGGAGCCGGAGCACGGCGAGCACGCCGGCCTCGTCCAGCCCCCGTCCGCCATCGAGGACCTCGCGCCGTGCCACGGTGAGGATGTCGGCACCGTCCTGGTCCGCCGGCGGCCGCTGCGACGCAGGTGCAGGTGCGGTGGGGTGCGCGGTCACGGACGTGGTCACGGATGCAGTCACAGGGGTCTCCAGACAAGGGTCGACGGGTGCGGTGGGTGCGTGGGTGCGTGGGTGCGGTGGGCATCGTGGTCGGGACTGATGCGCATGCACCCAGGTGCATGCGCATCCATTGTCGAACCGGCGCGCGGATGTGGGGCCGGATTCCCGAACACCATCGAGCCCCGAAGACTATCGAGCATGGTGGTTACGTCTCGTAGCGAGCTCTGAACTCCTGGGCACGGAACGTGCCGCCAAGTGCCGGTTGCAGCGAGGCACGCGCCACGGCCAGGAACTCGAGCCGGGCCAGCAGGCCGGCTCCCGCCGGAAGGACGCCGGCCAGCGGCCGGGCGGCCAGGCTTTCCAGGTCGATGAGGTTGCACCGGCAGGCCAGATCCGGTTCGGCCGGCCAGGACCCGACCACCACGCCGGCGAGGTCCAGGCCGCGGTGCGCCAGCGCCTCCAGGGTCAGCGCCGTGTCGTTCAGAGCGCCCAGGCCCGCGGCGGTCACGACGAGCACCGGCGCCCGCAGCACCCGGGCGAGGTCGGCGAGGGTGGCGCCGCCCGCGTCGTAGCGGACCAGCAGGCCGCCGGCGCCCTCGACGAGGACGAGATCGCGGCTGTCGGCGAGGGTGCCGATCCGGGCGGCGAGCTCGTCGAGGTCGACGGCCCGGTGCCCGGACCTGCGGGCGGCGGTGGCCGGAGCGAGCGGGTCGGGGTAGCGGGCCAGCTCGTGGACGTCGGTGATCCCGGTCAGATCGCGGACGAGGTCGACGTCACCCAACTCGCCGGGGCCGACACCGGTCTGGGCCGGTTTCACCACCGCGACCGCGTGGTGTCGGTCGTGCGCGAGCGCGCCGATCGCGGCCGTCACCACCGTCTTGCCGACCCCGGTGCCGGTCCCGGTCACCACCAGGGCTGTCATCGGGCCAGGGCTGTCATCGGGCCAGGGCTGTCATCGGGCCAGGGCTGTCATCGGGCCAGGGCTGTCATCGGGCCAGGGCTGTCATCGGGCCAGGGCTGTCATCGGGCCAGGGCTGTCATCGGGCCAGGGCTGTCATCGGGCCAGGACCCCGGCGGCGGCCAGCGCGTTGGTGACGATCGCGAGGTCGGCATCGGTGAGATCGGCCCGGGCGGCGAGGCGCAGCCGGCTGGTCCCGACCGGCACCGTCGGTGGCCGGAAGCAGCCGACGGCCACCCCGTGCCCGCGGCAGGTCGTCGCGGCCGCGATCGCGGGTTCGGGATCCCCAATGATCACTGAAACGACGGCCCCGGCGGGATCCGGCGCGCCGGTCAGGCCGGCGAGCTGACGGGCCCGGCGCCGGACGGTGCCGGGCAGCTCCGGGTGGGCCCCCAGAAACTCCAGGGCGGCCAGCGCGCTGCCCACGTTCGCCGGGGCGAGGCCGGTATCGAAGATGAAGCTGCGGGCGGTGTCGATGAGGTGATCGCGCACGGCCGCCTCGCCCAGCACCGCGCCGCCCTGGCCGCCCAGCGCCTTGGACAGGGTGGCCGTCGCCACCACGTCCGGCTCCCCGGCAAGGCCCGTGGCGGCGAGTGCCCCCCGACCGGCGGGCCCGACCACCCCGAGCGCATGGGCCTCGTCAACGACCAGGACCGCTCCGTGGGCCCGGGCGGCCTCGTGCAGTTCGGTCAGCGGGGCGAGATCGCCGTCCGCGGAGAACACCGACTCGGTCACGACGAGTGCCCGTCGCCAGGGGCGTCCGGCGAGGGCCGCCGCGACCGCGGCCACATCGGCATGCGGTGTCACGACGACGTCCGCCCGGGACAGCCGGCAGGCGTCCACGATCGAGGCGTGGTTCAGCGCGTCCGAGACGACCAGGTCGCCGGGGCCGGCCAGGGCGGTGACCACCGCGAGGTTCGCCGTGTAGCCGGAGGAGAAGACCAGGGCCGAGGCGAATCCGGCGTGCGCGGCGAGCGCGTTCTCCAGCTCCCCGTGCAACGTGGTCGTCCCGGTCATGAGCCGACTCCCGGTGGCCCCGGCACCCCAGGCGCGCAGGGCGCGGATCCCGCCGCCGACGACCGCCGGATGACGGCCGAGCCCGAGGTAGTCGTTGCCCGCGAGATCGACGAGCACGCTTGCGCCCGGTTTGTCCGGGCCGCCCCGCGGGCGTAGCTCGCGGCGCAGCCCGGCGGCGGCCCGGGCCCGGGCGTGGTCCGTGAGCCAGGCGAGCGGCGCGGCAGCCTCGACGTCATCGACGGTCACGACGGCCAGCGTACGGGTATCGGCCACTGTGATGGGGTGCCCGCCACCTCACGAACCCGGCCGGTCTGGCAGTCTGCGAGCCGTGGGAACCCTCGCCGACATGCTGCGCGCGAGCACGGATCTCAGCGACGACGGCATCGACCACCTGCACGCGCTCGTCGCGGACTGGGCTCTGCTCGCCGACCTCTCCTTCGCTGATCTGTTGCTGCTCGTGCCTGTCCGCTCCGGCTCGGGGGCCAGCCGGGGCGGCCACGCCAGCGGAGCCGAATTCCTCGTCGTGGCCCAGGTCCGTCCCACCACCGGTCCGACCGCGTACCACAACGACGAGGTCGGCAGCGTCGTGATCAATCGCTGGGTGGTCCAGAACGCCTGGCGGGAACACCGGATCGCGCGGGAGGGCGAGCCCGAGTGGGACGGTGGGGTCCCGGTGCGGACGGAGGCGATCCCGGTCCGGCGGGGTGACGAGGTGATCGCCGTCCTTGCCCGGGACACCAACCTCGCGACCACCCGGACGCCGAGCGCGCTGGAGTCGGCTTATCTGCAGGGTGCCAACAACCTGGCCCTGATGATCGCCGAGGGCGCCTTTCCGTTCCGCGGCAGCTCGGCGGAGCTTCCCGAGTCCCCCCGGGTGGGCGACGGCATGATGCGGCTCGACGGCGCCGGGAAGGTGATCTTCGCGAGTCCGAACGCGCTCTCGGCGTACCGCCGGCTTGGCTACACCGGCAATGTCACGGGCGAGGACCTCCGCTCCGTGCACCGGGCGCTGAACCTGTCCGCCACGACCCCGGCGGTCTGGCACGCGCTCGGCCGGCGCCGGCCGGTGGAGGTGGAAGCCGCGGTCGGGAGCACGGTGGTACTTCTGCGGGCGATCCCGCTCTTCCCCGGGGCGACCCGGGAGGTGCTGGTGCTCGTCCGGGACGTCTCCGAACTGCGTCGCCGCGAGGCGCTGCTGCTGAGTAAGGACGCGACGATCCGTGAGATTCATCACAGGGTCAAGAACAATCTACAGACCGTAGCAGCCCTGCTGCGGTTGCAGATGCGGCGGACGAAGGTCGACGAGGCGCGCTCGGCGCTGCGGGAGTCGGTGCGCCGGGTCACCTCGATCGCGGTCGTGCACGAGACGCTGTCCCAGAGTTTGGGGGAGAGCGTGCCGTTCGACGAGATCGCCGACCAGATCACCTCGGTCACGGTGGATCTGGCCTCCACCGGGGCCCGGGCGAACACCCGCCGGACCGGGTCGTTCGGGCGGCTTCCCGGCGAACTCGCCACCCCGTTGGCTCTTGTGCTTTCCGAACTTCTGCAGAATGCTGTAGAACATGCGTTCGACGGTTCGGCGGGTTCCATCGAGATCCGGGTCAGCCGCCTGGCGGACCGGCTTGACGTGGTCGTGGCCGACGACGGTGCCGGGCTGCCCGAGGACTTCCAGCTCGAGCACTCGCCAAGGCTGGGGCTGCAGATCGTCCGCCAGCTGGTGCTGGGCGAGATGCACGGCACCATCCGGCTCCAGGCCGGTCCAGAGCACGGGACGGAGGCGCTCCTGTCGATCCCACTTTCTGAAAGTTGAGTGTTTAGGGTGCCCGGGAGGGGGTATCCCCCAGGATGTGTCCCTCGTCCATGGCCGTCGTGCCGATGTGGCGTGCTCGTGGGGGGCCGGATCGGGACCGTCCCGGGCGGTGGTTCGCCTGAGCGGGCCCGATCGCCGGAAGGTGTGGTCGGGGGCGGAAAACATTACGGCCGCCCCGTCCGCGTCGCGCCGCATTGCTGCGGCGGACGCGCGGACAGAACGGCCGATGCTGCTGCCAGCCACCCCTGTGCCGCGGTACGGGTTGTGGCATGACCTCATGCGGCGACCACTGCGGTCCGCCGGTGGATCCGGTGGTGCCGGTTCCGGCGGGCAGGGTCTGCCGCGAGCGGGTGTTGTTGTTCGGACCCGGGACGTGGTGCCGGTTCCTCGGGTGCTGTCGGCCCGCCGTCGGGGACGGTCCTGCGGTCAGGCGGTTCGAACCCGGAGTCGGACCTGGCGCTTGAGCGCCCGGCGTTCGTCCTCGCTCATCCCGCCCCAGACACCGGAGTCCTGCCCGGTGTCCAGTGCCCAGTTGAGGCAGTCACTCGTGACTGCGCACCGCGCGCAAACGGCCTTTGCCTCTTCGACCTGGCGTTCCGCCGGACCGGTTGTACCGATCGGGAAGAAGAGCTCGGGATCCTCGTCACGGCAGAGCGCTCTGTGGCGCCAGTCCATGCGTACAACTCCCTCTCTCGTCTCGGGCCACACTGCACATGAGACGCTTTGTGAGCCGCTACGGTTGTGCCGAGGTGAAAAATAAATTGAGCAGGATGTCTGCTCGGCCTCGACGGCGGCCGTAGAGCGGGTTGCCGGGTGTCGGTAAGCCCGGGTGCACGTGCATCCACCTCGGACATTCGCCACCCTCCCACCCGAACAGGCAGCGGCGCAAGAACCTGCAAGCCTCTTCACAGCCTGGCTGGCCTGCACTTGTCCGGCAAGGACACAGACGGACCACGGGGGGCGACCGTCTCCCTGGATGGCCGAAGTGCCACGGGAGTCCCGATTGCCAGGGGATGTTACGCTCCGTTGCATCGATCGTCACCGGTGCGGCCGGTGGGCGGCCCGGATCCTCGGCGATCAAGCCGCCGGTGTCATGCCAGTCGGTCATGGATCCGTTCTGTGGTGCCTGAGGGCTGCCTGAGGGCTGCTCCGGCGCCGGTGCGCGCCGTCATCCCGGCCCGATCTGACCCGCTCGCGTCGCCGGAGATGGCAGGGTTGGGGCATGGAGGTTCTCGGTCATCGTGGCAGCAGGGTTCCCGGCCCGGAGAACACGGTCGAGGCGGTGGATGCCGCGTTGCGGGTGGGCGCCGACGGTGTCGAGGTCGACGTGCGGCGCAGCGCGGACGGCGACCTGGTCTGCGTGCACGACGCGCGGCTGTCCCGTCCCGCCGGCCGGGCCGTGGTCCGGCAGACCACGGTGGCGCTGCGGGCCCGGGGCATCCCTCTGCTCGATGAGATCCTCGACGTGTGGGATGGCCGCGGTCGGCTCATCTGTGAGATCAAGAACCAGCCCGGGCAGCCGGACTTCGACGCCCCCCGGGAGCAGACCGCGCGCCGGCTCGCCGAGACGCTGCGTGCCCGGGGATGGACCGGCCGCCGGCCGGACGCCGCCGACCTTGACGCCGGTGCCGGCGGCATCACGGTGTCGTCGTTCGACTGGTTTGCCATCGAGGCGGTGCGTGACGCCGACCTCGCGGTCACGACGGCGTTCCTCACCATGCCCCGGATGTCGGTGAGCGGCGGCCTCGCCTACGCACGGTCGGCGGGCCACACCGAACTGCATGTGCACACCAGCGCGGTGCTCGGCACCTCCGACGCGGCGGGACGGGCGCGCGAAGCCGGCATCCGGTTGATCACCTGGACGGTGACCAGTCTCGAGGACGCCCGGCGGATCCGCGACGCGGGCGTCACCGGGGCGATCTGCGACGACCCCATGGAGATCCACCAGGCGCTGTCCCGGCCGGACGGGACCCCCACCACGGCGCTCGACGCCTGAGCGGACACTCTCCTGGGCGGGCAGCCGTCAGGCGACGACGCGCAGCGCGTGCGGCTGGTGGGTCAGCAGCACCTCGGAGAACATCCCGAGATACTCGCCGTCCATCTGCACCGGCAGGGGCGTATCCGTGGAGAAGCGGATACGCGACGTGTTGTGGCGGCGCACCACGTTGCGNCCGCGCGGACCCTCGCCGTCGGTGAGTATCCGCGAGGCGGCCCGCAGCACGCTGGGCAACCGTACCCGCCGCAGCGCGAGGAGGTCCAGACCGGTGTCGAAGGACGCGTCCGGGCAGGCGAGGACGGGACGGGAGTTGAGGTAGGTCCACGGGCGGGTGTTGCAGACGATGCAGAAGGCGATGTGCNNNTCGNCCNNCCCNCCCGCCGGGTCGGTGGTCCCGGGGGCGGGGGCCGAGCCGGCGTCGGCGGTCGTCAGGGTGATGGGCGAACCGCGGCGGTCGGTGCCGTGGAGGATCTGACCCGCCGCGGTCCGCAGGAACAGGCCGGCGGTGTTGCGCCTGCCCTTGCCACGCTTCTCCTCGACCCGCGCGACGACCCGGGCATCCAGGCCGATACCGAAACAGAACGTGAACCAGCGCCGTTCGTCGCCGTACTGAGCCCGGCCGAGGCTGATCCGCCGGGTGCGGCCCTCGCGGAGCGCGCTCAGCAGCTCGCCGGTCGCCTCCACCGGTGACGCGGAGTAGCCTAGCGCGCGAGCGAAGACGTTGGTGCTGCCACCCGGGACCACGGCGAACGCTGGGCCGCCCGGTACCGGACCGTTCTGGAGCAGTCCGTTGATGATCTCGTTGACGGTACCGTCCCCACCGAGCGCAAGCACCACGTCGACGCCGAGTTCGGCCGCTCTGGCCCCCAGCTCCACCCCGTGCCCCCGCCCCTTGGTGACCACAGTCTCCAGAGCGAGGTCCGCGGCGAGCGCGCTGGCGAGGACGTCACGAACACGTTCGGTCGTAGCAGTGGCGACGGGGTTGACGACCAACAGCCCTCGCATGCCTCCACCGTAGTCCGCCCGGTCATCCGGGTCGCCGGCTGGGAAAACTCTCACACCGGTGGAATCCGGCGGGCACCTCGCGAAGTGCGACGGGTGATGGCGCGGTGGACACCGTCCGGAGGGTCCCCGGGGGCACCGGTCGACGGCCCCGGGAACGCCGACGGCCCCGGGAACGTAGTGTCAGGGATATGGGATCCACGAGTCATCCCGATCAGCCGGCGGCCGGCCGCTTCGGCACGCTGCGGCAGGCTGCTCGCGCGGCGTCCGTGCCCACTCGGGTGGCGTCCGTCCTGCTCGCCATCGAGGCGCTGACCCTGCTGGCCCTCGGAATCCTGCAGGTGCTGCGCGGCTTCGGGCCGGACATCGACGACGTGGGTCGTGCCGAGAGCGGTGGGGTGCTCGCCATCGTCGGCGGGCTCGGTGTGGCGGTCCTCGCGGGGGGNGNGCTGCGCAACGGCGCATCCTTCCGCTCGCCCACCTTGGTCGTGCAGATCCTGTGCCTGCCGGTGGCGTGGGGGCTGGTGCAGTCCGGCCGCTACGGCTACGGCATCCCGCTGCTCGTCGTGCCCCTTGTCATCGTCGTCGCGTTGCTGCTGGCCGGTGGGCTCGGGCCGGTGGTCCCGCCTCGGCGCGGCGGCGGGACCGGGTGACGAATCCGCTCAGCCGTCCTCGAGCAGGCCGCGCCGCAGCTGGGCCAGGGTCCGGGCCAGGAGCCGGGAAACGTGCATCTGGGAGATGCCGAGCTCGGTCGCGATCTGGGACTGGGTCATGTTGCCGAAGAACCGCAGCAGCAGGATGCGCTTCTCCCGCGCAGGGAGCTTCTCCAACAGCGGCTTGAGGGACTCGCGGTACTCGACGCCCTCCAGGGACTCGTCCTGGACGCCGAGGGTGTCCGCGACGGCGGGCGCCTCGTCGTCGCCGGAGTCCGGCGCGTCGAGGGAGACCGCCGAGTAGGCGTTCGCCGACTCCAGCCCCTCGAGGACGTCATCTTCGCTCATCTGCAGATGCCGGGCGATCTCGCTCACCGTGGGGGAGCGGCCCAGCGTCTGGGAGAGCTCGGAGGTCGCCTTCGTCAGGGAGAGTTTGAGCTCCTGAAGGCGGCGGGGGACCCGGATGGCCCAGCCCTTGTCCCGGAAGTGCCGCTTGATCTCACCGACAATGGTCGGGGTGGCGTAGGTCGAGAACTCCACCCCACGTTCCGGATCGAACCGGTCCACCGATTTGATCAATCCGATGGTGGCCACCTGGACGAGGTCGTCGAGCGGCTCGCCCCGGTTACGGAAGCGGCGGGCGAGGGACTCCACCAGCGGGAGGGGCATCCGGACGAGCTGATCGCGGACGGCGGAGCGTTCGGGATCGTCCTCGGGTAGCTCGGCGAGGCGGACGAACAGCGTGCGGGCCAGGGCCCGGTCGGGCGAGTGCGCGCGCTCGGGCCGATCGCTCTCCCCGTCGATCGCCGGACCGTCCACCGCCGGGTTCGGTGGCGCCTGGGTCGTCACCTCGGGGCCGAGATCGCTGTCGATCCCCGGCTGGTCGTCGAGCCCGGATCCCCGTTGGCTCAACGCCGCTACCGGGTCCACCGTGGACACCGGGTCGCGATCGGCTACGTTGCGATCGGCTACGTCGCGATCAGGTACCGTGCGCGGTGGGGTCGGCGTCCTCCCGGTCGACGTCACGACGTACCTACCGTGTCGCCCAGTGGAGTCTCTCTGGACGCGCCCGACCCTCGGACGTGGCCGGCCGGAGGCCCGCCGAGGTCGGCGCGCACGCCCCTGCGTTTCTGCAGGGCGATGCTCACCCGCGACCCTGGGCCCGTCGAGGTCTGCACGTCGCCCGCCAGCGCCTTGAGCACGGTCCAGGCGAAGGTGTCCTCGGAGGGCTGCTCGCCGTCCAGGCTCTCGACCGTCACCAGGACGTGCATCACCCCCGGCGAGAGGGTGAACGTGCAGTCCAGCGAGGAACCCGGCACGGCCGAGACGAGCAGCAGGGCGCACGCCTCGTCCACGGCGATCCGGAGATCCTCGATGTCGTCGAGAGTG
This sequence comes from Frankia sp. CeD, assembly GCF_000732115.1. Taxonomy (NCBI): domain Bacteria; kingdom Bacillati; phylum Actinomycetota; class Actinomycetes; order Frankiales; family Frankiaceae; genus Frankia; species Frankia sp. CeD. Next base: position 9,954 of record NZ_JPGU01000031.1, read on the forward strand.
AAGTCGAGGCGGGCCGCCAGCGAGGCCGTCGCCGTGCGCAGGACGGTGAGGTAGGCGCTCGCGGCGGGCAGGGTGAGCGCAACCACGTCGCGTAGGCCGCCCGAGTGGGCGGTTTGGCTGTCGATGGTGTCGGAGCTCTCCGCGCCGCCGGTCGAAGGCGTCGGATCCACGTTCCTACCCCCAAAGAGCCTGCGTCGCGCGAGGACGGCGCCTCGCGGGTGTCCTGCCGACCAAGGTCGATTAGATAATGATATTGTCGGCGGTTCCTCTCCCACCCGTCGACGGGTCGAGTATTCCGCTCCCGACCATGACGTCCCGCATGGGCGGACGGTTTCCGCTCCGTCGGCGGCCGGGCGGCGGCCACCGACTCCACCGTACCCAGCCGCCGCTGGGTACCGCAGGTCGGGTGATCGTAAGCTGTTGCATCCGGCCTGTCTGGCCGTCGTCGGCTTAGGCGGTCGTCGGCTTAGGCGGTCGTCGGCTTAGGCGGTCGTCGGCCGCGGCGCTGCCGGTCCCGACGCCGGCCAGGGTGGTGATGGCGTCGGCGTCCATGCGCCAGGTCGTCCAGCCCTCGATCGGCCCCGCGCCGAGGGAGCGGTAGAACGCCTGCGCCGGGGCGTTCCAGTCCAGTACGGCCCATTCCATGCGCCGGTAGCCGCGGTCGGCGCAGATCGTCGCGAGGGTGGTGAGCAGGGCCTGCCCGTAGCCACGGCGGCGGTGGTTCGGCCGGACGAACAGATCGACGAGGTACATCCCGGTCTGGCCGGTCCAGGTGGAGAAGGTCGGGTGCCAGAGCGCGAAGCCGACGACCTGTGGTGGGGCGGCGACCTGTGGTGGGGTGGGGTCGCCGGCAAGGTGGTCTGTGGTGGCCACCAGACAGTGCGCGGCTGGCACCGGTCCGAACAGGGCCGTGTCGAGATCGGCGGGCGTCATGGCGACGGCGGCCGGCTCCTTCTCGTACGCGGCGAGTTCGGTGACCAGGCGGNGGNCGACCTCGACGTCTCCGGGGCCGGCCACCCGGATCACCGGATGTCCCCGGCGGCGCTCGCCGAGCGGAGCTCGGCGTACAGGGCCCGGCAGGCGCGATAGTCGGGCAGCAGGCCAGCCGCCTCCGCCTCCTTGAGCGACGGCGCCGCGGTGTCCTTGTCGGACAGCAACGGCGCGAGATCGTCGGGCCAGGGCAGCGCGAGATCGGGATCGAGTGGGTGGACCCCGTACTCGCGCCCGGGGGTATACGGAGTCGAGCACAGGTAGGAGATCGCGGCGTCGTCGGTGAGCGCCATGAAGGCATGCCCGAGNCCCNCCGC
>NZ_JPGU01000031.1:11267-56658 GCF_000732115.1 Frankia sp. CeD
AGGCCCCGCCGGTCGACGTCGTCGAGGACGACCGCCGCGAACGTCCCGTAGGTCGGTGAGCCGACCCTGATGTCGACGACGCAGTCCAGCACCCGGCCGTGCACGCACGTCACGTACTTCGCCTGGCTGGGGGGGACCTGCGCGTAGTGCACCCCGCGCAGCGTGCCGGCCCGGCTCACGCTGTGGTTGGCCTGCGACAGGGTGAGCGGATGCCCCACCGCCTCGGCGAGAGCGTCCGAGCGGAACCACTCCAGGAAGGTCCCGCGGCTGTCGGAGTGCTGGCGCGGGGTGAACACCCAGGCGTCCGGAACCGATAGTTCGCTGATCTCCACGTGTGCGAAGGTACCGGTTCGGTCCCGCGCCTCCCAGGACGCCGGACCACGCGTCGGACCCGAGCCGGCCCCGGACTCCGGTCGTGACGGAGGGGCCGCGGCGAAGCAGGTGACAAATTCCACCCGTTTCTCCCGCTCCTTGGTGTCGGTTAACGAGGACATAGCGATGTCGTAACAACCGGACGCGGGCCATGGCGGAACCGAATTGAAGGCGATCCGGGCGCGTTGCACCTTCGCCCGCCAGGAGGCCGGCGAGCGACCAGGCCAGGTCGATATCCATGCTGACGATGGTTCTTCCGTCGGTGTCGACGAATTCGTTCAGCGCGTACGAACTGTCGGTCGCCATACCGTCAGAACTGTTGGTCGTCACACCGTCGGAGTGCCCTTGTCGTGCACCTCCTTGGGCAGCTGACCAGGGACGGAGCCGTCGACGGAGGATGCCGGAGATCGCCGTCGCCGGGGCACCGGAGCCGTCGTTCCGGTCACCGACGGAAATCATCNGGAGTGCTACCGTCATTGCCGGAATGGGCATCGCCCGAGTACGACGGAAAGCATCGCTGTGCACGGATTACCTTTTGGGCCCGGGCGGGCGTGTCGGTGGGTTGCCGGTAGCCGGGGGAGACCCCCGCTTCTGATCACGTGATGCTTCCCTCGGGCGTCGGCATCCTCTCCGTGGCGGTATGTTTCGTTTCCGTTGCCGATACGTTCGTTGTCGGTTCGCCGTCGGCGAAGCGCCGTCGGGAGCAGGGGCGGCCGCGCGTGCCATATTGGAAGCAACCCCGGGCGACACCCGGTCGATCGCCCGCCTTACACGATGAGGCGGTACCGCTCAGGCTTGTTCTTCCGCGNAACACGCACCGCACGGGAGTATGAGTACGTTGTAGCCGCAGCCCAGGTGAGACCGCGATCGTCGCGGGGTCCGCCGGCGGCTCGTTCGAGGAGCAACCTCCGTGACCGCAACCACTGACCAGCCGACTCTCGGTTCCACCACGTCGGACTTCGCCGGGCTCAGCCCGCGGCCGTCCGACGACGATCCCGCGTTCGCCCTGCACCGCGGAGGAAAGATCAACATCAACGCTACCGCTCCATTGAACAGTCGGGAAGACCTGTCCCTGGCCTATACGCCCGGAGTCGCGCGGGTGTGTACCGCCATCGCCGGGACTCCGGCCCTTGCCGACGACTACACCTGGCGGTCTAACACCGTTGCCGTGGTCACGGATGGGACGGCCGTGCTCGGCCTCGGTGACATCGGCCCCGCGGCCTCCCTGCCGGTGATGGAGGGCAAGGCCGCGTTGTTCAAGCGCTTCGGTGGTGTGGACGCGGTGCCACTGGCCCTTGCCTGCACGGACGTCGAGGAGATCGTCGACACCGTCGCGCGCCTCGCTCCGAGCTTCGGCGGGATCAACCTCGAGGACATCTCGGCACCGCGCTGCTTCGCCATCGAGCGCCTCCTGCAGGACCGCGTCGACATCCCGGTCTTCCACGACGACCAGCACGGAACGGCCATCGTCGCGCTGGCCGCGCTGGAGAATGCGGCGAAGCTCACCGGACGCACCCTCGGTGATCTGCGTGCCGTGGTGTCCGGCGCGGGCGCTGCCGGCGCCGCCGTGGCCCGCATCCTGCTGGCCGCCGGCATCGGGGACATCGCGGTTGGCGACAGCCGCGGCATCCTCTACGCCGGTCGGGACAACCTCACCCCGAGCAAGGCCGCGCTCGCCGCCGAGACCAACCGTGCCGGCCTGGCCGGGTCCATCACCGACGCGCTCGCCGGCGCCGATGTCTTCCTCGGGCTGTCCGCCGGGCAGGTCCCGGAGGAGGCGGTCGCCACCATGGCGCCGGAGGCGATCATTTTCGCGATGGCCAACCCCGATCCCGAGATCGACCCGGCGGTCGCCCACAAGTACGCGCGGATCGTGGCGACCGGTCGCAGCGACTACCCGAACCAGATCAACAACGTCCTCGCCTTCCCCGGAATCTTCCGGGGAGCGCTCGATGTCCGGGCCAGCCGCGTGACGGAGGGCATGAAGCTCGCCGCCGCGAGGGCGCTCGCCGCGGTGATCGCGGACGAGCTGGCCGAGGATCTCATCATCCCGAGCGTGTTCGACGACCGGGTCGCCCCGGCCGTCGCCGCGGCGACGGCCGCGGCCGCGCGGGCGGACGGGGTGGCCCGCCGCTGACGAGGGCCGGCTGATCGCCGTCGTGCCAGCCAAGGGCGTCCAGGGATCCCGGTGCACCTTCTCCGGGGTCCCTGGACGCCTCCACGGGGCCCGTGCCACGCGGGGTCCCCCCCCTTGACGGTCGAGTCCCCCGAGTCCCGCTACGGGTCCTGAGCCGCGTTCCCGGGCCGTTCGCGAGCCCGCGTGGTCTCAGCCCGCGTGGGTCTCAGACCCGGCCGCATCCCGGGCAGGGCCGGTTCTCCACCGCCTCCGCGAGCGGGCGCAGGGTCCCACATCCCTTGTAAGAGCAGCACACGAAGTCGGCGGGAGCCACCGTGATGACCGGTATGCCGTCCACGATGACCGTCGCGGGTGCCTCCGGGACGGGCGCGGGGTGTCGGCGGCGCCAGCCCAGCCGCCGGCTCGACCCGTTTCTGCGTGGCGAGTCGGGCATGTCCTCGTGGGTCACCACGGCCTGTTTACCATTGGGTGTCCACCCTTGTTGTTCCCACGGTGTCGAGTTCAGCACACCGGCCTGGCAGGCGCGGTTGCCGGCCCGGATGGTCCCCTTCGTCCGTGGCGTCGCCTGTCGGTTGTCCTGAGTGGATCCGCGCCGGTCGGCCTCGCTCGCGTCTGCACGCCAGTAGCCGNAGGTTCGAAGGGTGCTAGCCGCCGCCGCCATGTCCCTCCACCCCGATTCCCCGCTCGACGGCCTGGCCATCGGGGAGCAGCCCGAACCCGCGCCGCTCGACGGGTGGGTCACCGTCACGGTGCGGGCCGCCTCGCTCAACCATCACGACCTGTTCAGCCTGCGTGGAGTGGGCCTGCCGGCGGATCGGCTCCCGATGATCCTCGGCTGTGACGCCGCCGGGGTGACCCCCGACGGGCAGGAGGTCATCGTCCACAGCGTGATCGGTGATCCGGCAGCGGGCGGGGGGGACGAGACGCTGGACCCGAAGCGGACCCTGCTGTCCGAGCTGTACCCGGGAACCCTTGCCGAGCGGGTCGCCGTGCCGCGGCGCAACCTGATCCCGAAGCCCGCAGGGTTGTCGTGGGAGGAGGCCGCCTGCCTGCCGACCGCCTGGCTCACCGCCTACCGGATGGTCGTCTCCCGGGCGGGGCTGCCCGCCGGGGGCGGCGGCACCGTGCTCATCCAGGGAGCCGGTGGGGGGGTGGCCACCGCGGCGCTGCTGATCGCCAAGGCCGCCGGGCACACCGTTTTCGTGACCTCGCGGGACGAGACCAAGCGGAAGCGGGCGGCCGCCCTCGGCGCCGACGAGGTTCTCGAACCCGGTGCCCGGCTGCCGCGCCGGGTCGACGCGGTCATCGAGACCGTCGGCGCCGCCACCTGGGGTCACTCGGTGAAGGCAGTGCGCCCCGGCGGGCGCATCGTGGTCTCGGGCGCCACCAGTGGTCCGAACCCGCCGGCGGACCTCACCCGGATCTTCTTTCTCCAGCTGTCGGTGATCGGTTCCACCATGGGGAGCCGGGACGAGCTAGTCGATCTCGTTGCATTCGTGGAACGGACCGGGGTGCGGCCGCTGATCCACGAGGTGCGCCCGTTGGCCGATGCCCGGGCGGCCTTCGAGCAGCTGCTCGGCGGTGAGTTCTTCGGCAAGTTGATACTCCGCCCCCCCGCCTAGCCCCTTCGTCGTGGTGCGGGGACTCCTGGCTCGGGGCTGGGCGGGCTAGAGATCCGGGTCCTCCTCGGGGCGGGCCAGCCAGGTGGCGAGCCGGTCGATCGCGTCCTCGAAGTCGGGATACAGGTCCACGAAGACGCGCAGCGAGTCGGCAAGACCCTCGTAGGTCAGGCTCTCCGGGCCGCGCCGCGCGGCGAGTTCCTCGATCCCCCGGTCGGTGAAGTACATCGCTGCCCCCTGTCTGGCGAGCGGATGGCTGGCGAGCCGGACCGGCCGCCGCACGCCGGTGGCGCTGCCGGGCACGGCGGCCCGGGAACACCACCGGTGCGGCGGGACGGTCCTCGGATCGGGCGACGCTCCGCCGGCCGCGTGCTCAGTTCTCGAACGCCGCCTCGACCAGGGCCTGCTGCTCGCGCTCGTGCACCTTCGACGACCCCGAGGCCGGGGCCGCGGCGGCGCGCCGGGAGATGCGACGCAGCCGGATGTCGCCGGGCAGGAACTCGGTCAGGTTGAGGGCCATGTGCGGGTAGGCGCCCTGGTTCGCCGGCTCCTCCTGGAGCCAGACGATGTCCGTCACGTTCGGGTAACGCTCCAGGACCTGCGCGAGCTCCGGCCCGGGCGTCGGGTAGAGCTGTTCGACGCGCAACAGGGCGAATCGCTCGGCGTCGTCGTGCTNCCCCCGGGCGGCGGCGAGATCGTAGTAGACCTTGCCCGCCGTGAGCAGTATCCGGCGCACGGCCGACGGGTCCGTGACGGACCCGTCGTCGATCACCGGCTGCCAGCCGCCGCCGGTCAGCTCGGCCACGGTGGACGTTGCGGCCTTCAGCCGCAGCATCGACTTGGGGGTGAAGACCACCAGCGGACGCCGGACCGGCGAGAGGGCCTGCCGGCGCAGCAGGTGGAAGTAGCTGGCGGGGGACGAGGGTGCGGAGACCGTCATGTTGTTGTCCGCGCACAGCGACAAGAAGCGCTCGATGCGGGCGGAGGAGTGGTCGGGACCCTGACCCTCGTAGCCGTGCGGCAGCAGCAGGGTGACCGCCGACCGCTGGCCCCACTTGGCCTCACCGGCGGTGATGAACTCGTCAATGATCGACTGGGCGCCGTTGGCGAAGTCGCCGAACTGCGCCTCCCAGAGCACCAGCATGTCCGGCCGGGCGACCGCGTAGCCGTACTCGAAGCCCATCGCCGCGAACTCGCTCAACAGCGAGTCGTAGACGTAGAAGGTGCCGACACCGTCGTTCACGATGGTGCCGTCGAGGCCGTGGCGCAGGGTCCGCAGCGGGGTGTGGTCCGCGGCGCTGTGCCGGTCGACCAGCACGGCGTGCCGCTGGCCGAAGGTGCCCCGCCGGCTGTCCTGACCGGTCAGCCGCACCGAGCGGCCGTCGAGCAGGAGCGTTCCGAAGGCCAGGGTCNCCNCCNGCNCCCAGTCGATNAAGCCGGTCTCCACCATCTGGGCCCGCCGCTCGACCTGGGGACGCAGCCGTGGATGGACGGTGAAGCCCTCCGGCAGGTTGACCTGGGTCTCGATGACCTTCTTCACGGCCTCGTCGGACACGGCGGTGCTGACCGCGGCCGCCGCGGCGGCCTCCTCCGGGGNGGNGATGATGCGTGGCTGCGGCGACGAGCTCGCCGGGGNGGTGTCCCGGGTCTGCGCGAAGGCCTTCTCGAGCTCCGCGCGGTAGCTCTTCATCGCTTGCTCGGCCTCCTCGCGGGTGATGTCCCCGCGGCCGATCAGCGCCTCGGTGTAGAGCTTGCGCACCGAACGCTTGCTGGCGATGGTGTCGTACATCAACGGCTGGGTGAACGAGGGCTCGTCCATCTCGTTGTGCCCGCGCCGCCGGTAGCAGACCAGATCGATGACGACGTCCTTGTGGAACGCCTGGCGGTACTCGAACGCCAGCGCCGCAACCCGGACACACGCCTCCGGGTCGTCCCCGTTCACGTGGAAGATCGGTGCCTGGACCATCCGGGCGACGTCGGTGGCGTACACCGACGACCGGCCGGAGTCCGGCGAGGTGGTGAATCCGACCTGGTTGTTGATGACCAGGTGCACGGTGCCACCGGTGCGGTATCCCCGCAGCTGGGACAGGTTGAGGGTCTCGGCGACGACCCCCTGCCCGGCGAACGCGGCATCGCCGTGGACGAGTACCGGCAGAACGGTGAAACCCGCCGAGCCCTTGTCCAGAATGTCCTGCTTGGCGCGGACGACGCCCTCGGTGACCGGGTCGACCGCCTCGAGGTGCGACGGGTTCGCGACCACCGAAACCGGTACCGTGCGGCCGTCCTGGCCGGTGTAGACGCCCTCGGCGCCGAGGTGGTACTTCACGTCGCCGGAGCCGTGCGCCGTCTGCGGGTCGAGGTAGCCCTCGAACTCGGCGAAGATCTGCCGGTAGGACTTGCCGACGATGTTGGCGAGCACGTTCAGCCGGCCGCGATGGGCCATGCCGATGACGACCTCGTCCANCCCCGCGCCGGCGGCACGCGAGAGAACCTCGTCGAGGGCGGGGATCGTCGACTCGGCGCCCTCGAGGGAGAACCGGCGCTGGCCGACGTACTTGGTCTGCAGGAAAGATTCGAACGCCTCCGCGGCCCCGAGCCGCTCCAGCACGTGCAGCTGCTCGGCCGGGTCCGGCCGCTCCGCGGCCCGCTCGACCCGGGCCTGGATCCAGGCACGCTCATCCGGTTCCTGGATNTGCATGTACTCGATGCCGACCCGACGGCAGTACGAGTCGCGCAGGACCCCCAGGACGTCGCGCAGGGACATCGTCCGGTGCCCGGCGAAGCCGCCGACGGCGAACTCGCGGTCGAGGTCCCACAGGGTCAGCCCGTGGCTGATGATGTCGAGGTCGGGATGGCNGCGGATGGCGAACTCGAGCGGGTTCGTGTCCGCCATGAGGTGGCCGCGCACCCGGTAGGCGTGGATCAGTTCCAGCACCCGGGCGTTGTGGTCGAGGTCGCCCTCGTGCACGACCGGCATGTCGGCGACCCAGCGCACGGGCTCGTAGGGCACCCGCAGCGACTGGAAGATCTCGTCGTAGAAGCCCTCCTCGCCGAGGAGCAGCTGATGCATCCGGCGCAGGTACTCACCCGACTGGGCGCCCTGGATGATGCGGTGGTCGTAGGTGCTGGTCAGAGTGATGATCTTGGAGATCGCGAGCTTCGCCAGGGTGTTCGCCGACGCGCCGGAGAACTCGGCCGGGTACTCCATCGCCCCGACGCCGATGATCGTGCCCTGGCCCTCCATCAGGCGGGGCACCGAGTGCACGGTGCCGATGCCGCCGGGGTTGGTCAGGCTGATGGTGACGCCGGTGAAGTCGTCGGTGGTCAGCTTGTTCGTCCGGGCCCGGCGCACGAGGTCCTCGTAGGCCTGCCAGAACTGGGTGAAGTCCAGCGTCTCGGCCTTCTTGACGGCGGCGACAACGAGCTGGCGGCCCTTCGGGGTCACCAGGTCGATGGCGAGGCCCAGGTTGATGTGCTCCGGCTGGACGACGGCCGGCTTGCCGCCCACCTCCGTGTAGGAGGCGTTCATGACGGGATGCGCGGCCAGCGCCTTGACCATCGCGTAGCCGATGATGTGCGTGAAGGACACCTTGCCGCCGCTGGAGCGGGCCAGGTGCCGGTTGATCACGATGCGGTTGTCCGCGAGCAGCTTGGCCGGCACCGCCCGCACCGAGGTCGCCGTCGGGATGTGCAGCGAGGTCTCCATGTTGCTGACCACGCGGGCGGCGGCGCCGCGCAGCGGCGTGGCCGCCTCCGGAGCCTGCCTGTCGGCGGGTGCCGCCTGCTTCGGGGGCCCGGCGGGCTGTGCCGACGCCGGGACCGGCGCGGCCGGAGTAGACGGCGCGGCCGTGCTCGGCTTCACCGGAACAGGCGTAGTGTGGAAGACCTCACCATCCGGCGAAACCTCCCCGTTAGGTGCCGCCGTGGCGGCCTGCCCGGCGCCGCCCGCGGCGGCGGGCGGCGCGCCGGGGTGGTAATCGGAGAGGAACTCGCGCCACTCCGGCGACACGCTCTGCGGATCTTCGAGAAACTGTTGGTAGATCTCGAAGACCAGCCATTCGTTGGGTCCGAAGTCAGGTCCTGACGCAGGTACCGTCGGTGCTGTCACGGGGCCATTCGCCTCTATCCACGGTCTCGCTTCTCGGCCTCCGATAAGGCCCTTCCGCCACCGTCTGCCTATCCTACCCGCTCTGGGCATCCCGGCCTGGCCCGTCCATGATCGGTTACGAGTAGATTGCTCGGCGTGTTCTCCGGGATGGGCGGACCGGCGCCGGGAACGTCCGGTAGCTACAGCCAATCAGGGCGAGAGCGAGATCGTTCCATCGTTCACCGCGCGGTGGGGATACTCCCGGGCGGGCCGTCGGTTATGCTTCGGTGACGCCGGCCCGCATCATGGCCCCCGGACCCAATAAATGTCGCTTCGAGCGACCTACGCCCGTGAGGCGACCTGGCGGGCCGGCGTCTGCCTCCTGATGTTTCTGCTCCTCGGTGTCTTTTCTCCCTTGGTGTCGTTGTCTCTTGGTGTCGTTGTCCCTTGGTGTCGTTGTCCCTTGGTGTGTCCGGAGTCAGGATGCGTCCGTCGCGGACTGCCCGTAGTGATCCCACCCATCGCTGCCTACGGGGCGCTCCCCGTCCACTGTCACCCCCGCGCCGGCCGATCCCGCGCCGCTCAGGACCGAACCGATCACGATGCACCCGGCCGGCGGGGTCACTCCTGGGGGAAGGCAGGCGACCAGCGGGTGATCCTCGCCGCCGCCGAGTACCCAGCGCAACGGGTCCACATCAAGGGCGGCCCCGGCCGACCGCATCGCCTCGTCGATCAGGAAGGCTTCCGACGCGAGATCGATGGACACCCCCGAGGCCACGGCGATGTGACCGAGATCCGCCACGAGACCGTCCGAGACGTCGCACATGGCGTGCGCGCCCGCGGCGGCGAGCACCGGCCCGAGCGCGTAGGGCGGCCGGGGCCGGCGGTGCGCCGCGATCAGTTCCTTCCATCTCGGGTCGTCGACCCATCGGGAGTCGCCGGCTGCCGAACCCGCCGTGAGTAGGGCCAGCCCCGCCTGGGCCCACCCGAGACGACCAGCGAGCACCACGGCATCGCCGGGCCGGGCGCCCGAGCGCAGGACCGGCGGCCGGCCCTGCAGGTCACCGAGCGCGGTCACCCCGAGCATGATCGAATCCGCGGAGCTGACGTCCCCGCCGGACACGGAGGCACCGGCCTGCGCGCATTCCTCGGCCATTCCGTCGGCCATCGCCAGGGCCCAGTCGACCGCGAGGTCGCCGGGTGCGGCGAAGCCGAGGAACAGGCCGGTGGGCCTCGCCCCCATCGACGCCACGTCGGCGAGGTTCTGCGCGGCGGCCTTGTGCCCGACATCCACCGCGGACGACCAGTCCCGGCGGAAGTGGCGTCCTTCGAGCAGCAGGTCGGTGGTGACGACCACCCGACCGTCCGGGGCGGCCAGCACCGCCGCGTCGTCCCCGGGGCCGACCAGCACGTCCCGTCCATGGGAGAAACGCGCCGTCACGGCCTCGATCAAGCCGAACTCGCCCAGATCGCGCAGCGTCGCCCCCGCCGGGGGTCTCCCGTGACTTCCCATTCGCCATATCCTCCAATATCTAGATGATCTAGATATTCCATCCTCAGGCGGAGTTTCCCGACCCCGCCGCCCGCCGGACCGACCGGACCAACCGGTCCCGCGGCTTCCGGCCGGAGGCGGCACCGACGGGTGGATGGTGGCGAGTCCGGGGCGTGCCGGATGCGGCCCTGGCCGCACCGCCTACCCGGAAACAGCGGAATGACCGTGATCGCAACGTCTGCGTCACCTTCCCGACATATGCTGCTGGAAATCTGACGCGCGTGCGAAGCCAGACCTGTCCGCGTGTATGTTGTCCGCGGCCTGCCGTGATCCGTGGGGTCGGTCAGCCGCGCGCCCAGGCGATCCGGCCCAGCGGAGGTCCGCTGACCAGGCATCGGTCCAGGTAGGGTCGGGTGNCGCTGCAGCCTGGCCGAGGAAGGATCGAGGGACGGCACTACCTGCCCTCCACCCCCGAGACCATCAGATGGGGTGAGCTGCCGAACGCCCTGACCAGGCCGGTTCTCAGTATCGACTCCGGCGCCACGGTCACCTTCGACACGGTCAGCCAAGAGGGGATCCTCTGCGACCAGGGGCGCGATCCCGACGCCTTCTTCGCCGGTTTCGGGGTCGCGCCGTCGGAGGTGCTGGCCGACGCCCGGGCGATCGCCGCTTCGGGTATCCCGCACCGGTTCGGGGTGGACGGTCCCCACATCGTCACCGGACCGGTGTTCATCCGGGGCGCGGAACCGGGGGACGTGCTGCGGGTTGAGGTGGTCTCGCTGCATCCCCGCGCACGGTATGGGATCGTCTCGACCCGCCATGGCGCGGGCCTGCTTGCAGGGGAGTNCCCCGNGGGGGGGCCGCCGGACGCGGACGCCGACGCCCGCCATTGGCGACGCTTCCGCACCGTTACCACCTTCTGTGCGGTGGAGCGCCGGCGGGGCCGCCTGTTCGGCGCCCTGACCAGCGTGAACGGCAGCAGGACCCGGTTTCCGTTGGCGCCGTTCCTGGGCATCATGGCGGTCGGCGTGGACACTACCACCAAGATCGTCCCCTCCACCTCGATCGGTCTGCACGGCGGCGCCCTGGACTGCCGGGAACTCGGCGCGGGCGCGCGGCTGTTCCTGCCGGTCCAGGTGAGCGGCGCGTTGTTCGCCGTCGGCGATCCGCATTACGCCCTCGGGGACGGGAAGATCGGTGCCACCGCCCTGGATGGCCCGCTACGGGCGACGCTGCGGCTGACCGTGCTGCGTGACACGGCGGCCCGGTCGGTTCTCGGCGCGCTGCGGGAACCGTTCATCGAGACCGACACGGCCTGGGTCACCCTGGGGCTCGACGTTGACCTCGCCGAGTCCGTCCGCCGCGCGGCGCGGTCGGCGGTGGTCTTCCTGCAGAGCCGGGTCGGGCTCGACCGGACCGAGGCGCTCGCCTACCTGTCCGCCGCGGCCGACTTCGGGGCCTGCCAGCTCGGCACCGGCACCCAGAGCGCGTTCTGCCGCATCCGTCGGGCGGACTTCACCGAACTGCCGATCGCGAAGCCGCGACTGCCGCGATCCGGACTCGTGCGGATCGTCGGCGTGGGCGACTCGGAGACCGAGGACCCGACGGATCCGGAACACGCCGCGGAGAAGACGCCGGATCGGGCCGACGAGAAGATCGGTCGCGCGGTGCGGATTCACTGGGCCGAGCCGGCCGGTGCCTCACCCCCGATCGACGCGGAAGCCGGCGGCCCGGACACCCCGTGACCGGCCGGGCGCCGGAGCAGGTGTCGAGGCATCCCACGACGATCACGATCCCGACGTCCTGCCGGCGCCGTTCGAACCGGACGGGGTGACCGGGCCGCCGGCCTGACCGACCCGTTCGGCACGCGGGGAGCAGTCTCCCCCACCGGCGCCCGGGGCCGTGCCCGTGCCTCGCCGGAGGGCAGGGGCCGAATCACGGGCCGAACCGCGCGGATCGGCGTCCGGCGGTGCGTCGTCGAGGCCCTCCAGATCGGACAGGGCGATGGGCCGCCACCGGTGCAGCGCCTCGTCGGCGCTCGCCCGGACGGTGGAATGTTCGACGCGGGGGAGGCCGGTGGCGGCCTCGTCCCGCAGTCCTCGCGCCCCGGTGTTCACGGGCGCGATACCGGCCCTCGCCAGCCGCGGCCACAACGAGGCCAACGCGGCGTCGGCGTCGAGTTCGAACTCGGACTGGCGGNCCCGCCAGAACCGCCAGCCCGCCCGGCGCAGCTCGCGCTCCCGGGCGAACTCGTGCGCGATCTCGTCCGGACCGGAGCCGACGTCCCCGTCGCACTCGACGGCGAGCCGGGCCCGACCGCCGGAGACGACCAGGTCGACCCGCCGACCGTTGATCTCCACCTGCGGGGTGACCAGGTAGCCGCGGCCGACGATCTCCCGGAAGACCCGCTGTTCGAACAGGGATCCGAAGGCCGGATGCGGACGGTTGGTCGGCACTTCGGCGAGTGCCGGGGGCTCCTCGCCGCGGCCGCCGGCCGCCGGGTGCGTCGTGGACAGCACGTAGCTCAGATAGTTGTGCCGCAGATCGCGAGGGTCAAGATCGGTGACCGGTACGGAGTGGAACAGCCAGACCTGGTCGCGGGCCCGGGAGGCCGCGACGTTGAACCGCCGCTGGTACTCCAGCCGGGTCAGCGGGGTGATGCGCGAGTCGGGCGCCACCACCAGGGACAGGAAGACGACGTCGCGCTCGTCACCCTGGAAGTCGGCGGGGACGCCCACCCGCAGCCGTCGACGCTGGTGCTCGGCGGCGGACATCCGGTCGGCCAGCTGGTCGCGGATCAGCGCCGCCTGTGCGGTGCCCTGTGGGACGACGACGCCGAAGGAGAGCCGGGCGTACCGGGGATCCTCGGCGCAGGAGAGCACCTGTGCGACCAGGGCATCGGCCTCGGCCGGANTGCGTGGACCGAGGCCCGCGTCCGTGGTGAAACCGTGGGGAACGAACCGGGCCACCAGCGGCGGCAGCCGGTCGGCGCCAAACTGGCGCAGGGGAAGCAGCGGCGCGTCCCGGTAGAACATGGCCGACGACCACTCGATGATCTCCGGCATGCACCGGAAGTGCTCCCGCAGCCGGATCACCTCGCCGAAGCGGGTTCGCAACAGCGTGAACAGGCTCGACCGGGGGGTGAACCCGACGCGTAGCCACGCCGGCACCTCCGGCAGCAGGGCCTCCAGCCGGTCGAAGACCCGGTCGAGCTCGTCCGTGACCTCCACCGGCGGCGTGCACTGCCGGTCGTCGCCCACGACGATCACCCGTGGGGCGAGCCAGAGCAGGAACAGGCTGTCGAGCCCGGCCTGACTGCCTTCGTCGACGATCACGACGTCGAAGCTGTCGCGCACCGCCGGGATCGTCGACAGCACCTCCCGGATCGGCATGACCCAGGCCGGCACCGCCGTCTGGGCGATCTCCATCGCCTCCCGGGCGGCCTGGCGGAAACGCTCGGCGTGGCGGCCGCCGAAGGTGCCGCTGGCCGCCACCGCGTCGGCATAGGCGCGCAGCGCGGCCGACTGCTCGGCGCCCATCCGTTCGAGGCAGTGTTTCCACGCGCGGGCGCCGGCCAGCTCCGCGGTGGCCGCGGCGACCATGTCCTCCGCCGCGTCCAGCTCGGCGTCCAGATCGACAGGTGGTCCAGCCGGGCCGCCGGGGGCCGTGGCGGCGCCGGGGGCCGTGGCGGTCAGCCAGCTCGCGGCCACCGCCCAGGACCAGGCGGTCGTGAACGCCGCGAGCCTGGCCGGCCAGATCTCCGCTCCATTGGGCCGGGTCGCGCCGGCCGTCGAGACGAGGAGATCGGCGAGGTCGGGATGCGCCGCGCGCAGCCGGCCGAGCAGCTCGTCCCGGCGCAGCGCCACCTCCCGGGCAGCCATGGTGGTGGCGAGCGCGGCCCGGGTCCGCGTGTACGCGGCCACATTGCGGGCCGCTACCGCGCCGGCCAGCTCGGCGACCTCGGACGGCGTGCCCGCCGCGGTGGCAAGCCCGGCGTAGCCCTCCCGCAGTTCCCCCAGCGCCCGCTCGGCGTCGGTGGCGGCTGCCATCGGGCGCAGCGCGGCCATGACGGCCGCGAGATCCCGGACGCGCTCGGCGGAGTCCATCGCCGGTGCCCGGCCGGGCACGATGTCCTCCAGGATTGCCACGACCCGGTTCCGCGCCGCCACGATCGCCTGGATCTCCGTGACGGCCTCCTGCGCCTCAACCAGCCGGGACAGGCGTACCTCGAAGGGATCGGTGGGCCGCGGCGCGATCCCGACCAGGACCCATCCGCGGGTCGCGGCCTCGACCGCGACCTCCGCCCGGAGCCGGACGAGCACGAGATCGAGCAGCTCCGGGGTGGTCGGCGCGACGCCGTCCACCAGCGTCCGGGTCAGCAGCGTGTCCGCCTCCTTCTGGACCTTCGGCCGGAACCTGCGCCGTAGCTCGCCCCCGGCGTCGAGGTACTCGCGCAGTGCCTCCCCCCGGGCGAGCAGGGCGGCGGGGTCGAAGCCCGGATCCGCCGGGGAGCCGGCGTCGGCCGCCGAGGCGGAGCCGTCCGGGGAGGCGGAGGTCGGAAGGGCGACCGCGTGCAGACCGAGCTCGGTCACGTGCCGCGTCGCCTCGGCGATCATCGGCGTGGCCGCGGCCACCTTCGCCCAGAGGACCCGGTCCCGGCCGGCGAGGGCGTCGTCGAGGGCCGCCGGAACCCAGTGCCGTCTGTTCGACCGCTGCCCGCGCCCGTCGAGCTCCTCGAGCGCGCGGGAGAGGCTGGCGACCGCCTGCTGTAGCGGATCGAGGGAGACCACCGCGGGATCGACGGCGGCGAGCGTGTCGAGGAGACCCCGGGTCGCGGGACGGACGGCCGCGCGGGCAAGGCGGACCGCCTCGTCGGCCGCGCGGGCGGTGGCCACCAGGTCCGCGAACCGCTCGGCGGGTAGGAATCGGCTCATCTCGACCACCGGGCCGGCGGACCGGTCCGCGCCGACGTCCTGACCGGATCGCACCTGACCGGATCGCACCTGACCGGATCGCAGCAGGGCGTGGAGCTCCAGCGCCTCGGCGTCGGTCAACGGCGGGGGAACCGGCGCAGGGCCGACAGACCCGGACCCCGTCGCCGTGGTCCTCGCGGNGGTGGTGGCTGCCGCGCTCCGGGGCACGGGCCGCGGCAGCCACCGCGACGCGTCGGCCTCGGCCCGGACCCGCGCCGCGATGCTCGCCCGCGTCCCGCCCCAGCCCGCGGCCACCTCGCTGTCCGGATGCACCGTGTGCTCGGCCAACCGCAGGGCGCGGGCCCGGTCCGCCAGGACATCGCGGGCGCGGATCGCCTCCTGCCGGCGCGCGGCGGCCCGCACGATCCGCCGGTCGAGCGCCTCGGGGTGATAGGTGGCCTTCTCCGCGGCCAGGGCGCTCACGCTCGCGGCGAGCTCGGGGGAACCCACGCCGATGCCGCCAAGCTCGTCCGCTTCGTCTTCGGCCCCGGCCGGGGCGGGGTCGAAGACTGCGTCGGGCCGGCCGTCCAGGTCCGCCCCCGCGTTCCCGGCCTGGTCGACCGGTGCGTCGCGCGCCTCCTCGGTATCGGTGAACGACACGCACAGCCGCTGCAGGTCCGGGGGCAGTTTCTCCCGCAGGACCCGCAGGGCTTGCGACTTCTGGCTGGTGACCAGAACCCGTTGCCCCTCCGCCAGCAAGGCGCAGACCAGGTTGGCGATCGTGTGCGTCTTGCCGGTGCCGGGCGGGCCCTCGACGACGACGCCGTTGTCGTGGCGAAGCCGCTCCAGCACCCGGGCCTGCTCGGGACTGGCCGGGAGCGGGAGCAGCGGGTCCGCACCGAGTTCGGCGCCGCTCGTCGCTCCCTCTGCCTCGAGCCAGGCCAACCGGTCGGCGGCGTCGAGGGTCTCCACCAGCTGGACGAGGCCGAGCGGCGGAGGTCCGTCACCCCGCAGGACGTCGAGCATCCGCTCGTAGTAGGTCAGCAGGGCGGCCTGGTCACGGGTGCGCAGGACGAAGGCCGGGGCGAAGGTCACCCGCGGGCGTGACGCGCTGTCGGGCGCGGGCGGCGCGAGGTCGGGTTCGAAGCCGTCCGTCGGCACGTCGAGCGCCAGCGCCAGCCAGTCCCGCAGCAGCCGGATGTCGTCCGGACCCAGTGGCGCCGACGGTCGTCCCCGCAGGCGCTCGTGCAGCGCGTTCGTCCGTTCCCGGCGGAAGCCGGCGATGCCGTCGAGTAGCGGGCCGTCGGCGAGGCGCGTGGTGGCCCCCGCCGGGACCCGCACCCTGATATCGGAGGTGACCGGGTCGATGTCGCAGGTCAGCCGGGTGTTCAGCAGGTGCTCGCGGACGGTGGGGCCGCCCGGTGGCTGCCAGGTCAGCAGGCCGGTCGCCAGCACGAGTTCCAGCGCGTCACCCTCCTGGGCCACCCGGGCCGCGACCGCGTGCAGCGTGTTGTGCAGATTGCGTCGCTCCGCGTCAACGCGCGCGCGTGTCGCCCAGAGCTGCCATCGCGGCAACCAGGCCTGGTAGGCCGCCGCCGCGGCGGTCTGCTCGGCGGCGGTCTGCTCGGCGGCGGCGCCGTTCCACACCGGCGGCTGGTCGGGATCGGCGCCGGCCGCGTCGGGCAGCACGATCTGGCCGGCGAGGATCGCGGGCGGTGGCGGCGGTGGGGGTAGGACGGTGGCGGCGGGGGCGGTCAGCAGCACCTCGCCGGCCCCGGCGTGCTCGGACAGCGGCACGCCGGCCGGGATGTCGGCGAGCCACACCGTGAGCGGATGCTCCTCGATGGTCCGGATCCGGCCCGACCGGGCCGCCGCGACCTCATGGAGGAACCGCACCAGCCGGTGACAGCGGTCCGCGAGGGCGGCATGCCGCTCGGGGCCGGCGGTCTGCGTCGTCATCAGGACCTCGCTCTGGAGATCCCGGCGCCCGCGCCGGGAGGGAAACGCCGTCCGTCGGTTGTCGACACGTGACTTTCCTCCCGTCGGCGCTGTTCTCCCGATCCGCTCTCCCGATCCGTGGCGCCACCGATCTGTGACGCCCCGTCCGCGAGGTCGGCAGGATGCCGGCATCCTACGCATAATGACGTGCCCCTCTCCGACGGAGCGACAGGAGGGGGTAGCCCGTCCGCGGGGTGCGCCGGGTGCGGGTGCGGGTGCGGGTTCGGGTGAGGTTGCGGCGTGCCGCCGGCGGCATGGTGAGGCGGGTGCGACAACATACGCATCCGTGAGGTCACGGTTCTACGCTGATGTGCACATTCACTCCCGGTACTCGCGTGCCTGCAGTCGTGACTGCGATCTGGAGCACCTGGCCTGGTGGGCGGCACGCAAGGGCATCGCCGTCGTCGGCACCGGCGACTTCACCCATCCGGCCTGGTCTCAGGAGATCGCGACGAAGCTGGTCCCGGCCGAGCCCGGCCTGTTCCGGCTGCGGTCCGATCTTGAGCATGAGGTGCTGCGCACGTTACCGGCCTCCTGCCGGACGGCGACCCGCTTCATGATCTCTAGTGAGATCTCGACGATCTACAAGAGGGGCGACCGGACCCGTAAGGTCCATCATCTTCTCTACGCTCCCGACCGGGAGGCCGCCGGACGGATCACGGCGGCGCTGGCTCGGATCGGCAACCTCGCCGCGGACGGGCGTCCCATCCTGGGCCTGGACTCCCGCGATCTGCTGGAGATCACCCTTGGTGGCGGGGCGGGCTGCTATCTGGTCCCGGCGCACGTGTGGACGCCCTGGTTCGCGGTTCTCGGTTCGAAGTCCGGGTTCGACGCCGTCGAGGACTGCTACGGCGACCTCGCCGACGAGGTCTTCGCCCTGGAGACGGGGCTTTCGGCGGACCCGGAGATGTTCTGGCGGATCTCCGGTCTCGACCGCTACCGGCTGGTGAGCAACTCTGACGCCCNCNCCCCGCCGATGCTCGGCCGGGAGGCGACCGCGTTCACCTGCGACCTCGACTACTTCTCCATCGAGGCCGCGCTGCGCGGCGGGGACGGCTTCGCGGGNACCGTCGAGTTCTTCCCGGAAGAGGGCAAGTACCACCTCGACGGGCATCGCAAGTGCGGGGTGGTCCTCACGCCGGACCAGACCCGGGAGGTCGGCGGACGCTGCCCCACCTGCGGCGGTGGCCTCACCGTCGGGGTCCTCAACCGGGTCGAGGCGCTGGCCGACCGGCGGCCCGGCCACCGCCCCGTCACGGCGCCCGACGTCACCTCGCTGGTTCCGTTGCCGGAGGTCGTCGGGGAGATTCTCGGCGTGGGCCCGAAGAGCAAGGCGGTCGCGGGCCAGGTGACGTCGTTGGTCTCCCGTCTGGGCCCGGAGCTCGACATCCTCGGCGACGTACCGCTCACGGACATCGCTGGGGTCGGATCGCCGGAGCTGGTCGAGGCAATCAGTCGCCTGCGCCGCGGGGAGGTGATCCGGCAGGCCGGGTTCGACGGCGAATACGGCGTCATCCGGTTGTTCGAACCCCGGGAGCTCGCCCGGGACGGTGGCACCCTGTTCGACCTGGGGTCCGGCGCGGCTGGTGGGCAGGACCGGATCGATGCGGGACCCTCCCTCGACGAGGCGCTCGCGGCGCGGGCGCGTCCGGCACCCGATGCCGCGGTGGTGCCGGGGGATGCCGCGGTGGCCGACAGCCAGCTGTTCACGCCGGTTTCCGGCGATACCCCGTCGGTGCTTGACGGGCTGGATCCCGAGCAGCGGCTGGCAGCCTCGCACCTGTCCGGTCCGCTGCTCGTCCTCGCCGGACCGGGAACGGGCAAGACCCGTACGCTGGTCCACGCGATCGCACACCGGGTCGCTGAGCACGGGGTGCCGGCCGGGGAGTGCCTGGCGGTCACCTTCACCCGGCGTGCGGCCGGGGAGCTCGCCGAACGGCTAGCCGGCCTGCTGGGTGACGCCGCGGGACGGGTGCTCGCGACGACCTTCCACGGCCTCGGGCTTACGATCATCCGTGAGCAGCACGCGAAACTCGCCCGGGGCCCGCAGGTCCAGGTCGCGGACGACGCGGTGCGCGTGGAGCTAATCGCCGCGGCACTGCACGGTGAGGGCGACGCCCGAACGCGCCGGCGGGTGGCGGCCGGTGTCGCCGAGCTCAAGCGGCACCGAGCGCTCGGCCAGGCGATCCGCGACCACGACCTGGTCGGGGCGCTCGCCCGTTACGACGCCGCGCTGCGCGATCGGGACATGGTCGATCTCGACGATCTGATCACCCTGCCGCTGACCCTGCTGCGGTCGTCCCCGGATCTCGCCGAGCACTACCAGCGGCGGTGGCGCCACGTCTGGGTCGACGAGTACCAGGACACCGACGAACTCCAGTACCGCCTGCTGGGGCTGTTGTGTCCCCCCACGGCCAACCTGTGCGTGATCGGCGACCCGGACCAGGCTATCTACAGCTTCCGGGGTGCGGACGTCCGGTTCTTCCTGCGGTTCGAGCAGGACTACCCGAGTGCCCGCCCGGTCGCCCTGACCCGCGGCTACCGATCCACCCGCACCATCGTGCGGACGGCGCTCGATGTGATCGCGCCCACGAGTCTGGTCCCGGACCGGACCCTGACCGCCGTGCGGGGCGCCGAGGGCGACGGCCCGGTGCTGCTGCGGCGCTACCGCAGTGAGGCCGAGGAGGCGATCGCCGTCGTCGACACGATCGACGCGGCGCTCGGCGGTACCTCGTTCCACGCGTTGGACTCGGGGGTGGACGGATCGGTCGACGCGGGGTTCTCCTTCGCGGACATCGCCGTGCTCTACCGGACCGCCCGCCAGGCCGAGCCGATCATGGAAGCGCTGGCCACCCGCGGTTTCCCGTTCCAGCGGCGCTCTCATCTCCCGCTCGCGGACGCTCCCGCGGTCGCCGACCTGCTCGCCCTGCTGCAGGACCTGACGACCACGGATCCCTCGGGTCCCGGCGTCCCGCGTCCGGTGTCGGGTCTGCTGCGCGACGCGGCGGCACGGGCCACCGATCTCGCCGAGGCGAGGAGAAGCGAGCTCGGCGCCGTGCCGTCCGACGGGTTTCCCGGCTTCTCCGGCGGACGGGTGCCGACCGAGGCCGAGCTGCGCCTGGCGGTGGAGCTGCTCGCACCGGCCGCCGCAGCGGCAGGCAACGACCTGGCGGGTTTCCTCACGTCGGTCACGCTCGCCGCCGAGGTCGACGGGCTGGACCCGAGGGCGGACCGGATCTCGCTGCTGACCCTGCACGCGAGCAAGGGTCTGGAATACGGCCTGGTCATCATCGTCGGTTGTGAGGACGGGCTGCTGCCGATGCGCTTCGGTCCGGCCGGTGAGGCGCCGGGCGGTGGGATCCCGGGCGGTGGCGTCAACGGAACCGCCGACGCCGGCACGAAGGACGCCGAGGCGGAGGAGCGCCGACTCTTCTTCGTCGGCGTCACCCGGGCCAGGCATCGGTTGGTCCTCACCTCGGCGGCCAGCCGGCGGCGCGCCGGGTCGGTCGTGACGACCCGTCCCTCACCGTTTCTTGCGGACATCAGGCCGGCTTTGCTGTCCTCTGTCCCGGCCGAGGGCGTCCCGGCCGAGGGCGGGCGGCGCCGGTCGCGCCGGCCGGCACCGGGCAAGCAGTTGCGACTCCTCTGAGCCACCGGGCCGGAGCCGCTGGACCGACACTCGCGCGGCCCGGCGGCTCAGCGCTTGCGCAACACCATCGCGAGGTTCCAGGTCACAATCTCGCGGGCACCGGGAATCCTGATGATCACCTTCGCCCAGTCGGGCAGATAGCGCGGCATCGCGTCGAGGATCTCGACGTCGGACCGCCGCTTCGCCCAGGCGAGGGTGTCGGCCACCGACACCGGAAATAGAGTCTTGCCGTAGATGTTTTTCGGCGCCTTGCCCTTGCGGCGTTCGAACCTCGCCGCCGCCCGGTCACCACCCAGATAGTGCCAGGGTGCGGTCTCGTGGCCGCCCCAGGGGGACAGCCAGTTCGTGTAGCTCAGGAAGATGAGCCCGCCAGGGCGGGTCACCCGGGCCAGTTCGGAGCACATCCGCCACGGGTCGGGGACGTGTTCGAGCACGTTTGACGTGTAGCAGAGATCAACGCTTCCGGAGAGGAACGGCAGGTCCAAGGCGCTGCCCCGGACCCGGCCGGGAACCTCGATGCCACCGGCCTCCATCTCCGAGACGTCCGGCTCGACCCACACGTACCGGGCGCCGGCGTCGAGGAAGGCCGAGCGGAAGTAACCCGGGCCGCCGCCGACGTCGAGGACGAGCTGGCCGGTCAGGGATGTGTACCGCATCAGCTGGCGCACGGAGTCCGCGGCGATCAGCGAGTAGAAGCCAGCCGGGTCGACGGGCTCCTTGCGGTGCGCGAGGAACAGCGTCTTCGAGCGCGACAGTCCGAACCCGGAATAGGGCAGGGCGCGCACCAGCGGACCCTCCTTGGTCCGCTCGCGGGGAGTGGCCGCCGCCTGCGCTCCGCTCGCCGTGCCCGCTCCGCTCGCCGGCACCGGGCCGGACGGGCCGGCCGGCGGCGCGGTCCCGAAAGCCGCGGCCCGGGACTCGCCACCCGGTTCCGGGGTCGCCGCGGAGGGTGTCGGGGCCTGCCTCGAGCCTGCGGGGGGAGCCGTGGAAGCCGCAGCCGTGGACGCGGTGGAGGTCGCCGCGGATGCCGCCGTGTCAGACATGCCGGGGACGATAACACCACGGCGGCGGGCCTTCGGTGGGCGGCGGGAGCCGCCCGGGCCGCCAGTCGGATCCGCCCCGGCCGTGGCGTGGACGCCCGGTCCGCAGTGGCCTCGGCGTCCGCCCGATCTCCCGGCTCCGCTGCGCGGATCAGGGGCATACCACGCTTGTTGTGGAATTATCCGGGCCCTGAGGTTTATTGTTTACGTGTTGAATACTCCTTTGGTCCGTTGGTGCTTCTTCGTTCCCTGAACCCGGCGACGTGTGTTCCCGGCGATCCTGAGGGCTGGTGATGGTGGTAGTGCACCCGGTTCCGCTGGCAGGGCCGACTGCCTTCCGAGAATCTGGACTATCTGGACTATCTGGACTGTTTGGGATGCTAGTGATCATCCTGCCCGCCCGGCCGATCGCCGTGGCCCAGGGCATGGGCTAGGCCGCGGGGATGTCGCAGACCTACGAAAGTCCCGACTTGCCTTCGTCCCCTGTCTCGGCGTTATCGCCGGCCTGGCGACACGTTCTTGATCAGCCTATGGGTATGCGGGCCGAACTGGACCGCCTGCGCCGCCACGCGCCCTTTTACGACGCGACGGTGGACGAGATCGACGGCCGCCGGATACGGATCGGTGATCATTGGCTCACCGATTTCGCGTCGTGCAACTACCTTGGCCTCGATCTCGACCAGGAGATCATCGAGGCGGTCCCGGAGTACCTGGACCGCTGGGGCACCCACCCGAGCTGGTCGAGGCTGATCGCCAGCCCGCGGATGTACGACGACATCGAGCACACGCTCGCAGCTCTCCTCGGTGCCGAGGACGCGCTGCTGCTCCCGACCATCACCCACATCCAGCTGTCGGTGCTGCCCGCCCTCGTGGGCAAGGGGGCCCTCTTCGTCGAGGTGCACGCCCATCAGACGGCACATGACGGCGCGGTCGTGGCCGCGGCCCATGGCGCCGCCGTGGCGCGCTTCCGCGAGGACCGGCTCGACCGGCTGGAACGCCGGCTGCGGACGAGCCCTCNCCCCCGGGTGGTGTGCGTCGACGGCGTCCACAGCATGACCGGAAACGGCCCGCCGCTCGCCGAACTCGCGGCGCTCACCCGTGCGCACGACGCCCTGCTCTACGTTGACGACGCCCACGGGTTCGGTGTCGTCGGCGAGCGTGATCCCGCCGCGTCGAGCCCCTACGGCAGCCGCGGCAACGGAATCGTCCGCCATCTCGGCGAGACCTACGACGATCTCGTCCTGGTCGGCGGTTTCTCGAAGGCGTACTCGTCGCTGCTCGCCTTCGTCGCCTGCCCCACGGAGGTGAAGGAGTATCTGAAGTCCACCGCGGGCCCGTACGTCTTCTCCGGCCCGTCGCCGGTGGCGTCCCTGGCGACCGGGCTGGTCGGGCTGCGGGTCAACGCGGAACGCGGGGACGCCATCCGGGCCCGGCTGCACCGCCTGACCAGCCGGTTCCTCGACGGCCTGCGCGGGCTCGGTCTGTNCACGCTCAACGCCAGCGGCTTTCCGATCATAGAGATTCCCCTGGTCGACGCCGCGCAGGCCGAGCCGTTGGGCCGGTTTCTGTTCGAACGGGGGATCTTCGCGAGTGTGGTGCCGTTCCCGGTCGTTCCCCGTGAGCAGGTCGGGGTGCGCATCCAGGTCACCGCGGCCAACACCAACGCCGAGATCGATCATCTGCTGGCCGTCCTGGCCGAGGCGGTCGAGCGGTTTCCCCTGGTGTCGGTCCCGCAGGCCCGCGCCGGCGACTGAACCCCACCTCGCCGAGACAGGCTCCTACCGGGGCCCCCGCATTGCGCCGGAGGCGCCCGACGGCTCTCCCAGGAAGCTCGCCGGAGGCGAGGTGACGGAGACCCCGGACGGCGCCCTAGGCCAGGGGTCCCCGCATTGCGCCGGAGGCGCCATGCGGGGCAAGGCGGGCGACCGGATACCGGTCGCGGTCGAGGCGGACGTCGGCATCCCGGACGCGGGCCAGAACGGCGAGGAAATCGGCCCGTGGAATCTCCACCGCACCCAGGTCGATCAGATGCGGGGTCGCGATCTGCACNTCCAGCAGCACCCCGCCGGCCGCGGTGAACCGGGCGTCGAAGTCGGCCAGAGCCACCTTGGAGGCGTCGGTCCGGGTGCGGAACATCGATTCACCGACGAACACGCCGCCGACGCCCACTCCGTACATGCCGCCGACCAGCTCGTCGCCCTCCCAGACCTCGATGCTGTGCGCCCAGCCCAGGGCGTGCAGCTCGGCGTAGCCCTCGACCAGTTGGGGAGTGATCCATTCGGAGGTACCGCCGCGGCGGCAGCCGCGGACGACGTCGACGAAGCGCTCGTCGACGGTGGTGGTCCACCCGCAGTTACGTAGCCGCTTGCGCAGTGTCCGGTTGACCCGCAGCCGGCCGATCGGGATCACCGCCCGGGGGTCGGGGCTCCACCAGGGCAGGTCCAGCCCACCGGGACGGTGCGGGGGCAGATGGGGGATGCGTCGGGCGGCCACCGCCGCCCGCAGGATCTCGCGCAGCCACCCCCCGCCCCCGCGGGTCCCGCTGCTCGCGTCGTCGCTGTCGTCCCCGTGGGCCTCGTCGTCCTCATGGACCTTGCCGCCGTCGGCCTCGCTCGCCGGCCAGGGGAAGGCGCCGGCCCGGTAGGCGCCGATCAACGTCGCCGGATCCAGCTCACCGCCGACGGCGACCGGGGCCTGGCGGGGGCTGCTCAGCAGCGAGAACCCGTCCCATACGGTGGGGCCGAGATCGCGGGGCGGCGCCGTCAGCGCCACGACTTGACCGCCGGCGTCCGATCCGGGGCGACTGGGGCGTTCAGCACGGCACTCTCCATCGTCGGGGAGAGATCGCCGGGACATTCCTCCGTCCGGCCGATCGTCTCCGGATCGATCATGCCAGCCGACGGCGCCCGTCGCCGCAGTTGCTCGGTCACCTGCTCAGATGGGCCCGGATGGCCGAGGAAGTAGCCCTGAGCCAGGTCGCAGCCGAAATCCCGCAGCATCCGCATCGCTCCAGCGGTCTCCACGCCCTCGACGACGATGCGCAGGCCGAGCGCGTGGGCGAGCCCGACCGTCGAACGGACGATCGCCTCGGCCCGGCCATCGACCTCCATGCGCTGGATGAATGACTTGTCCAGCTTCAGCACGTCAACGGGCAGCTCCCAGAGCCTGGCCAGGGAGGAGTACCCGGTGCCGTAGTCGTCGACGGCGATTCCGATCCCCAGGTCGCGCAGCTCCCCGAGTACGGCGGCCGTGCGGACCCGGTCGAGCATCAACGTGGTCTCGGTGATCTCCAGCTCGAGTGCCGTCGGGCTCAGCCCGAAGCCGGAGAGCATGCCGCTGACCTGTTCGGGAAAGCCACGGTCCAGCAGGTCCGAGGCGGACAGGTTCACCGCCACCGCTACGTCGAATCCGGCGGAGTGCCACTGCCGGCACTGGCCCAGGGCGGTCTCCAGCACCTCGATGGTCAGCATCCGGATGAAACCGGCCTGTTCGGCCAGGGGGACGAATTCCTCTGGCCCGAGCAGGCCGCGGCTGGGATGCCGCCAGCGGACCAGGGCCTCCACGGCATTTGCCTGCCCGGAATCGAGGTCGACCTTGACCTGGTAGTGCACCTCCAGCTGGCCGGTGCCGAGCGCCGCGCGCAGGGACTCGATCATGTCGAGGCGGACGAGGCTGTTCACGTCGGAGCCGGGACGGTAGGACTCCACGCCGGTGCGGCCCGACTTCGCGGCATACATGGCCACGTCCGCACGCTGCAACAGGATGTGGGCGTCCTCGGCGTGGTCGGGGTACACGGCGGCGCCGATGCTCGCGCCGACGTGCAGGGTCACCCCGCCGACGTCGAAGGGATCGCCGAGCACGGCCAGCACCCGGTCGGCGACGCGTTTCGCGGCCTCGATGTCCGCGTGTTCGAGCAGGACCGCGAACTCGTCGCCGCCCAGGCGGGCATGCAGGTCGCCGGGACGCAGGGCGTCGGAGATACGGGTTCCGACCTGCGCCAGTAGCGCGTCGCCCACCTGATGCCCCAGCGAGTCGTTGATCTCCTTGAACCGGTCAAGGTCCAGCAGGAGGAGGGCGAAGGTGCCCACCCCGGTGGCGCGCTGCTCGGCCTTCGTCAGCCGTTCGATGAAGCCACGCCGGTTTGCCAGGCCCGTCAGCTCGTCAGTGCGGGCCAGCACCTTGCTTTCGGCGAGCTGCTGGACCTCGATGAAGGTGAACGCGGCGCGGGCCAGGGCCGTCAGCACCGTGGCCGCGGCGAGTCCGACGGTGACCTTTGGCAGCTGGACCGTGGCGCCGAGGACGAGCAGACCGAGCGCGATCACGGTGAGCACCAGTGGGACCGCGATGACGCCCCAGCCGGACATCTTGGCCGGTGGGTGCCAGCGCGGTCGCAGCCAGGCGGCCAGGGCCGGCATGAGCACCGAGAACAGCCACAGCGTGCCGAGGAGGCCGG
Source organism: Frankia sp. CeD (assembly GCF_000732115.1). Taxonomy (NCBI): domain Bacteria; kingdom Bacillati; phylum Actinomycetota; class Actinomycetes; order Frankiales; family Frankiaceae; genus Frankia; species Frankia sp. CeD. Next base: position 37,028 of record NZ_JPGU01000031.1, read on the forward strand.
ACCCGGGGTCCTTGTCCGTGGTGACGATGACCAGCAGGAGCGAGTCGGCTATCGCGAAGCCCACCAGCCCGATGCCCAGCAGCCACCACACCCGGCCGGGATGCCAGCCCAGCAGGCTGAACACCGTGACGATCAGCAGGATCAGCAGCAGGTCGGCGAGCGGATAGATCAGGTTCACCGTCATCGTCCACGCGCTGTAGCGCGGATACGCGTTCGCCATCGCCACGCCGATGCCGCTGGTCAGCGCGGCCACGCCGAGCAGGCCGACGAGCGCGTCCATCCAGACGCTCGTGTGCAGCCGGAGCACTCTTCTGCGTAGCAGGAGGATGACGGCGACATAGCACGCCGGATAGAAGAGCAGCCAGCCGAGATCGGCCAGCGACGGCCCGAGGTCGTCGTCCTGCCGGCCGGCGACCGCCGCGTTGTAGTAGATCGTCGCGCCTCCGTAGCTGATGAGCCCGGTACCGAGCAGGGCCCAGGGGAGGCGTTCGCCGCGGATCAACACCGCCCGCGCCAGGCAGATCAGGCCCGAGCCGAGGGCGACGCCGTAACGCAGCGACCCGGTCTCGTTGCCGATGTGGGGCACGGTGACGAACGCGGAAACGGACAGGTAGACCGTGGCGACAATCAGGACGAGCTGGGCAATCCGGATCAGACGGAACCGGCACGGGGGAGGGAGAGAGGCGGTCAACCGGTCATCCCCCCGCAGAGTGGTGGAAACCTGTGCACGTGCCCGGCATCGTGCCGACGGCCATCGCCCGGTGCCGCGGCGACGACACCAGCGGCACCGACGGCCGTTTCGCCGAAAAATATGATCTTTTATGGGTGCGCCGTGGGCGGGCGATGGTGGCGACTCCCCCTCCGGCCCCTCTCCGGTGCCGCCATGGTGCCGACTCCGCAGATCCAGTAATCGACCGGCGCCGATGGCGACCGGTCCTGCGGGAGGAGTAGGGCTACCTCCGTCGAGGGAAAGGGTACGGACACCCCGGAGGTCCCGCCACCCGGGCCTCATGTGACCATCATGACGGAGGCTTGGCCGGGCATGCCTACATTCTCGTGCATCTCAGCCTCTTGTCATTTATATATCGAAATTTGTTGCGATTTGCGGGCGTGGCGTTGGGTTCGGGTGGGGTGACCGCGCGCAGGCGTGGTCGTGTCGTCGACTCATCACGTCAGGGAGTCCCGATCATGGTCACCGCGGCTGGAGGCTGTCGCCGCGCGACAGATGGGAAAATATCGGCTATGTCCCGCTTTCCGCGCTGGAGGCGGGGGAGGAGCGCACATGCGGATCGGTCTGCAACTACCCGACTTCACCTCCCCGCACGGTTCCGGGCGGCTCGGGGAAGATCTGGCCGAGGTGGTCCGCGTGGCGGACACGGTCGGATTCGACTACCTGGCCGTCATGGACCACTTCTTCCAGATCGCGATGGTCGGTCCGGCCGAGAACGAGATGCTGGAGGCGTACACGACGCTGGGTTTCCTGGCCGCCCACAGCCGCCGCGCGAAGCTGCTGACCCTGGTCACCGGGACGGTCTACCGGGCGCCCGGCGCCCTGGCAAAGATCGTCACGACGCTGGACGTGCTCTCCGGCGGGCGGGCCTGGCTGGGCATCGGCGCCGCCTGGTACGAACAGGAGGCGGTCGGTCTCGGTCTGCCGTTCCCGCCGCTGGCCGAGCGGTTCGAACGGCTGGAGGAGACGCTGCAGATCTGCCTGCGGATGTGGAGCGGTGACGAGAGCCCCTTCTCTGGCCGGTACTACCAGTTGGCCCGTCCACTGAATTCGCCGCGGCCGCTGACGCGGCCGCATCCACCCATCCTGATCGGTGGGGGTGGCGAAAGGAAGACGCTGCGCCTCGTGGCCCGGTACGCACAGGCGTGCAACCTCTTCCCCGGTCCCGATCTGGCGCGCAAGCTCCAGGTGCTGCGTGAACACTGCGAACGCGAGGGTCGGAACTACGACGACATCCTCAAGACCGTGGTCTTCTCCTTTGACGTCGGACCGAGGGGGGAGAATGTGGCGAGGATTCTCGACGAGCTGAACGACCTGGCCGAACTCGGTGTCCAGGCGGTTCTCGGTGGCGTGCGCGACGTCTGGCACGTCGAGCCTCTGCACATACTCGGTGAAGAGGTGATTCCGCGGGTCGCCGGGCTCGCCGAGATCTCCTGACCCAGATCTCCCGACCCAGATCTCCAGGCCGGTCCCGAAGGGGGGCAGCTCGTTCTCGGCCAGGCCCGTGCGCGGCGCNGGACCCGGGGACCTCCCGTCAGCCCGAGCGGAGCCGCTGGTCATGAGTCCAACGCGTGTCGGCCGCACTGACCAGGGCAGCCGGCAGGCGATTACCCGGGCAGTCCGGTGACCGGACAGGAAACGGACCTTGAGGGATGTCCAGCGCTCGATTCCGACATTGTCGCCCGTCCGCGGTATCCGTCTGACTACTCTGCTGGTGGGAGAACTGGCGGGGCAGCGGAACGAGGTCGTTGGAACGATGTCGTTGGAACTAGGTCGTCGATGTCGAACGAGAAGCACCCGGGCTGGACTCCGAGTACTCTTCGTCGCTTCCGTGAGGCCCGGGGCCTGACGCAGGACGGCTCGCCGAGCAGGTGCGTGGTCTCGCTGGGGGGAGAAAGCTTCACACCGCCCGCGGCGACCGCGGAAATGGTCCGTCGGCACGAGCTCGGGAAAGTATTCCCGGGAGTCGCCTATCGGCGTGCCTACTGCCTGCTATTCGCGGTCACCGAGCCGGAGCTGGGGTTTCGGCCGGCCGAGCGGCTGCGGCTGCTCGCGCCGCACCGGTATGTCCGGGCGGTACGCGAGTTCGACGAGATCTGGTGCACCCCGAGGGAGACCGTCCCGGCCCCCGGCGTTTCCGCCTCGCCCTGGGCACGGTGCGTCCCTAGTCGCCCCGCTTCATCTACGACAGAGGCGATAGTAGTAGTATTAGTACTACTACTACTGTAGTAATGCGGGGCGGGATTTCTCCTGTCTGTGACGGCTCGTGGTGCGGACATCACGAGATGACGATCGGAGCGACCGTGGGGCCAACGGAGATCAACGGACTGCCGGCGCACGTCTTGCTCGTGCATGTGGTTGTCATCCTCGTGCCGCTGGCAGCGATGCTGGTGGTGCTGTCCGCGGTGTGGCCGGCGGCGCGGCGCCGGCTGGGCGTCATCACCCCGCTGGTCGCTCTGGTCGCGCTGGTGAGCGTGCCGCTCACCACCCATGCGGGGGAGTGGCTCGAGGCACGCGTGCCCTCGAACGAGCTGGTCCGCCGGCACGCCGAACTCGGCGACACCCTGCTGCCCTGGGCCGCCGGGCTGTTCGTCGCGGCCGCGGCGTCGTGGGTGCTCGCACGCCGCTCGGCCGCCACCGGAACGGAAACGGCTCCGGCGCGCACCGCGACCGGTCCCGGCCGGACGGTGCTCGTGGCGGTTCTCGCCGNGCTCAGCCTGGTCGTCGCCGCCGGTTCGGTCGTGCAGGTCTACCGGATCGGCGACAGTGGTGCCCAGGCCGTCTGGCACGGCAGCTTCAGCCGGACTCCCCTGCCCGGTGATGGGCCTGCCCGGTGATGGGCCTGCCCGGTTCAGGTGAAGGCCTGCGGACGAGGATCCTGCGGTACCGCAGGATCGGGACGGGCCGGATCGGCCTGGGCGGAGTGCTCCACCTCGAGCAGGGACTCCGCGTGCCGTTCGGCCTCGAACGCGGCGGCCCCACCCCGGACTCTGAACAGCCGTTTGCTCACGATGAGGTAGACGACGGCACCGACGTTGATGACAAGCGCTCCGATGCGCAGGACCGTGATCCGCTCGGTGAGTTCGTAGATCTCCAACGGCAGGAACGCCGNCGTGGCGACGGCGGCGAAGTACTCGCCCCAGCGCTTGAGTAGCCATAGCCCGATCCCCTCGACGACCTGTACGGCGGCGTAGCCGAACAGCAGCAGCGCGACGAGGAGCAGGGTGTGGGGACGGGTGTGNAGGAGGTGGTGCAGGCGATCGATTGTAGGGGAATGGTCGAGATCGAGACGCAGGACGTCGGCCAGCGGGCGCGCCGCGGGCACGGCCCGGTCGAACAGCTGCTGGAGCTGCCCCTCCGATCGGCGGAACCGGAGGATGGCGTAGCCGATCAGGACCATGAGCAGCGCCCGGAGTATCCGTTCCACGGCGAGCAGCCGCAGGACCGTCGCGTCGCGCAGCGCCCGTCCGCGCAGGAGCAGCGGTGCGTCCTCAGCCGGTCCGGACAGGGCCGGCTCCCCGACGACGAAGTCGCCGCACCGTAGGCACCGCCAGCTGACACCGACGGCGGTCCGGGCGGTCAGCCGCTCGGCCAGCGATGTCTCGTCCGGACGGTAGGTGACGTGGCCCTTGCGGGCACACGTCCGCAGCTCCCAGTTCATCCGCGCCATCCACGTCCCACCCGTGTCTCCAGCCCGCCGCGCTTCTTCCCAACCTAGGCTGACACAGCTTGGCGCGAGAACCCGGTCCGTGGCGGGCGGCCGACCCGTGAGCACCCGGGTTGCAACCGACGGGCATGGCGGGTCGCGTGTCCCCGGGGNGGCTCGTACAGGATCCACGCAAAGCCGGGCGAAGACGAGCCTGGTGGTTTCGGCTCGCGTACCTGCGGCTATCACGCCCAGTGACGGATCTCGGCCGGTAGCGGCGCGGGCCCTGACCGGGAGCGGTGACTGATGGCCGCGGATGGCGCCGCCGTGATGGACGCTCCGGCTGGAGCACAGTCAGCAGCAGGAAGTGACGTGGCGGTCACCCTCGTCACGGTGATCATGGTTGTGGTTGTCGGGCTCACGTTCGCCTTCGGGTTCGGCAACGTGTTCCAGCTCGGGTTGCGTCTGGGAGTGCCGGTCTGGGTCGCGCCGCTGGTGGCCCCGGCGGTCGACTTGTCCGTGGTGGGCCTTTTGCTGGGGACACGGCAGCTGGCGGTGCAGGGCGCGCCGCCGGAACTGCTGCATCCGGCTCGGCGGCTGCTGGTGTTCTCCAGCGTGGTGACCCTGGCGCTGAATGTAGCCGAGCCGGTGATCGCCGGCCAGTACGGCAAGGCCGCGTTCGACGCCGGCCCGGCGCTGCTTATCGGATTTTCGTCCGCAGTCTGCTTGTCTCGTTTAATTCGGCGGGGAGCGGTCGTGTCTCGTTTCGAGCCATGTCGGAGCGCTTGGGTGTGAGGCAGGTCATGGCTCGTGGCTTTCCCCGGTCTGGCGCGGTCAGCATGGTCCGATCTGGCCGGTGGACCGTCGGGTAGGTAGGGCGCGCACGGTGCCGGCGGGGGCCGCCGCGGCGGNGCGGNGGCGGNGGNTCTCGTCGTGTTGGGNGGCAAGCCGGGNGATCGCGAGGGTTCTGAACGCTTCGTGCTCGGCGAGTTGGCTGTCGCGTTCGGCGAGCCGGCGGTGCAGGTCGGCGTTGTCCCGTTTGAGGCGGGTGATCTGGGCATCTCGGGAGTCGACGACGGTGCCGCCGGTGGCGTGAAGGTCGGCGAACTGCTTTTCGAACTCGGTTTTGAGGTGCGGGTAGCTGCGGTAGAGGGTGGCTCGGGAGATCCCGGCGAGGCGGGCCAGGGNGGNGGTGTCGCATTTGCCGCCGGGTGGTAGTTCGCCGCGTAGCAGCGCGCGGGCGGCGGCGCGGATGCGTTCTTCGGTGTCGCGGCGCTGGGCGTCGCTGACGCGCATGGGGCTACTCGCTTTCGGCGTCGGAAGCCGTGGATGATCCAGACGCGGTGTCGATCGCGTCGAGGACGCGTTGGGCGCGGGCGAGTTCGCCGCGTAGCCGGGCGCGTTCGGCGGTGTGGGTGCGGCCGAGGTTGCCGAGGAAGGCGGTGGTCTGGGTGACCGTGTCGGCCCAGACGCCGCGGTGGCAGGGGTGGTGGGTGGCCTGCGGGCAGCGGGCGGAGTCGCACATGCCAGCCAGGGGCTTGTCCGCGGTCGGGGTGCCGGCGAGTGTCAGGCAGAGCGCCCGGGCCGGGTCGATGAACCAGCAGTAGTTCGCGACGCCGAGGTGCAGCATCCCGGCCCGTTTGGCCAGCAGGTTGATCACATGTTTGTCGCTGTCGAGGACCCCGGGCGCGCTCGGGGCGTGGGCGGCGAGCGCGGCGTCGACGTGCGCGAACAAGGCGGTCAGGTCCCGGCCGCCAGGCCCAGCGGGCATGATCTGCTGCTGGTAGTTGCGGTATTCGGCGAGGATCAGCTGCTGGTTGCGTTCGGTCTCGTGCTCGCTGATCTCGGCGAGCAGTTTGGCTTGGGCGCCGCCGGGCCGGGCGGCGTAGCCCTCGGTCGTCGCGACGGACACATGCTTCAAATGGATTTTCGTGGCGAGCAGGCCGCCGGGCCGGTAGGCGAGTTCCTGGGCGAGGGTGCGGCGCAGCATCCGCGGGGTGATCGGGTCGTCGGGGATGGGGGCCAGGCCGAGCCGGTCGCCGGCCGGCCCGTTCACCCAGGCGCGTAGGTGCTGGTAGCGGGACGCGAAGGCAAACCGGCCGAACAATAGGTCACCGTCACGGCGCTCCGTTCTGTGGAGCCGTTCGGCGACGGCGATGGCGTGGTCGACTTCGGGAACGACGACCCATTCGTCGCGGGTGCCGCCGAGGGGCTGGCCTTTGACGAGGGTGCCGGCCAGCCGGTGTCGGCCGAGGGCCTCCTCGGCGGGTGGGCGGCGGCAGCCGGTGCGCAGTTCCATCAGCTCGCACTCGCGCATCCCGGTGACGGTGGCGGTGACCAGCAGGCAGGCGGTGAACAGGTGGTCGGCCAGGTAGCGCACGTCGGCTTCGTCGATCGGTAGTGTCCACCGGACGCTGCCCGCGCCGTCGGCCCGCTCGACGTGTGGGGCGTCGCGGCCCCAGGGCCGTTCGACGCCGACGAGGCGGAGGGTGTGTTCGATCGTTGGCCGCAGCGCCTGCACGGTCGCGTTGCTGATCTTGGCGCGGCCGGTTTGGCGGGCCAGGGCGTGCAGGTTGACCGGCAGCAGCGGGTCGTCGGCGGCCCAGCCGCGGGCCCGCCGTCCACGGGCGATGTGGTCGGCGACCTGCTCCAACGGAATGCCGGTGGACTCGTGGCGGCGCAGCACGGCGCGCAGGGCGGCGGGTGTGGCGTGTGAGCCGGGTAGCGTCCGCACCTGGTCCTGGTGGGCGGCCAGCCCGCGGCGCAGCATGAGGATGGGCTCGGCGAGCGTGCTGACGAGGTGGAGCGCGGCGGCGAGCATCGGCGCCAGCACCTGCTGGCGCACCACTGGGGTGGTGTTCGCCCTGGCGGGTGCGGCTCCGGTCACCGCCCAGGCTGATCGTCCCGACCAGGGCAGGAAGCCGGGTGGGTAGCGGTCGGCGGTGAACAGCTCGGTGTAGTAGGCGAGCTCGATGATGACCGCGGCGATCAGGCGGACGGTGTAGTCGCCGAGCGGGCTGAGCGGGTTCCCGTCGGGATCGTGCCGGCTGCGCCGCTGGTTCAGATACTGGTCGCAGTGCGTCTGGCTGACCTGATCCAGGCTGGACACGCCGTGGCTGGCCAGCCAGTTCAGCCAGCCGGTCAGCGCGCGCAGCCGCTGGTGGCAGCTGGTCAGAGCCAGCGGTGTGCGGTAGGCGTGTGCGAGCACGGCCACCTCGTCGAGGGTGGGTGCCAGCCGGGCGAGCAGGTATTCCTTGGCGAGGCGCCGCCAGGCCGGGGCGGTGATCGCGGTGAAGTCCATCCGCAGCTCGTAGTCGTGGACGTGCGCCGGCACGCCGTCGACGTCGCCGAACAGCCAGATGTCGTCGTCGAACCTGGGCCGCTGCCCGCCGGCCCGGACAGTGAGCCCGGCGGCCTGGCAGACATCGACCCCGGCGAACACCGACGACCCGGTGGGGCCGACGGTCTCGGCGGTGTGGGTCGCGCGGGTCATGCGGTGCGCTCCTCGGGTCGTAGCGGCAGGNCGTCGTCCCGGNTGGTGACCGACGAGGCGGCGCTGTCCAGCACCGTGGCGGGATAGCGGGCCAGCACCTCGTCGATCCGGGTGGCATAGGGGCCGAAGACGGCCATGAACTGGGCGGAGGGCATGGCCTGCCATTGGCGGGCGAAGAANGCTTTNAGCCGTAGCAGGTTCGCTGCGTGCCGTGGGGTGAACACCGCCAGCGGGCAGAGCAGGCAGACCCACGGCCGGGCCGGGCACGGCTTGCCCGACGGGCCGTGCAGCCCAGCATGCGGGTCGGTGCAGGCGGCGGCGAACACGTCCTGCTCCCCGCCGACCAGTACGGCCACCGCCGCGTCATCGCCACCGAGGTCGGCGGCCAGCCGCGGGAAGCCAGCCACCGCGGCGGCCGTGTCGGCGTCGCCGAGCACGACCGGCGGGTGGGCGCGGCGCAGCATGTCGTGCTGCGCGTCGGCGATGATCGCCTCGACCGCCTCACGCTGGGCGGGGGTGGCGGCGGTGAGGTAACTGTCGCCTTCCACGGCCGGGCTGTGGTTCGGGTCGATCAGCGTCCGGGAACTGCCGTGCCAGGACCGCCGGTCCCGCAGCGACAGGTAGGTCGTGCGGATGCGGCGCCGGTCGACCGTCAGGCCCCGGCGCTGCGCCCACGCCCGCTGGGTCGGCGCGGGGACCTGCGTCGTCCACCACTGCTGCCGGCTGCCCGTGCGGGCCGCGTAGTAGTGGAAGTGCGCCCACAGATGGCCGCGCAGTCCGGCGGGAGCGAAGGCCCGAGCCGGCGCGCTGTGGGCCAGCCACTGCTCGAGCAGCCGGACCGCCTTGGCGGGCAGGGTGACCGATTCGGCTGCCCGCCGGCCCTTGACGTAGGCGAGCAGCACGGTGGCGTCCCCGGCCCAGTCGAGGTCGCTCACGCCGAGGTCGGCGATGCCGTCGGGCACGATCCCGGTATAGACACCCAGCAGCAGCCGGTAGGCGATCACCGTGTGGACGTCGGGGTAGAGCGCCTGGCAGACGGGGCGGACCCCGCCGCGCAGCTCGATCCACCGGTTGGTCCGGCCCAGATACGCGGCGACGTCGGTGGCGGTGGCCGGACCGTGCTCGGCCAGCAGCCAAGCAACNTTNTCCTGNCNCCANCCGAGCTCGCGNGGGTCNCCGCCACGCCGTGCCACCGCCTGCATGACCCGATGCTGGGCGAACNCCTCATCGACCGCCGTCCGGCAGGCCTTGTGCAGCCGTTCCCACTCCTCGGCCGGGTAGGGGACCAGCGGCGTCGACACCGGCGCGGAGTTGAACAGCCGCCCGCCGGCCAGCTCCCGCACCGGCGGCGGCAAGGCGCCGGTCGTCGTGTCGTAGCTGGTCAGCATCCGCCGGGTCGTCAACTCGGCCAGCCAGCCGGCTTGCAGCCAGTACTCGGCCAGCAGGCCGCGGGTCAGCGTTCCCGCCCCACCCGCCAGCCCACGGCCGCGGGCGAAGGCAGCCAGATCCTTCAGGCCGGTCAGGTAGCAGCCGACGGTGGCCGGCGCGTCGACGCTGCCGTGCGGATGGACCAGCCCGGCCAGCCCGACCAGCAGATCAGCGGCCAGCGGCGCTGGCGCCACGCCCGCGACGGTGAACGCGCGGCGGCGGCCGTCGCTGAACACGCAGGCGATCCCGAGCCCGTCCTCTCCCAGCTGGGCGGGCATCAGAACTCGTCCCCCTCCACGTCGGTGCCGGTGAACTCCGCGTCCGCCTCACGCTGCGCAGCAGGGTCGGCCGTCAGGCCGTGGGCGGCGCCGGCGTGCTGGTAGGCGTCCCGGTAGATACGGGTGGTGTCCAACCGGCGCAGGTAGACCTCGGTGACCATCACAGAGGAGTGGCCGAGTAGGTCACGCAGCACCATCAGCGGGTCGGCCTTGGACAGATACAACGCCAACGCCGCGTCCGGGCCGCCCTCGCCGCCGGTCGCCGCCGTGAGCGCCGCGGCCTGCCGGTAGTAGCCGCCGACCAGCTTCTCCAACGTGGCGACCGCGAACGAATGCCGCAGCCGGTGCGGGTGGACATGCGGGAAGCGGGGCTCGAAGACCTCCCGGATGCGGTCCGAGGCGCGGGTGAACACGCTGTCCCACGCGGTGAACGGCCCGCCGTCACCGCGCAGCGCCAGCAGGCACGACCCACCGTCCGGGCCGACGAGCCGCCGCCGGTCCGCGGGACGCAGGCTCGCCCAGCGCNCCCGGNCCCCGTTGNCCCGCCCGCCGATCGGGTCGGGGTCGCTGACCTGCAGCGGCGTCCCCCACCGGGGCGGGGGACGCCACGACGACCCGACCGTGCTCGCCGCCCGGTCCAACCCCACATAGCGGTGCACCGCTTCCAACGCTGCGTGATCAACCCAGGTCGTCCGGGGCTTGCGNCCNTTAGCGNCCCCCGCCGGCACCGCCAGCGCCACCGGCAGGTCCCCCGCCGCCCGGGGCAGCGCCGGGACCTCGTAAACCAGCAGGTAGGTGAACTCCGCCCGGCGCAGCCCACTGGCCAACGCCAACCGGGCAACCGCGGCGTTACGTTCCAACTCCCGGCCCCGATAGCCCTCGTCCGCCACGCCATCGGGCCGCAGACCCGCCAGCGCGCGCACGAACATCTCCGCGAAATCGGCCTCCAAATACTTGATGGTCACGTGCGCCTTCGGTGTCCGCCGCCGCGCCAGGTTCACCCGCACGGGCCCGGCCGGGCCCGCGAAACCGGCGCGGCCCTGGGCATAGCTGAACGGCACCGCCTGCGCATACCCCTCGGCCACCGCCCACTGGTAGAAGCACGACAGCACGCTCACGTGCCGATTCCACGTCGTCGCCGCGAACCGCGCGGTCACTGGCCCGTCCGCGCGATGCGCCGCGTACGCCCCAAGTGCCTGCTTCAACGTCTCTCGGCCGTCGAACGGGCCGACCCCGAGACCGGCCAGGAACTCCAGCCAGTCCCGCAGCACCCGCGCGTAGGCCGCCCACGTCGCGCTCGCCGACGCCCCGCTCGTGGGCAACTCCCGCAGCCACCGGTTCACCACGGCCGCCGGCCGGACCACCCCACCGTCGTCATCGAACCGCAAGTCGTCATCGACCAGCACAGGCATCCGCTCAGGGATCGCCGGCGCCGCGGCCAGATCCCAGCTCTGCCAGTCAGTGCTAGAGAAGAAGGTCAGATACACGAGGCGCGACCCTACGAACGCCGCGCNCCNCCCCGCAACGGGCAAACGAGACAGCCAGCCCCGCCGAAACGAGAAAACGAGACACTGTCACAAAGCAGAGAGAATCGGCTGGTCCGAGGTTGGCCCGGGATTGCTACGTGCGATGCGCCACCCCACCACCTTCCATCCCGCAGCGCAGGGCGCCACGATCCCTCAGCCCGCACCCCAGCCGACGGAGACTGCCGGGGCAGCGGCGTCCACCGCGGTGCCTGTGGCAACCGAAGGTGGGAGCCCGCGGGCCGAGGTGGGCGCGGTTCCTGCGCAGCGCGCTCCCGAGCAGGCGAACACCGTGGTGGTCGATGGTTCGCTGTTGGACCGGGCGCGGCGTGAGGACACCCGTTACTGGGAGGAACACCGCCGTCCGATCTCCTCGGACGAGCTGCGCAAGCGGCTGAAAGTCGGCTCGAAGAAGGCACGGGCCCTGGTCACGCAACTACGCACCGAGGCGCACCGGGTGCTGGAAGAACACGCCCCCAACGCCGACGTGTCCGAGGCCGGCACGGCCGCGATCGTGCTGGAGGCCGATGACCCGGCTGCGGATGGGCTGCCCGCGGTGGTCGTGCCGGACGACGTCGACATGGTTGACCTTGGGCCGGCGGAGCCGGACGAGACAGGTGCGCTGGCCGCCGTCGGATGAGGGCCCCCGCCCCGGCGGGTGGGACCGGCGCACACCCCGTGTGCTGGCGGGCGGGNGTCCCGGCGCGGACGCGACAGCCCGCTCACCCCTCGGCCTGGCCTGCCGTCTGCCCATTCCTGCCTGCGTGTTCGTCGACCTCTGCCTGCCTGACGACCCTCTTTGGGGAGACCTCTTCGCATGATCACGAATCCTCCGCAGCAGACCTACCTCGGCCGCCGCACCTACGCCCGGCCCACCGCCCGCATCGTGTCCAGTGGTGAGCACCAACTGTGGCTGGCCCGCCACCTCACCCCACGGGACCGGTGGATCACCCGCATGATCCACGAGCACCGGGTGTTGACTNCCCACCAGATCGTCGAACTCGGCTGGGTCACCCGCCGGTCGGCGAACATCCGCCTGCTGGAGCTGTACCGCTGGCGGGTCCTCGACCGGTTCCAGCCCCTGGCCGTCAGTGGCCTGTCGCCCATGCACTACGTCCTCGACGTCGCCGGCGCCGCCGTCCTCGCGCACGAGGACGGCCTAGACCCGAAGAAGATCGGCTATCAGCACGACCGGGCCATGGGCATCGCCCACTCCCTGCACCTGGCCCACCGGATCGCGGTCAACGGGATGTTCACCCGGCTGATCCNCCGCGCCCGCCGGCCCGACGCCCCCGGCCGGCTCACGGCCTGGTGGTCAGAGGAACGGTGCGCGGGACTGTACGGGGACATCGTCCGCCCGGACGGCTACGGCCNGTGGGNGCAGGGTGGCGCCGAGATCGAGTGGTTCGTCGAACTGGACTTTGGCACCGAACCGCTACGCCGCCTTGCCCTCAAGGTCGACGCCTACCACCGGCTCGCGAAGGCGACCCGTATCCACACGCCGGTCCTGATCTGGACCACCACGACCCGCCGCGAGGCCAGGATCCGCGACGTGCTTGCCGAGGCGCTGCGCCACCTCGACCAGCCCGAACGGGTACCCGTCGCGACCACAGCCGCGGACCTCGCCGAACCCGACCGACACCTCGATGCCACCCTGCGCCGCTGGCTCCCCATGAACCAGACCGGCACCGGCCGGTACACGCTCGGCCACCTGGTCGGCCTCTGGCCCTACCAAGGCCCTGACAGCCCCATGCCTGTGAATGNCCCGCTGCCCGGGAAGTCCAACCGCCTGCAGCCACCCCAAGCGATGCCGCCCACCAGACTCGACGGNCGACAGCTCGCAGCCTGACCCCCCGCTCACCTCCCGCCGCCGTGCCAGCTGGGCGTATCGCCCAGCTGGCGTGTACGGCAGCGGTGAGGGAAGGGAGGTCGGCGGTGGCTGCGAGCCCACCGGTCCGCTGCTGGGTGGTCGTAGGAGCGCGCCGGTGCCTGCGGCAGACTGGCGCGGTGGCGGTCACGATTCATGAGTTCCTAGCCGGGCTTCGCCCGACATCGCCCGACCAGCGAGACAAGGTCGACAAGTTCGATCGGCTGATCGGTACGTGATCGGTCCGACCACTGCGCAACGTCAGCATGATCGGAGTAGTGCCATCACGACGAAGGATCCCATCCGCCTGTGATCACACAGACCGACCTTGAGTCGCGGCTGTGGGCTGCCGCTAACGCACTCCGCGGCCCCGTCGACGCGGCCGACTACAAGACGTACGTGTTCCCGATGCTGTTCTGGAAGTGGATCAGCGACACCTGGGACTACGAGCACAGGCAGGCGGTCAAGGAGTATGGCGAGGAGCTGACCAACGAGATCGAAGCCGACTACCACCGCTTCAAGCTCCCGAGGAACACCCGCTGGTCGGTGGTCACCAAGACCCAGGCCAACCTCGGCGACGCGGTTGCGAGGGCGTTCCAGCGCATCGAGCAGGCCAACCCCAGGACCCTCGTCCGGATCTTCGGCGACGCTTCCTGGGGTAACGAGGAGCGGCTGCCGCCCTCGGCTCTTCGCGGGCTGGTGAAGGCATTCGACGACATCCCGCTCGACCCGTCCACGGTCAGCCACGACCTACTCGGCGCCGGCTATGAGTACCTGCTCAAGAAGTTCGCCGACGTCTCCGGCCAGAAGGCCGGCGAATTCTTCACCCCGCGCGAGGTGGTCGACCTCCTCGTCGCCATCCTGCGACCCGAGCCCGGCGAGACGATCTACGATCCGGCCTGCGGCTCCGGCGGCATGCTGGTGGCCACTATCAACCAGGTGCGCGAGTCCGCCCAGGACCATCGCACCCTGCGCCTGTACGGCCAGGAGGTCAACCTGACCACCTCGGCGATCGCGAAGATGAACCTCTTCCTCCACGAGATCGAGGACTTCGAGATCAAGCGCGGCGACACCCTGCGCAAGCCACTCTTCAAGAAGCCCTCGGGCGCGCTGACCCAGTTCGACGTGGTCATCGCCAATCCCCCGTTCTCCCTGGAGAGTTGGGGCGCCGACCAGTGGGCCTCCGATCCTCGTGCCATCGGCGGCGTACCGCCGGCGAAGAACGGCGACTTCGCCTTCGTCCAGCACATGGTCGCCTCGATGAGGCCCGGCACCGGCCGCGTCGGCGTCGTCATGCCCCACNGCGTCCTCTTCCGTAGCGGCGCCGAGGCCAAGATCCGCCAGTCCCTGATCGAGCGAGACCTCCTCGAAGCCGTCATCGGCCTCCCGCCGAACCTCTTCTACTCCACCTCGATCCCGGCCTGCATCCTGGTCTTCCGCCGCCAGAAGCCCGCCGACCGCAAGGACAAAGTCGTCTTCATCGACGGCTCCGAACGGTTCGCCAAGGGCAAGAACCAGAACACCATGTCGTACGACGACATCAAGGCCCTCACCGATGCCTACCGCACCGAGCTCGCCGCCGACGGCCCCGAGCCCAGCGCGTACGTCCACGTCGCCGACTTCGACGAGCTTAAGGCCAACGGCTTCGACCTCAACATCGGCCGCTACATCACCAAGACCGCAGGCGAAGCGGTTGATCTCGGCACGGCGCTAGTGGCGTACGCCGATGCTCGCGCACAGCGCATCGCAGCTGAGGCCGCGATGTTCGAGCGGCTCACCGCTGCCGGGATCGACTTGACCGCCTTCGGGGTGGCCGATGGCTGAGTGGCCAGAGTCCACCTTTGGTCAGCACCTTCGCAGAGTACGGCGAAGAGTGACAGTCGAACCAGGAGTCGAGTACCGCGCAGTCTCGGTACTCAAGGACGGTCAAGGCCTCGGCCCAAAAAATTCCTTCGTCGGAGGAGAGACGAATTACTCGACCCTGTACAGGGTCCGAACAGCCGATGTCGTCCTGCGGACAATCACGGCCTTCGAGAGCCCCGTAGGCGTCGCAACATCAACACATGACGGCGCTCACGTGTCCGGGGTGTTCCTGACCTACGAGGTCGCGCGAGNCTTGCTACCTGAATACCTACGCCTTGTCTTTCAGACGCCTAGGTTCTGGGGGGAGATGCAGGCCCGGGCTACTGGAACTGTTCTACGTCGGAAGACCGTTAACGACACTTCCTTCGCTGCGATCCCCATCAGGGTTCCACCGCTGGACGAGCAGCGCCGGATCGTCGACCTCGTCTCGTCTGTAGACGCCACGATCGCCGGGCTGGCCAGCGAAGCCTTGCAGGGCGAGGGGCTGGGATCTGCCTTGGCGGAGGACCTACTGCGCGACGTCGAGCGGGTCCCCGCGGACAGACACATCGTCAAGATCGATGGAGGCAAGAGCCCGCAGACGACCAACGTTGCACCGACGGCTTCCGAGGAAGGCGTCCTCAAAGTCAGCGCTGTGACACCATTCGAGTTCCTTCCTGGCGAGTCCAAAGCTTTGCTGCTGGACACGGCGCTGCCATTTTCCTCCAGGGTTCGGCCAGGTGACGTCCTCATCACCCGCGCGAATACCCCACAGAAGGTCGGCGCGGTCTGTAGAGTTCCCGAAGACGTGCGTGGTGGGCTTTTTCTCTCCGACAAGACACTTCGGCTCACNCCTGGCCCCGACTTGGACCCGGATTTCCTGGTAGTTGCCATGAGCCTCGCTTCTGCGCGAGACCATCTGACGGGTTCTGCGACCGGCACGAGCGCGTCGATGTTCAATATCAGTCAGAGCAAGATTCGTGCCACACCCATCCCCGTCCCAGAGCGGAGCGCTCAGCAGCGGATCGCCGCCACCGTGATGTCCGCGCGTCAGGTAGCTCGAGAGGTGTGGAGGGAGCATGAGCGGACCCTCACCCTGAGAGCGAGCTTGCTGACCTCTTTGCTGACGCAGGAGACCGAGATCGCCGAGGCGTACGATCGCTTCTTGGGGGAGGTCGCGTAGCGCATGGGCTGGAGCGAGGCTTCGACGATCCAAGCGGCTCTACTGGAGTGGGCGCAGGATGCCGGGTGGGAACACATATCTGGCACCGATCTGCCGCGTGCNGAGCACGAGGTCATAGTCGAGTCGTGGGTGCGGGACGCCCTGCTTCGGCACAGCCCTGGCCTGGTCAACGACGAGGAGTCGACCGATATAGTGATCGCCGAGGTCCACCGGGCGATGCTCGACGCCACCAATGGTCTGGTCGCGGCCAACGAGGCGCTGACGGTGATCCTGCGCGGGCAGCGGCCGTTCGTGACGGTGGCTGGGAAGCATGTGCCGCGGCGGTTCATCGACTTCGACGACCCGGAGGCCAACCGGCTGGTCGTGGCCGATGAGGTGACGATCAAGGGCGGGCACGAGGCGCGGCGGTTCGACGTCGTCTACTACGTCAACGGGTTCCCGCTCGTGGTGGTGGAGACGAAGACGCCGGTGAAGCAGACGGTGTCGTGGTTCAACGCGGCGAAGGATCTTTACGATGTCTACGAGGTGGAATATCCGCAGTTCTTCGCGCCGAACGTGTTCAACGTGGCGACCGAGGGACTTGAGTTACGGATGGCGCCGGTGCGCGCCGAGCCGGATCCGGAGAGCGAGTTCTGGGCGCCGTGGGGTGAGACCGGTGGTGACCCGAACCTGTCCGGGCCGGCGCGGGTCGAACGGGATGCCCGGACTCTGCTAACGCCGGCGATGGTGCTGGCGATCCTGCGGGACTTCGCCATGTACCGGCATGCCCGGGATGCCTCGGAGCAGGATGTGAAGCTTCTGCCTCGCTATCCGCAGGTCGAGGCCGCGGTCGCGATCCATGACAAGGTGCTCGCCGGTTCCAGGAACGCCCAAGGTGGCGGCGGACTGGTGTGGCATCACCAGGGGTCGGGCAAAACCGAGCTGATGGCGTTCACCGCCTCGCGGCTGTTGCGCGACCCGCAGGTCGGGGCGCCGACGGTGATCGTGATCGCGGACCGTAAGGACCTGGTCCGGCAGACCGCGGAGATGTTCCGCACCGCCGGGATGCCGACCCTTGAGGTGCCGAAGACCAAGCAGTCGCTGTGGACCGTGCTGAAGAAGCCCGGGCCGCGGGTGGTGGTGACCACGCCGCACAAGTTCGCCGAGGCCGGTCTCCTCACCGACCGGTCCAACATCATCGTGCTTGTCGACGAGGCCCACCGCTCCCAGGAGGGCACGCTCGGCGAGGCGTGGCGGAAGGCGGTGCCGAACGCGACGTTCTTCGGGATGACCGGCACCGCGGTCAAAGCCGGTGAACGGGACACGTTCAAGCTCTTCGGCAACCCCGAGGACCCCGACCTGGTGCTGTCGCGGTACACGATGGAGAACTCGATCGCCGACGGGTTCACCAAGCCCGTCATCGTCGAAGGCCGGTCGGTGAAGTTCGAGCTGAGCAAGGAGCAGCTCGACGAGGCGTTCGAGGAGCTCGCCGACGACGAAGGGCTCGACGACGAGGCCAAGGAGTACCTCTCCGGCAAGGCCAGCCATATCGCCACCATCCTGAAGAACCCCGAGCGGGTCGCCTCGGTCTGCGCCGACATCGTCGACCACTACCTCACCTACGTGGCTCCGCTCGGGCAGAAGGCGCAGGTCGTGGCGTACAACCAGGAGCTGGTGGTGGCGTACGCGACCGCGATCCAGGCCGAACTGGACCGCCGCGCCGCGACGATGACACTGCCGGACGGGTCCAGCGCCTTGCGTGAGGTCGGCGTGGTGATGCACGTGGACAACTCCAAGAGCACCCCGTCGGCGTACAAGAAGTACCTGCTCNCCGACGAGGCCGAGGAACGGCTCAAGCGACGCNTCAAGAAGGTCGACGACCCGCTCTCGTTCGTGGTCGTCACCGCGAAGTGGATGACCGGGTTCAACGCGCCGATCGAGGCCGTGCTCTACCTCGACAAGCCGCTCAAAGCGGCCAACCTGTTCCAGACCATCACCCGTCCCAACCGGCCATGGAAGAACCCGCTGACCGGACAACGCAAGGAGTACGGCCGGGTCGTCGACTACATCGGCCTGGCCAAGGCCATCGGCGACGCGCTGCTCGGCCCCAAGACGAAGGACGGAACAGAGCCCGAGAAGCCGACCGTGCACGACGTGGCCAGCCTGGTCGGGCGTTTCATGACCGACATGACCGTGCTCACCTCGTTCTTCGACGGGATCGACACGCGTGATGCGTCGTTCACCGCGTTGGCCGAAGCGCACGAGCGGATCCCGGTCGGCAGCGAGGCGCGGACCACGTTCGTGGAGACGTTCACCGCGGTGCAGCGGATCTGGGAGTTCCTCGACCCCAACCCGATGCTGGCGCCGTTCCAGAGCACGTATCTGTGGCTGGCGAAGCTGTATGCGTCGATCCAGCCCAAGGGGCTCGACAAGGGGCTGCTGTGGGCCAAGCTCGGCGCGAAGACCGAGGCGCTGATCCACGCCCACATGGGTGACATCTCGGTGAAGCCGCTGGTTTCTCGGAACGTCACCCTGGACGCGGCCGGGATCACGCTGATCAAGAAGATCGCCGAGTCGCTCCAGGTACCGCTGCCCGTGCCCGACCCGAAGGCTGCCGGGCAGATCGTGGAGGAGATCCTCGACTCCGTCGAGGCCCGGCTCAAGCGCAGGCTCGGCCAGGACATCGAGTCCTCGGCGTACAAGAGCCTGGCCGAGCGGATCGAGAAGCTGCGGCAGCGCACCATCACCTCGGTCGAGGAGTCGCTGCAGTTCCTCGAGGACGCGCTCCAGGTCGCCCACGACGTCGTCGCTGCCGACCGCGCAGCCGAGGAAGGCACGCTCGCCGAAGACGGGCGTCTCTACGACCCAAAGATCGGGGCACTCACACAGATCGTCGAGCAGAACACCCCTGCTGGGTTGCACAAGATCGTGCCCGACATCGCCTTACGGATCGACCAGATCGTCGTTGAGGTCTCCTACACCGGCTGGACCAGCTCCGACCGCGGCGACCGGGAGGTGCGCAGGGCCATCCGCTCCACACTTAAGGACTTCAGCCTGCCCGTCACTGGCGTGCTCTTCGAGAAGACCTACGAATACGTGAAGAAGAACTACTGACGGGCTGGTGAGTCGGATATTTGGTGTCGATCAAGGTTAGTCGACAGGTCGCCTGACAGCGGCTGAACTCGTCTAACCTGCCTGCTTCTCAGGTCGGGCGGCACCGGCGGCCTTGGCGCCGAAACCGCCGGCGTCGAGGCCGCCTGGCGACCCGACCTTCACTGCAGCTGCTTCGCCAGGGAAGGCCTCAAGCGTCAGGGGGGCTTGCGGGCTCCGGGCAATGCCACTTCCACTATTTGGATCTTGGCTGGCTGTGGTGTGTCGGTTCGGGTGGNTCTGCCGGGTTGACGGCATGATCCTGGGCTGTGACGGACACGGGTAGCCAGCTGACGGACTGGATNTCGTTGGGGGTCCTGACGTCGTTCGTCTCGCGGGACGCGGTTGATGNGGCGNTCGAGGCGACCGGGAGAGGTGCCCGGCGTTCCGACACGACGATCCCGCCGCGGGTCGCGGTCTACTTCGTGATGGCGCTCGCGTTGTTCGCGGACGACGACTACGAGGCGGTCGCGTGCCGGCTCGCCGCCACCCTGGACGATCTCGATGTGGTG
>NZ_JPGU01000032.1:0-53399 GCF_000732115.1 Frankia sp. CeD
CCACCAACCGCGTCGGCCAACACGTCCGCGTCCCCAAGACCGCCGAACTCGTCGCCGCCCACCTACGCCGCCAGATCGTCCGCGGCGAACTCCAAGAAGGCGACGCCCTACCCCCCGAAGCCGTCCTCATGGAACAGTTCGGCGTCTCCCGCCCCACCCTGCGCGAAGCCTTCCGCGTCCTCGAATCCGAAGCCCTCATCTCCGTCCGCCGCGGCGCCCACGGCGGCGCCCGCGTCCACNCCCCCAACGGCGACGTCGCCGCCCGCTACACCGCCCTCGTCCTCGAACACCGCCACACCACCCTCGCCGACATCCACACCGCCCACACCCACCTCGAACCCACCGCCATCCGCCTCCTCGCCACCACCGCCACCGACCACACCCTGACCACCCTCACCGCCCACCTCACCGCCACCGACCACGCCCTGACCACCCCCACCCCCGACCCCACCGACATCCACACCCGCCACCTGCGCTTCCACACCCTGCTGCTCGACACCACCACCAACCACACCCTCACCATGATCACCAGCATGCTCCGGCACATCCTCGACGCCACCACCCCCGACACCCCCACCCCCATCCCCGACCTGCCAACCCTGCGCCACCAGCACACCACCCACCACCAGCTCCTCACCCACCTCACCCAGCACGACCCCGACGCCGCCGAAACCCTCTGGCGCCACCACCTCACCACCACCCCCCACACCCCCCACCAACCCACCACCCCCCTCGACCTCCTCGGCTGAGCAGGGGCGTAGCCGGCCGCCCGGGAGACCGATTCCGCGGCCGGTCACCATCGGCCCACGCCCGGTTCGCCCGTCGAGATCCGCTGTACGCTGCGCGGCATGGGATCTGGGCGGGTACGGGTTCGATTCGCGCCATCTCCCACCGGCATCTTCCATGTGGGTGGGGCGCGGTCGGCGCTGTTCAACTGGCTGGTCGCGCGGCGCGCCGGCGGCGACTTCGTGCTGCGCGTCGAGGACACCGACGCGTCCCGCAACCGGCCGGAGTGGACCGACGGCATCATCAGCGCGCTGGACTGGCTCGGCATCAGCCCCGGCGGGTACGAGGGTCCGGTGCTGCAGTCGTCGCGCGCCGACCGGCACCGGGCCGCGGCCGAACGGCTGCACGCCGAGGGTCTCGCCTACTACTGCGACTGCACCCGCGAGGCCCTGGCGGAACGCACCGGCAACGCGCAGCGCGGCTACGACGGATTCTGCCGGGACCGCGGGCTCGCCCCGGGTCCCGGCCGGGCGCTGCGCTTTCGCACGCCGGACGACGGCGTGACGATCGTCGAGGACCTCATCCGCGGCACGCCGGAGTTCCCGAACGAGACCATCGAGGACTTCGTGGTCGCGCGGGCCGACGGGTCGGCGGTGTTCCTGCTCGCCAACGTCGTTGACGACCTGGAGATGGGGATCACCCACGTCATCCGGGGTGAGGAACACCTGTCGAACACCCCTAAGCAGCAGCTGCTCTGGGCAGCGCTCGGCGCGGACGCGCCGCCGGTGTGGGCGCACGTCCCGGTGATCGTCAACGAGAAGCGCCAGAAGCTGTCGAAGCGGCGCGACAAGGTGGCGCTCGAGTCCTACCGGGACGAGGGATACCTGCCCGCCGCCATGAAGAACTACCTGATGCTGCTCGGTTGGGCCCCGCCCGGCGAGGACGAGATCGTGCCCTGGGAAACGATCGAGTCCACCTTCGACCTTGCCGACGTGAAGCCATCGCCGGCGTTCTTCGACGAGAAGAAGCTCAAGGCGTTCAACGGTGAGTACATCCGGCGGCTGAGCGTCGCGGAGTTCATCGAGGCGGTCCGGCCCTGGCTCTCGGCGCCGGCCGCGCCGTGGGAGCCGGCCGCGTTCGACGCGGACGCGTTCGCAGCCCTCGCCCCCTTGGCGCAGAGCCGGGTCTCCGTGCTGTCGGAGATCGTGCCGATGGTCGACTTCCTCTTCCTGCCGGAGGCACCGATCGACGACGCGGCCTGGGCCAAGGCGATGAAGNGGCCGGCGGCGGAACTGCTCGCCGACGTCCACGACCTCTACGACAAGATCGAGTGGGAAGCCGAGACGTTGAAGGCCGGACTCACCGAGGTGGGCGAGCGGCACGGTCTCAAGCTCGGCAAGGCGCAGGCACCGGTGCGGGTCGCCGTGACCGGGCGGAGCGTGGGACTGCCCCTGTTCGAGTCGCTGGAGGCGCTCGGCCGGGAGACCACCCTGCGGCGGCTTGCCGAAGCGCGGGAACGGCTCACCGGCGGCTGACCTCACGCCGGTCCACGACAGCCTCGCGCGCACGCCGGTCCACAACGGCTTCGCGCGGCGGGCAGGGCTGAGCCCGGGTCGCGGCTGGGACGGGCCGCGACCCGGGCTGGGGAGACCCACCAGAAGCCGGGGTTACCTCTGGTGGATGAGGCTGCTTCAGTTCGCCAGCCGGGCGACAAGGACCAGCACACCCCGCTGGGCCTAAGAGATCCTTAAAACGAGCTCAAGACAAGCTGTGATCTTGCCGTCACGAGATGCCTCTCGATAGTGATCATTCCGCGATGTCGGGATATTGCCGCCAAGCGGGAGTCCACCGAACTTAGGGCTCACCGTGACCCTGGGTGGCTGATCCTCGGGGCGTGCGCTGGCGCGGGCTCAGCCCGGACCAGTCGTCCGCCCAGGCCGCCAGCGGTTCCAGCACTCCCTGCAGGCGACGGCCGTGCGCGGTCAGCCGGTACTCGCCGACCTCGTCCACCTCGACGAGGCCGGCCTCGCGCAGCTCCCGCAGGCGTTGGGTCACCTGGGCCTGCGGCGCGTCGAGCCGCGCCACGAGCGCGCGGAACGGCAGGGCCGTCCCGCGCAGGTTCCAGTAGACGGCGAGGGCGAAACGCCGACCCAACAGGTCCACAAGACCGGCGAGGGCGGACGGTGCGCCGTCCGAAGTCTCGGGATGAGTCTCGGGATGACCGGAGGCGTGCGGTCGTCCCGGCCCGTTCGGCCTCGCCTGCCTCATCGGCATGTCCCGCCGGGACCGCTCATCGGTGGTCTCCGGGGTCTCCGGGGTCTCCGGCGCGAGGGTGCCTCGATCAGCGGGCACCGACCGAACCGACGCCGTTGGATCCGACGCCGTTGGATCCGACACCGTTGGATCCGACACCGTTGGAGCTGTGCGAGCCGAGGGGAGCGAACAGCCTGGTCGCGGACTGCCCGGCATGGGCACCAAGCAGGNCCCGGGCNTTCTGGTAGACGGTGGCCGCCTGCGCGGAGACGAGTCCCGCCACGCTCTGGACCTCCGGGCGCTCCTGGAGGTCACGGACCTGCCGCATGATGGCGTCGTAGTGCTCCCGGCCGGCCCGGGCGCCGAGGACGTATCCGAGACCGAGGGCCAGGATGACGCTGGGCCTGATACGCATGTTGCCTCCCAGGAGACCGAGGGACGTGCAGGCGGATGGCCGCCGGCCGCTTGACGTTGTGCCGTCGGGTTGATTCCTACCCCACGTCCAAGACCGCCCGAACCTCAGGTAGGCTGACGACGTCAGATGCACGGCACCCGATCCCGCGTAGCTCAATTGGCAGAGCAGCCGGCTGTTAACCGGCAGGTTATAGGTTCGAGTCCTATCGCGGGAGCATGTTTGCCCAGGTCAGGGCCTATCTTAGCAAGATCTTAAAGATCTTGAAATAAAGATCACCCCAACTTTACCCCCATGATTCTTTTCCTGTCTGGGTCTGTCTGTATGACGTCATCCGTTTGATCACCAGACCCCCTCCGGGTGGCCACCTGTTCCTGTCGGGATGGCCTGGAGGGGTCGTATGGAAGCGCAGGTCGCGCGGTGCGCGGGCCTGGATGTGCACAAGGACGAGATCGTCGCCTGCGTGCGGATGGCCGAGGCGCCGGGTGGGCCGGTCCAGGTGCAGCTGCACACCTTCGGGGCGACGACCGTGGAGTTGCTGGCGCTGCGGGACTGGCTGACCGGTCTGGGGGTGACCCGGGTCGGGATGGAGTCGACGCCTGATTACTGGCGTGTACTGGCGACCGGTCTTCCACATTCTCGAGGACGCGATCGGTGAGTGCTGGCTGCTCAACGCCCGGCACATGCACAACGTCCCCGGCCGCAAGACGGACGCGGCCGACGCCGCGTGGATCGCCGAGCTCGTCGAGTACGGGCTGGTCCGCCCGTCGTTCGTGCCGCCGCAACCGATCCGCCAGCTGCGGGATCTGACCCGCTACCGCAAGGCGCAGATCGAGGAGCGGACCCGCGAGGTCCAGCGCCTGGACAAGGTTCTGCAGGACGCGGGGATCAAGCTGTCGTCGGTGTCCTCGTCGATCCTGACGGTGTCCGGCCGGGCGATCCTCGAGGCGATGATCGCCGGTACCACCAACCCGGAGGTACTCTCCGAGCTCGCCCGCGGCCGGCTGCGCGCCAAGATCCCGGCGTTGCGGGAGGCGCTGAACGGGTTCTTCACCGGCCACCACGGTCTGATCATCGGGGAGATCCTCGCGAAGCTGGACTATCTCGATGAGGCGATCGACCGGCTCTCGACCGAGATCGACCGGGTGATCGCCCCTTTCGAGGCGAAGGTCGACCTGCTGGACACGATCCCCGGGGTTGACCGCCGCATGGCCGAATGCCTGCTCGCCGAGATCGGCCCGGACATGTCGGTCTTCCCGACCGCCGGCCACCTGGCCTCCTGGGCCGGGCGCTGCCCCGGCCAGCACGAGTCCGCCGGCAGGTCCAAGGGCGGCAAGACCCGCAAGGGCTCGAAGTAGCTACGCCTCAACCTGCACGAGGCCGCCCGCGCCGCCAGCCGCACCAAGAACAGCTACCTCAACGCCCAATATCACCGGATCAAAGCCCGCCGCGGCCCCGCCAAAGCCAGGGTCGCCGTCGAGCACTCGATCCTCGTCGCCGCCTTCCACATGCTCGACCGAGACGAGCCCTACCACGACCTCGGCGCCGACTACTTCACCCGACGCCGCGACCCCAACCGCCACGCCCAACGCCTGATCAGCCAGCTCGACGCCCTCGGCTACGACGCGGTCATCACCAGACGAACCGACCAGCCCACCGACACCAAGGCCGCGTGACCCGAGGCAGCGGNCCNCCACNCCNCCCGNCCCAGCCCCGCCACGGCGCTGAGGCGGCACGCCCCATGTGGGTACGTCCCGATCAACGGTCACCCTGTTTTCCCTTTAGAGGCCCTGCTAGAACTAGCGGGCAGGGGTGCTAGACCCAGTAGCCGCTGGCAGGTGCACGCGGGCCACGGTGTCCCACCGGTAGGCGCGTTCCTCACGGCGCAGTTCGACCAGTGCCACGGTTCTGACCGCGACCCGGACGGATGGAAGCTCCCGGAGGTCTCTGACGGCCGCGATGATCGAATGGGCGTCGGTCGGGCTGTTGCAGTAGGCGATTCCGATGTGGGGTCGGAACCCGTGCGGCTTGGTCACGACCGCGGCGGGCCCGAGTACGGCCGTGGTCGCTTCGACGNTCTTGCCCTGGATGGTGACCACCGGTGCCCAGGGCAGGACGCTGAAGCGGACGGCTCCGGAGGACCCAGCCAGCGGCCCCACAGCCAAGGAGAACGGCTCGACCTCGGTCAGCCGTACACACGTCTGCTCCACNGCTCTGTCGACGTCAGCCCGGCCGATCTGATCGGTGAACGCAAGACGTTGGAGCGTCAGATGCAGCCCGTCAGGCGGCACCGGGTCGAGGGCGGGCAGGCGTAGCCGCCGCTGGCACCGGTCGGCAAGGACGTGCAGCTCGGTTGCATCCTCGAAGGTCAGCATCCAGTGGTAGGAGCGGCGGCCGGGTGTCCAGCCCGGCCGGTCCCAGTGGTTTTCGAGCCGGTCGAGACCGGCGAAGCGGTGCCAGTCGTCCGCGACCGGGTCCGCGGTGCGTGCCGTGGTCACCGGTGTGCGCCGGTGGGGAGGGCGAGCGCGCGGGAAGCCTCCGCGAGTTCGGTGACCGGGCCGATCTGCTGCCACGGCTTGGCGCGGGTGACCAGCTCATGGCTACGACGTCGGACGGACTCGATCGGGTTGCCGGCCGTGGCGGTCAGAGCCTCGATGCCCAGGACGGCAGCCTGCTCCGGATCGGGGGAGTGGGACAGCAGCAGCGCGGTCGCGAGGTCGAGGCGGACGAGGCAACGGCTCCACATCGACGGGGATCGGTCTGCGACCTGAGCGGCCATGTCCGCATACTCCCGCGCCTGACCGGGCTCGCCCAGTGAGACATAGGCGGTCGCGGCGTTCGCGGCGATACGGGCGATGCTGTACGGCGCGAAGGAGATGCAGGGCGACATCCCGTCGGGCACCGGATGCTGTTCGGCGAGGTCGAACGCCTCGCCCACGGATCGGCCCACCCCGGCGCGGTCACCGAGCCGACCGAGGGCGCGTGCCTCCCCGTTCACAGCGAGGCGGATCACCTGGGCCGACCGGCCACCGACACGGCGACCCTCCCGGGCGAACTCCAGGGCAGCTCTGTAGTCCCCGGCGTAGTACTCACACAGGCTCTGCGTGCCGCCTATCCATGCCGTGAGGTCGTGGTGACCGACCAGCTCNGCGGTGTGGAGAGCCTCCAGACAGTAGGCGCGCGCGAGTCCGAACCGGCCGGTGTTCACCGCCATGTAGCCGAGTATTCCGGAGAGGCGACCGGCGATTTCGTAGAGCCGTTCACGCTGCCGGGGCGGCTGTCGTCCTTCCAGGAGGTTCTGAACCCGGCGGCGTTGCCTGAGTACCCGTGGTGCGAGTTTTTCCGGGCCGGCCCACTCGTACTCGTCCGCCATGGTCAGGAGCAGAACGTCGAAGTGGGCGAGAACGGCCGTGCTGACGTTGGATGCACCGAGCGTCTCGATCCGCTGCCCGATCTCCTCGACGGAATCCGATTCCTCGGGAAGGGCGGTCTGTTCCACGATGTTCGTCCGTGAGGCCTCCGGAGACTGGACGGCGCCGCGCGGTGCCAGCCCCATCAACATGCGGGCACGGTCGGGCAGGTCGAGCCCATCGGCGACGCGCTCGAACAACTCGAACTCGGCGGCGATTCGCTTGCCGTTGATGTACTTGCTGATATCTGACTGGGCCAGGCCGACGCGCATCCCGATCCCTGGCTGACTCGCCCCGGCGTACCGCTGTACCAGCCGGAAGAGGGAACCGATGTCCCTCATCTGCAGGCTCTCGGCGACCTGGGTCCGATCCCAGAATTCCGCCGGTATGACGAACGCGGACGGATCATGACGCACGTCGACTCACCCCGCCATCTGCCGCCATCTGTAGCTGATCGTAGTCGATGAGAGCCGGTCCAGGGCCGGAAAACGAGTGCTCGGCGCCATGCCTCGAAGCACTGCTCTTCGGGGACTGCGGCATGCCGCCGGGAACTGTCCTGCCGATCCCGTCCGGGTCATGATTACGGACATCGACACGACCTCCCCGATTTACCCACCGGACCATACGCCCGACCGGGGAGGCTCGCGAATCGATACCGGAATCAACGGAGAGCCCGAAAGGACAGTGAGCCATGCTCGCCACGAAACCCGAATACCCCGCAGCTTTCTCGGTGGAAATGAGCGAACCGTTCACGCCCACCTGGAACCGTCTCCCGGGCATCACGGTGAACGGGACCACGGTCACGGTCGAGCCGGACCGGTACTTCGTCCGTCGCAGTACCGCGCCGGTCTGGATGCTCGTCGACTGGGACCTGGTGACCGAGCGCCTGCTGTCGGAGGACGAGACCGAGGAGGCCGNTGTCGAACAGCAGACCTTGGAGTTCGTCCGTGCCTACGGTCAGCGGACGTCCGAGCCGGCGGACGTGCTGCGCACCGCCGACCGGGTCTACCACCACCTGTTCTCCGCCGAGCGGCTGGACGACCCCGACCTGTCCGACGTCACCGACGACGACCTGCGCATCCTGCGGGAGTCCGCGACGCTCGCGNCGCTGAACCGGGTCGAGCTGTCCGGGGAGATCGCCGACATCGGCCCGGCCTGGTTCTTCCCGGCCACCGCCCGCGTCGTCTACGACCTGGACGCGGACGGAGCCGAGCGGGTCGACGACCTGTACCACGGCGGCTTCTTCAACGAGTACCGCCGGGTGGAGGCGGTCAAGGCGCACGCTGCGCTCGGTTTCAGCCTCGCCCGTCCACATTACGATCTTGATCGATGCAGGATCAAGAGAGCCGTCACAGGCGCGGCCACAAGTGGACCACCGAGATCATAAAAGATTCACCTGCCGGTGGGTCGACAGCAACTCCTCGGGTTGCCACGCTGTGCAGCAGAGCCGACACGACGGTGCTGTGGGGGTGACCGGTGCGACTGGCGTCGTTCAACGTGGAAAACCTGTTCGAACGGATCCGGGCGATGGACCTGCCCACCTGGGACGAAGGCCAACCGGTCCTGGCCGCATTCGACCGATTCATCACCCTCGCCCAGCACGAGGTCTATACCGTTCAGAACAAGACCGACATGCTCGCCGACCTGGAAACGATGGAGATCCTGACCCGCACCAGCGAGGGTCGGCTGCAGCTCAACCGGGATCCACAGCCGCGGTGGGCCCGGCTTCGTGAGAACCGCGGGAACTTCCTCACCCAACCCCCCGGTAAGGACGCTGTGATCGACGCGACCGGGCGGCAGGATTGGATCGGCTGGGTCGAACTGGTCACCGGCCCCGTCGACGAGACCGCGATCCGCTCCACTGCCCAGGTCATCACGGACATCAACGCCGACGTTCTCGCCGTGATCGAAGCCGAAAACCGTCCGGCGCTGGTCCGGTTCAACACCAGTCTGCTCGCCGGCCTGTACGCCCACGTGATGCTCGTCGACGGCAACGACCCCCGCGGCATCGACGTCGGCCTGCTGGCCAAACCCGGCCACACGATCGGCTCGATCGTCAGCCACGTCGACGNCCCCGNCCCGGCCCGCCCCGACCGGCCGCTGTTCAGCCGCGACTGCCCCGCCTACGAACTGCACNCCCCCGCCGGCAACACCATCTGGGTACTGCCGAACCATTTGAAAAGCCAGTCCTGGACCTCCGGAAACCCCGACCCGCTACGCCGCCGGCAGGCCCACCGGGTGGCGGAGATCTACACCGCGCTCCGCGACGCCGGCGCCCGGTACATCGCCGTCGTCGGTGACCTCAACAAGCCACCCCCGCCCGCGTTCCCCAGCCTCGAACCCCTCCTCGGCCCCGACAGTCCACTCGTCGACGCCGCCAGCCGGGCCGGATTCGACACCGGCCCCCGACCCGGTACCTTCCAGTCCTGCACCGCCCGTAACCGACTCGACTACATCCTGCTCTCCCCCGACCTCGCCGACCGGATGACCGGCGGGCAGATCGTCCGCACCGGCCTGTGGGGCGACCCCGACAACAAACACCCATCCGCCCAGTGGGTGATCCACCCCAAGATCACCCGAGCCGACCAGGCCGCCTCCGATCACGCCGCCCTTTACGTCGACCTCGATATCTAAAAACNCCGCGGCATCTAGAACACCAGGCGACACTCTGTTGTGCCGCTGAGCGGACGCCTGCCCCGCCGCTCGATTTGACCCCGCCCCCGAACCATCCGAGGAATCGCCAGCAGAGGTGGGCGATGTCGTGGATGCGTTCGCCCGGTGCGGCGAGGTCCCAGTCGTCGCCGTGGTCGAACGGAACCACGAACCCGGCGCAGCCGTACTCTCGACCGATCCGGCGAGCGGCCCGGGTCGGCGACCGCGGCCGGGTCCGCTCCCACCCGCGGCCTCGACGACTGCCAGGTCCGCGACTACCGGGCCCGGTACGCGCACATCACCTTGTCCAGGCTCGCCTACCGATAGTCGCCCTACAGCACAGTTTATCACTCCAGCCAGCCGCTAGAGATCGCTGTCCGTACGACACGTCGGTGGATGCCACTCGTATCTTCCGAATACTAGACTTAAGTTATGAAAATAGCCCATAACGCCCCACTGTGAGATAGCCAACACCGTAGAGACTTCAACGGAGGTTGACGGTCACCGGAAGCGCTGGTCAGCCCGCTGCGGGCACAGATTACTTGCTATTAAGCAGCAGCATAATTTTTCTTCTCAACAACCAATGGCCCCTCCTTCCTCGTAGACCTCGCCAGTTGGTTGTGGTTAGACTGACGACCGAGCGATTCCAGGAGACGTTACAAGAACAGTAAGTCGCGGCTTCGCCTACTTGACGGCACGGATGCGACGCATGGCGACACGGGGGGTGCGACAACGTAGCGCTGGAGTGCGCAACGGCCGCTACTGTAACTACAGTAAGCGCGCCCAGGCCGCGCGCATGCCTGGAGAATCACGNCCGGCCCGGCCCTGTCGAATTCATCCACAGCTGATGATGATGATGATAATCAGAAAAACGATCATTGACGCGGGCATGCACGCCGTTCCACGGAATATCGACGGGCATCGCTGGCATATTTCTAATACCAAAAGGTCGTTGACAGCTCCTACCAGTGATCCGGCCGCATCGCCATGCGGACATTCCCTGCTGGAAAAGGAAGTAGATGACTGCGCAAACCGCACGACGGGTGCTTTTGACGGGGGCGTCGGGCGTGCTCGGTCAAGAGCTCCTGAGCCAGTTGAAAAGAGTTCCTGACATCGAGCCGGTGTGCCTGGTGCACCGCACCGTCCTGGCCGACCAGACGATTACCACCGTGCGCGGTGACATCGCTCGTCCACAACTCGGCCTGGATGGATCGGAGTACCGATCCCTGGTCGACAGCGTGGATGCGGTGGTGAATNCAGCCGCCGTGGTCGCATTCAACGGTACCGAGAGGACATTAAGGTCGATCAACGTCGAGGGAACTTCGCGGATAGCGCAGCTGGCCGCGGCGGCAGACGCACCCCTCTACCATGTGAGCACCGCCTACATTGGCGCCCGCAGCGACGGCGCCGGCGAGTCCGGTGCTCGCTACGCCAGCAGCAAGCGCGAGGCCGAGGACGTAGTGCGCGGCGCGGGGGTCCCCTATGCCATCCTCCGGCCCTCGATCATCGTCGGCCACTCCGATACCGGTGCCATAGCCAGCTTCCAAGGCTTCTACCAGATGGTGGCCAGATTCCTGCACGATAAACTACCGATAATACCCTTCTCCCCGGACTCTCGGATCGATCTGGTGCCCGTTGATTATGTAGCCGAGGCAGTTGTTGCCGCTGTACGTAAGGAGGCGCTGGGCAGCGAACTCTGGCTCGCTAATGGGCCGGCGGCACTGACCCTCACCGACGTCGTTGACATGGCGCTCGATATTGGCCGTGATTTTGACTATCCGGCCAAGCCCCCGATGCTGATATCCGGTACTGTCCTGGATGAATCCGCCATCACGGATCCGGCACTATACGCGGGGATAATGAAGGCAGTAGCCTATTTCTCTGCATACGTCCGCTCAAGCCTGATACTGCCGACATCGGCTGATGAGCTCGCCGCCCTCGGCGTCCGGCCGCTCCCCGACGCCAGGACGGTCGCGGATCGGAGCATGCGCTACTGGGCGGCCCGCGACGCTCGGTCGAACCAGGGCACGACAAAGATCGACCGAGCGGCCGTTGCTGGGAGCAGCCGGCCGTGACCCGTAGCAGCAGCACAGGGGTCGCNCAGACGCGATCCGTCGCGGAGCCCACTTTGGACGTGCTGACCCGGCACGCTCACAACCCATCTGCATACCTGGCGCTGAACGAAGGAAATCTGACGTTCGAGGTGGATGGAATCGACGGCGTCGTCATCTACCGGCCAAGCGGGAGGTTCCTGATCCAGTTCGGCGGAGTCTTCGCGCCGCCGGACCAGCAGGCTGAGCTGCTGACTGAGTTCGTCCGTTGGGCCAGGCAGAACCGCCGTCGGGTGATTAGCGTCCAGCTGATGCCCGAAGATACTGACATCTACCTGCGTGCCGGTTTTGGCGTGAACCAGCTCGGCGCCTCCTACGCCCGTTCACTGGACGGGTTCAGCATGTCGGGGAAACATTTCGTGAAGATCCGGAATAAGATCTCTCGAGCTAATCGGGACGGCGTCCGGGTACGCGAGGTGGCGGCGGTCCGTGAGCGGACGCCGCAGCTGATGGAGGCACTGAACGAGGTGGACTGGGTATGGTTGAAGGCAAAAGGTTTTGGCGTCGCCGAGATCGACTTTATGATCGGCCAACGGGGCGGTTGGGCCGAGCGCAGGCGCCGGTTGTTCGTTGCCGAGCACGCCGGCCGGCTGGTGGGCTACCAGGTATTCTCGCCGGTCTTCGGGCGGCACTCTGGTTGGCTGCATGACCTGAGCCGGCGGATACCGGACGCTCCCACCGGAGTCAGCGAGCTGATCCTGTCCACGGCCGTACGGCAGTTCGTCGGGGAGAAGACGCCGTACCTGCACTTTGGTCTCACTCCCTTCACTTCGCTCGATCCGAAACATCGACTTCCTGGACACAGCCCCTTCGTGGACCGTTTCGTGCGCTGGCTCGGCACTCGCGCCGAGTGGATCTACCCCGCCCAGTCCCAGGTGGCATACAAGCTGAAGTGGCAACCAGACCTGATCCAGCCGGAGTATGTCGCGTTCCAGGACGGCGTCTCGCTCTC
The DNA here is from genome assembly GCF_000732115.1 of Frankia sp. CeD. Taxonomy (NCBI): domain Bacteria; kingdom Bacillati; phylum Actinomycetota; class Actinomycetes; order Frankiales; family Frankiaceae; genus Frankia; species Frankia sp. CeD. The sequence goes on from NZ_JPGU01000032.1 coordinate 12,517, forward strand.
CGCCGTCTGGCGGTTGATGCGGGTGACGAAGGCCGTCTCGCTGCGCCGGGGCAGGAAGAGCGTCACACGTCGCCCAGCGAGTCCCCATGAGTGATAAAATTCTTTCTCGCGATGCCGGAAATAAAGATCAAGTCCTTCGCTCCGCCCCGAACGCGGTCCCGAACGGGAGCGGGACGGCGAAGTCGGGGGTGACCGGGTCCGGTCGGGTCCCAGGCCGGCGGCTCCCGCGTTACGAAGCGCGGCCCGTGCTTGTCGCCTGCGTTGTGTTCGCCATCCTCGGAACGCTACGTATTGCCGGCGCGTTCGACGAGTGGCTCATGGTGTTCTCTATCGTGCTCACCCCGTTCGCGCTGTTCGTCGTGCCGCGGCGAATGTGGTCGGATGTCGGCGTGCAGGCCATATCCTCGCCACGGCAGTTGGCCCGCGGGATCGGGGTGGTGACCGCCGGCTACCTGCTGACCCTCGTCGCCTGCCTGACGCTGCTCGGGCGGGGTGAGGACAACTGGGCGGCCCTGCTGCCCGGCCTCTTCCGCGAGATGTTCCCGGGCTCTCCGGCGCTCGCCTATATCTCCTTGTTCCTCTGTATGGGTTTGCTCGTCCCGATCGCTGAGGAGGTCTTCTACCGAGGCGTGCTGCTGCACGCCGCCTCCCGGCGCATGGGGCTCTGGAGGTCCGTCGTCACGGTCAGTGCCGGCTGGGCACTCGTGCACCTCGGCGATTACGGACTCAATCCTTTCAACCCGCTGGTCCTGGCCGGGATGATCCCCTCGGTCTTCGTGATGGGCCTCGCCCTGGGTTATTGCCGGATGGTGACGGGATCGGTGGTCGGTACGACCATCGCGCAGGGTGTGGCCAACGTTCTGTTCACCATCTGGGCAATCTCGCTCTAACGTGATCGGAGAAGGCGAGATGGCTGCCAGCCAGGACGCGGTCGAGACGAACTCCACCGCGGTTCGCCACGACGTATTCAAGGTGACCGCCGCGACCTGTGGCGCGCTGTTCGTGGACAGCCTGCTCTACAGCATCGTGGTACCTGTCCTGCCGAACTACGCGGACCAGTTCGATGTGGGGTCGGCCGGGGTGAGCCTGCTGTACGCCGCGTACGCGGTCGCCCTGCTGGCGGGGACTCCCCTGATGGGCCGGGTCGGCGACCGGTTCGGGCATGAACGGCCATTCCAGGTCGGTGCCGCCGGTCTGCTGATCTCGACGGTCGGTTTCGCGCTGGCTCGTAGTTATCCCGAACTTCTGGCTGCCCGCACGCTCCAGGGAGTCGCCGCGGCGGCGCTGTGGACGAACGGAATCGCTCTGCTCGCCCAGCGGGTGCGGCCCCCCAGGGCCGGCGGCGCGATGGGAGCGGCGATGTCCAGTATGTCCGTCGGTATGGTCGCTGGCCCAGTGATCGGCGGGCTGCTGGCCGAACGCTTCGGCGACGCGGCGCCGTTCGTGGTGTGCACGGTGCTCACCGCGGTACTCGCCGCCGTCCTGCCGTGGCTGGTCCGCGGCGCCGCGCAGCCGGTACGTGAGCAGCAGCCATCCGGCTGGCGTTCGCTCCTGCCGACCCTGCTCGCTGTCGCCTTCGGAGCGGCGACGCTGAGCATGCTGGAACCGCTGCTCCCGCTGCACCTGGCCGACCGGTTCGGCAGCGGCCCGGCCACGCTGGGTCTGATCTTCGGGGCGGCGACGCTGGCGCACGGGCTCGCCGGGGTGCCGGTCGGCCTGCTTGGGGACCGGCGGCCGGATCTGCCGTTGATCCCGGGCGGGTTGCTGGGGATGAGCGCCGTCCTGCCGCTGCTCCCCAGGTTCGACGTTGGCTGGACGACGGTGCTGCTGGTGACGTTCGCCGTTTGCTTCTCCTTTGTCCTCATCCCTGCGCTGGGGATTCTCACCGCAGCGGCGGAACGGCGGGGGGNCGGGCATGGGGCCATCTTCGCGATGTTCAACATCGCCTATGCCGTGGGGATGATGAGCGGCCCTCTGCTCGGCGCGCTGGGTACCGGCTTCAGCAGCGTCACCACCGCGCTTACCGGCATGGCGGCGGTTCTCGTCCTGGGCGCCGTCCTGATCCTGACCGCGGCGCAGCGCCGCTCCGTCACCTGACGTCCGAGCCAGGATGCCCGGCTGCGGTCGGGCATCCACCTCACCGAAAAGACATCCCGTCCTTCTGCTCGCGATCCACTGGGAGTTGCTATGAGCCGAGCCGGTCTGGCGCTGCGCGCCGCCCGTCTCCTACTCACCCGCGCCGTTGCCGACACCACACCTGATTACGACATCGCCAGCAGCACCTATGACGAGGCGTTCACCGCCCTCATGGGCCCGAACTCGACGGCGATGCTGGACCTGGTGGGGATCGCCCCGGGGATGGACGTCATCGAGCTGGCATGCGGCACGGGTCACCTGTCCGAACAGATTCGGATCCGGCAGCAGGGCCTCGGTTCGCTGCGGGTGATCGAGAAGTCCCCGGGGATGCTGGCCGTCGCGAAGGCCAAGATGGAGACGCTCGGCCAAGCCTCCAAGGATGTCAGCTGGCAGCAGGGCGACATGCTGGAGTTCCTCAAGGCCCAGGCGACCAACAGCGCCGACGCGATCGTCTGCGGTTGGGCGATCTGCTATAGCAAGCCCTCCCAATTGTTCCGCGAGGCGCGGCGGGTGCTCCGCCCAGGAGGNCGGATCGGCATCATCGAGTCCCGCGCGGACGCATTGGCCTCGCTGCGCAAGGCTTTCGAAGACGTCGTCGCGGACGAGCCGACTCTGCTCACCGCGATGGTGCGGGTGGCCCTGCCGAAGGACGCCGAGACGGTGGCCAGGTGGATGCGCAAGGGCGAACTGCGGGTAATCAACCAGTATGAGGGTGAACAGCGCTGGCCGGTGGCCACCGCCGAGGAAGCCGTAGAGTGGGTGGAACGGTCCGGCGCCGGCGCCGGCTTCCGGGACTCGTTCGACATGTCCCGCGAAGACGACGTCAGAGGCAAACTGACAGAGGCGCTACGCAAGCAGGCCAGCCGGCCGGGGGGCCTCACACTCCTCCATCCGTTCGTCGTGGTCGTCGCCGAGACCACACCGGAGCCGGCAGCTCCCGTCCAGCCGGGCGTCACCAAGGCGAATGGGATCCAGTGAACTCTGGGACTGGCGGGATCGGATCGGAGTCGACGCCTTCCCCNTCCNCCCNTCCGGTGCTGGGACGGATCGCCCGGGCCGTGGTCAGACACCCCGTGGTCGTCATCGTCCTCTGGCTCGTCGCTATCGGGGCCTGCGCGCCGTTCGCGCTCAAGCTCTCCGAGGTACAGTCCCGGCAGGGCAGCTCGAAGATCGTGCCCGGCTCGGTCGGCGACGCCGTAGCGCAACGGCTCGTACAGGCATTCCCGCATCACTCCGAGCGGGAAACCCTCATCGTGCTCAGTGCGCCCGATGTGACCGCCGCGAGTTCGCGGCGGCTGATGGGCATGCTGGACGCCTCGCTACAGCCACTCGTCCACGATGGCTCAGTCATGAGCACGACGTCGCCGTACACGCTGCACCGCGACGCTCTCCTGGCCGCGATGCGCCACGTGCTCGCGCCGGCGGGTACGCCGCCACCGAGCACCGAGGAGGCCATGGGCCGCCTGGCCCAGGCGCGGGCCACGGGTCAGGTGCCCGCGGCGCTGGTTCCACTCCTGCAACGGGCCGCACGTACCGACCAGGCGGAATGGCCGAAGCTGGCCGGCACGCTGGCCGAGGAGACGGACTGGGCGGACTTCCCCGTGCCGGTGGACGCCGCCAGCCTGATCTCCGATGACCACAGGGCGTCACTCGTTACCGTCGCCTACTCGAGGCATGGACCTGACCCGGACCTGACAGCGCTGCGCCGCACTGTGGCCGCGGACATAGCCCGGCTGGGCCCGGCCTCCCCGGTGCACGCCGCCGTCACCGGCGAACTGGCACTGATCAAGGACACGTACGACAAGGCCGAGGCCGACAACGCGAAGATGGAGTACGCGGCTTACATCATCATCATCATCGTTCTGCTGCTGTTCTTCCGTGCCGTCGTTCCGGCAGTCCTCACCCTGACGATGATCGGGCTCGCCATGACGATCAGCCAGGCATGGCTGTACGCCGTCGGCAGCCAGGTGGAACTAACCCAGTTCACCACGACAATCATGACCTTCGTCATGCTCGGTGCTGGCGTCGACTACAGCATGTTGCTGTCCTCCAGATATCGGCAGGAACGCCTGGCTGGCCGCGACCCGAAAGAAGCCGTCGTCAACGCCACCATCCACGCCGGTGAAAGCATTGCCCTCGCGGGAAGCACCGTCATCCTCGCGTTCGCCGCAACCCTGCTCTCACCGGTCGACTGGATCCCGCCGCTCGGCTATGGGGGGCTCGCGGGCATCCCGGTGATGCTGCTGGCCGCACTGACGATCACACCGGCGCTGCTGGTTCTGCTGGGCGACAAATTCTTCCTGCTCGGTGTCCGGCCGCTCACGGATATGGAGTCCAAGGGCTGGCTGACCAACCTGCTGCGACGGCTGGCCGTGCTGCCGCGACGGGCACCCGTCGCCGTCGTCGCGGTGTTCGTGCTGGCGACGATCCCCATCATTGTCCTCCTGGGATCCCACCGGCTGACCTCCGACCCGGTCGCGCTGAGCCCGGACACAGACGCCCGCCGCGGCTACAACCTTATCGCCGAACACTGGCAACCCGGCCTGCTGCAGCCGACGACCGTCGTCGGTGACATCGGCGACAACGGTCACCGAGGCGACACTCTCACCCTTGCCGGCTGGCAGCGACTGGACAGCCTAAGCGACGCGATCGCCCGCACTCCCGGCGTGGTCTCCGTTTCGAGCCTGTCCCGCCCCACGGGCACGAAGCTGTCCTGGGAGGACACGTCGGCGCTACCACAAAACGTCCGACAGGACTTTCTGGCCCCGGACGGCGCCCTGCGGCTGTCCATCGTGCTGGCTGGGGACCCACTGTCGGAGCAGGCGAGGTCGACGATCCGGACGCTGACCACGCTGGTCGCCGACAGTACCATCGACAACGCTCAGGTCGGTGGTGCCACCGTCATCGACCAAGAATACGATGCGGCGCTGACATCGTCCTTCTGGAAGATGATCGCCTTTGTGTGCGCCGGCGTCATAGTGCTGCTGACCTTCGCATTACGATCCATCCTGGTCCCGATCCGGCTGATCCTGACGATCGCGCTCAGCAACATTTGGGCACTCGGCGCCACGCTCGCGGTCTTCGCCGGCTGGCTCGATGAACCCGTCATCAACGACCTACCAATCTTCCTGGTGATCCTCATGATGGGTCTCGGCATGGACTACGAAATCTTTTTGATAACCCGGATCCGAGAAATAACCCGGCAGGGAAGCAGTGACGCCGACGCGGTGACGACAGCTATCGTGGACACCGGCCGGGTAATCACCGCTGCCGGCCTGGTTATGGCGGGNANACTGGGGACGATGATGCTCTCGTCAACGTTGATGCTGCGCGAGTATGGCTTCGGCCTCAGCGTCGCGGTGCTGCTCGACGCCACGCTGATCAGGCTCGTCCTGGCGCCCGCCACACTCCTGATAGCCGGGAAGTACAACTGGTGGCTGCCCTCCCTACGGCGCCGCGCCGCCGCCCCGGACGGGCCGGCGTGAGGTAGACGGCGCCATTCCATANCCATNCCGTANCCCGCGTGACACCGCCGTATCCCGCATGACACTAAGATTTACCGGCCAGGCCAGGACACGCCCGACACGGCATACCGGAGTTGACACTTCCTTGCAGGATGCGCCATTATTGAAGAAATTTCAACAAGAGTGCGTTGACCCTTTCCGGCTGCTCTTCATGCGGTAGGTGGCCGGCATTTTCTATGGAGACGAAGCGGGCGTTTGGAAGCCTTGCCTCAAGATTCTGGCCAAATTTTATTGGTATGTAACGATCATCCTTGCCCCAGATCACAAGAGTCTCGTTGTGTACCTTTTCGAGATGCCGGTCGACTTCGCTCCAGTTCAAATTACGTTGCAGGATGTACTGAGCTTTGAGGTTGCGAGAATAAGTGATAGGAATATATATCTGGCGAATCTCCGCGTCAGATACGGCCGATGGGTTGCTGAAGAGATTTTCGTGTATATCCTTCCTGACGTTGCCAAAAGAAAAGAAGTGTACGAGCAACTCGCCTACCAGCGGATACGACAGGTACTTCCAGGAGCTCCCGTCGTGAGCCGCGATCTCCGCCGTCCCCGTAGCATCAATGAGCACTATCCTGCCGACCTCATCAGGGTAAACCTCGGCAAAATAAAGCGCCCAACCGCCACCCCATGAACTCCCAATAAAATCAGCCTGGACAATTCCTTGCTTTGCCAAAAAATCTTTCAGGAGCGTCGCGAATCCGGCCAAGGTGAGCGTAGCAGGATCCTGGTAGGTGGTGAAACCATGCCCGGGCATATCCAGGGCATACACAGTATGCTCCCGGGCAAGTTCATCGATGTTCTTCCGGAAAGAATACAGCCAGGTGCCACCGCCATGCAGGAGAATGACAGGTCTACCAGCGCCTTGCTTCAGATAGTGGAGCCGTGTATCACCTATGTCCATGTATCGAGTTGTACGTTCCTTCAGAAACGAGGGCGTCTCCTTGAGATTCCGCCCAGGCTCGACGCCGTAGGCAAAAAAGCTAACAGCTAGGAAGCCTAGCAAGAACAGGCTAATAATAGAAAGCATATATATCCTGGCTACAGCACAACTCATTCTTGGACTCCAACTAAAGTGCTAAGCCTGCTAGCTTGAAAAGTCCTGATTCCACACCAAGAAATCTATCCTTAATCTTCTTGCAGAATAGAACACCCTCGCCCACCGTAACACGGTCGGGAACATACTCTTCAGCTCCACCAAGCCCTATAGTGCCAAGGCGCGAGGAATCTCCCGGAAAAATGCCTGAACCGCCTCGGCGTGTCCGGCGGTGAGGCGTCCTCGGTTCTGTAGGATCGGCTTGCTGGATGGTGACCATCCAGCCTTGGCGGCTGGCCGGCAGACGAGGATGTAGCCGGGATGGTTACCGTCCCCGTCCCGTGCCACCGCCCTACCCACCGGTCGGTATGGGACGGGGACGGCGCGTCAGGAACTCCAGGAGGGAGAACTGCCGTGGCGTCGGCTCGACCGGTGACTCACCCCGCCAGGCCCGGTGCGACGCGGGTCGAGCCGGAGGTCGCCAGCCGCCAGGACGACCGGGCGTTCCCCACCACCACGGCGCAGCAGCGCCCGCAGTCGCGCCACCAGACTCCGGTCGTCATCCGCCACCAGGATGCGCATGTGCGGAACAGGGCCACCCTGCCGCTGAGCGCCAGCCGAATCCCTGCTGAATCTTCGCTCTGAAGGACGGGGCCCTGCGCGCTACGTTTCCCGGTCACGGGCCTCGAGTCGGTCCGCGGGAAGAAGAGCACGAGGAGGATCATGCGGCACGAACACCGGACCCCGGTCGACGTTCTTGCGCTACTGATACGGGACGGCCGCCTGCTCCTGACGAAACGCGCGGGAGGCATCTACGGAAGCGGCTGCTGGGCGCTGCCCAGCGGACGGATCGAGCCCGCCGAGGACGTCGTGACCGCGGTGATCCGGGAGCTCGACGAGGAGCTCGGTATCGGGGTCGAACCCGAGGATGTCGCTTTCGCGGGTATCACGCATGCCCTTCCGCCGGACAGCGACGCTCGTATCGGTTTCGGCTTCCTGGTGTCGCGGTGGAGCGGCGAGCCCACCAATCGGGAGCCAGCCACCTGCTCCGCCCTCGCCTGGCACCCACCGGACGATCTGCCGGCCGACACCCTGGCGTACAGCAGGGAGATCATCCGTCTGCATCTGCGGGCGGAACCGTTCTCCCGGTTCGGCTGGCCGCCGAGTCGGGGAGCGGGCGCACGATCGCGGCAGGCTTTCTCGGCTATCCGGTCCCGCGACCGGTCCACGGGTCCCCCGCCAGACCGAGCTGGCTGATCCAGGTCTGGTAACAGCGGCGGTCGGCGAGCCGGGNCCAGTCGCCGCCCCACCGCTCCATGGCCGTACGGACACCGCACCCGCAGAATGCGCATGGCGGCGACGTGGATGCAACATGCAACAAAACCTTCACGGTTGTCGACCGATAGCAATGGAGATGCTACTTTCAGTTCACACCTTGAGCGTGAGGGGAGNGGGTGACGATCATCGCCATCGCGCCGCATCGAACGCCCGTACGTACCGCCGTCGCGATGATCAGCATCCTCGCTCTCACCACCGTCCTGATCGGCGTCGGCCTGGCCGGATCCGCCGTGGCCGGCGCCTGCCCGACGGCCGGGTCCAGCGACGTGGGGAAGACGGGGAAGATCAGGAAAACCGAGAAAACCTGTCCCGATGGGGACGATGCGCCGCCGTTCGGCTTTCTCGATCTCGCCGACGCATCCCCCGCCGGCATCCGCGTCGCCGGCTGGACCATCGACCCGGGGGACCTCNCCCNCCCCCTGGCCGTAACGATCATTCTGGACGACGTCGCCACCGCCAGTGTCGTCGCCGACCGCTCCCGTCCCGACGTCGCCCGGGCCCACCCGGGCGCCGGCCCCGACCACGGCTTCGACACCACCGTGGCCGCCGCACCCGGCACCCACACCGTCTGCACCGCCGCGGTGAACATCGGCCCGCTCGGCTCCTTCCACCGGCGGAGCCTCGGCTGCGCCACCGCGACCGTGGACGCGCCCGCCGTCGACCACACGCCCCTCGGCTACCTCGACCTCGCGACGCCCAACCCGTGGATCACCGCCGGCTGGAGCAGCGTCCGCGTCGCCGGCTGGACCTACGNCCCCGACGNCCCCGCCGACCCCCTCATCGTCACGGTCACTCTCGACGCCACCACCGCCACCACCGCCACCGCGGACACCTCCCGACCGGACGTCGCCCGCTTCTACCCCGACGCCGGCCCCGACCACGGCTTCGAGACCACCGTCATCACGAGCGCCGTCCCGCACACGGTGTGCGCCTACGCCACGAACGCCGGGCCCGACGGCCCCATCCGGCATCAGCTCGGCTGCGCCACCGTCTCCTGGCTCCCCTGACCGCTGCTGGCCCCTGACCGCTGCTGGCCCCTCTGNCCACCGCCGGCCGCGATGCGCAGGTCCCGCCCGGCGGTCGTCTCACTCGGTAGTCGTCTCACTCGGCGTCTGGAGCGGCGGCCGGAGCGAAGACCGTGGCGAGCGCGGGCAGCGCTCCGGGCACGAGTCGGTAGTAGGCCCACACGCCACGCTTCTCCCGGCTGATCAGGCCGGCGGCGACAAGAACCTTCAGGTGGTGGCTGACGGTCGGCTGGGTCAGCCCGAGCGGCTCGGTCAGTTCGCAGACGCACGCCTCACCACCCTCCCGCACATAGATCATCGACAGCAGCCGCAGCCGGGCGGGAACGGCGATCGCTTTGAGCACACCGACGAGACGTTCGGCGTCCTCCGCGGACAGCGGGGTGCGAGCCAACGGCGTGCAGCAGGACGCGACGGTGCCCGCGAGCCCGCTCGGTGCGTCACTCTCGTCACCGTGATCACCGTGATCACGCGCGGTCAGGGGCACCAGGGTCGATGCGAGCGTCGTCGTCATGCACACCAGCATGCCCCACGGGACCGCACCCGGGCCCGTCCAGCCATCCTGGCGGCCCATAAAACTTGACAGGATTACATAGCGCTGTTTATCTCTACATGTTCGTGTGATGGAAGCCGGTGTGATTCCGGCATGGTCGCGCCACTGTGATCGGCCCGTCCGTCCTGGACGGTCTCGGAAGTCAGACCCATTGCCCGAACCCGTCCTACCCGTGGAACGCGTGATTCCAGTGGAGGTTCTCCTCATGGCGCNCCCCGCCGTCNCCCCCGCNCCGCTCGCCCAGCCGGCCCTGCCGGCCCTGCCGGCCCTGCCGATGCGTGAGCTGGTGCCCTTCCTGCTCTTCGGCGGGCTGCTGGCGCTGCTCGGGCTGTACTTCGTCGGCGCCGAGCAGGGCGCGCTGTCAATCTTCGGCGGGAACTACGTCCACGAGTTCGTGCACGACGCCCGCCNCCTGCTCGGCTTCCCCTGCCACTAACGCCTCCTCCCGATCTGTTCCAGCGAGGAGACGCTGTGGCACGAACACTGTTGATCCGTGGCATGCTCGTCGGTCTGGTCGCCGCCGTGCTCGCCTTCATCGTCGCGAAGACCCTCGGCGAGAGCCAGATCGGTCACGCGATCACCTTCGAGTCGGCGGGCGAGAGTTCCACTCATGCGCACGAGGCGGTGGGTCTCGCCGCTCACGCGCACGAGGAGTCCGAGCCGGTGTCCCGGACCGTGCAGTCGACGCTCGGTCTGTTCACCGGTCTGCTGCTCTTCTCCGTCGCCATCGGCGGCATGTTCGCCCTGGCGTACGCGTGCGTGCAGGGCCGCCTGGGCACCCTCGGGCCCCGCGGGACGGCCGCCCTGGTCGCCCTCGCCGGGTTCACCGCGGTCTACCTCCTGCCCGATTTGAAGTACCCGGCGAATCCCCCCGCGATCGGCAATCCCGACACGATCGGCCGGCGGACCGTCCTGTACTTCCTCATGATCCTGATCTCGGTGATCGTCGTGGTCGGGACGGGTGTGGCCGCGCGGCGGCTCACCGGCCGGCTCGGCGGCTGGAACGCGACGATCGCCGCCGCCGTCGGCGGGCTGGTGGTCCTGGGCGTCGTCTACGCCGTTCTGCCCCACGTGCACGAGACGCCGGAGGGCTTCCCGGCCGACGTGCTGTGGCGGTTNCGGNTCGCCTCGCTCGCCATCCAGGCGACCGTCTGGGCGGCCATCGGCCTGCTGTTCGGCACGTTGACCGAACGCGCGTTCCGACGTACCGCGGCCCCCACCAGCGCGATCGGTGCGATCGGTGCCGCCGGTGCGGCTGGCCCTGGTTAGTTGCGCGCCGACCGTGGCCCTGCGGGCCGCCCGGTTCCCTATCGACGAGCCTCTCGACGCCGACGGGCTGCACCGAGCCGCCGGCGCCGCCGAGGCGGTAGCGGCTGGCGCGCTTCCCGCGACGGGACGGGTGCTCTGCGACGGATCCGCGCGGGCCTGTCAGACCGCCGCCGCCCTGGGCCTCGGTGCCCGCAAGGGTGACGTCACCATCCCGCGGGCCCCGGGCCTACCCGTCGTCCCCGAGGTGGATCCGGCCCTGCGCGACCTGGACGTCGGGGCCTGGCGGGGGCGCAGCCTGGACGAGATTCCCCCGGACGAGCTGCGCCGGTGGCACAGCGATCCGGCGGTGGCCCCGCCGGGCGGCGAATCCCTACTGAGCTTGCTCAGCCGCGTCGAGAACTGGCTGGTCCGGCGAAGCACCGAACCGAGCCACATCATCGCGGTGACCCATCCGGCGGTCATCCGGGGCGTGCTCGTGGCCGCCCTGCGCTGCCCGGTCGAGATGTTCTGGCGGATCGACGTCGCCCCGTTGACGGCGACCCTCCTGCACCATCGGATCGGCGCGGGCGGTCATGACGGCACGACCGGCACGCAGCCGAAAACGGAGAGTGCCGCGACCGCGACCAGGACCGCGGCCGGAACCGGAACCGGAACCGGAACCGGAACCGACTGGACCTTGACACACGTCTGCCGCCCGCTTTAGCGAGATCCGCCGGGTCCGGCGTCCATCGGCGCCGGCGCGCGGATGGGAAAGCTCATGGTCGCCCAGGGGCTCGGGGTGACCGTTCTGCCCGACTACAGCATCGTGGGCGACCCGCCCGAACGCAGCGGCGTCATCACCCACCGCTCGCTTGGAGGTCGAGTGAAAATCGCATCNGAATCGTCAGGTTCGACCGGTTTCCCGGCCCGGNCACGAGGCTGCCGCGGCCCCTTGACGCGCGGCACCGTCCGGATGGAATCATGGCCGTGGGTCCGAACCCCCAGGTGGCCCCAGGTGGCTAGATGACCCCGGGTGAGAGGCGGTCGGGTGGGTAAGCACGCGAAACCGGTAGCCTGCCCGACCTGCAACGGCAGCGGGAAGATCACCGTGACCAGCGACGGCAAGAACGAGACCGTCTCCTGCGGCGTGTGCAAGGGCTCAGGGAAGGCGTGAGCGTCCGCCGGGTGAACCGCGAGGATTTCATCCCGGATGAGATCTGGGTCCGGGACGAGGACGGGTTCTTCCTGGTCCCGCTCCGGCGCCAGGATGATCCACAGCGGTGGTCGGAGCTGTGCCGCGGCGACGACGGGATCACGACGCAGGTCGACGACGGGACGGGCAGGTACGACGGTAGGGGCGTCATACCGACCAGTTCCAGCAGCGCGCCGTGGGTCATGGCCCGGATGCTCGACCTCCTCGATGTGCGGGACGGGATGAACGTCCTCGAGATCGGTACCGGGACCGGCTATAACGCGGCGCTGCTCGCCGAGCGGACCCCGACCGGCCAGGTCACCACCATCGAGATCGATCCGGGAATCGCGGGGCACGCCCGCGCGGTCCTCGCCAGAATCGGCCGTCCGGTGACGGTGGTCGTCGGGGACGGCGCGGCGGGGNTTCCCGATCGGGCTCCCTACGACCGGATCATCGCCACGGCGTCGGTGGTTACCGTTCCCTACCCCTGGATCACGCAGACCCGGCCGGGCGGGCGGATCGTGCTGCCGTTCACGAGCGAGTTCGGTGGGGCGCTGCTGTCATTGACCGTCGCGGACGGCACCGCCTCGGGCCATTTTCATGATGATGCGGGTTTCATGCGGCTGCGCGGCCAACGGGCCGACAGACCCGTCTGGTGGCTCGGCGAGGACGACGCCGNCGTCAGAACAACCTGCCGGTATCTGGATGAGCCCTTCGCGGACGCCGCGGCCGGATTCGCGGTCGGCCTGTGGCTGCCCGGCTGCACCACCGGGCAGATCGAGGAAGGCGGCCCGGCGAGAACACTTCTGCTGTCCCACGCGGCGTCACATTCGTGGGCGTCACTGACCGCCGGGTCGGACGGGCAGTCGGACGGGCACGAGGTCACCCAGTATGGGCCACGACGGTTGTGGGACGAACTCGAAATGGCCTACGACTGGTGGGTGAACGCAGGGCGGCCGTCCTGCGCCCGCTTCGGGCTCACCGTCACCCCCGACGGTCAGACATCCTGGCTGGACTACCCGGAGCGGGTCATCCCGGCCTCGTGACCCCCGCGGACGAACTGGCGCGACGGCGAACTGGCGCGACGGCGAACTGGCGCGACGGCGAACTGGCGCGACGGCGAACTGGCGCGACGGCGAACTGGCGCGACGGCGAACTGGCGCGACGGCGAATCGCCGAGGGTTGGTAACGGTCTCCGGTCTTGAAACCGCGCCTAACCCTCGGCAACTCTCTGTCATCAAACAGTCGACGTCATCAAACGGTCGACGTCGCCGACCATCGGTGCATCCGCGGGGTCAGCACCTCGGATCCCTGGATCCCGGATCCTGGGATCCAGGGCCCCGGGCGATCGGCGGCCCTTCACCGCTGCGGCACTACCGCGGCAGGCCGAGCCACCGGGCCCGCCGGCCGGCGGGCGGCGGTTGCTCGTCGGCAGGACCCGCGCCGACCGCGACCATGGGTGCGGGCACCCGCACCGGTGCGTCCCACCGGCGACGCGAGCCGGTCCCGATGACCGCCGTCGGCAACGCGTCCATCGGGTCGACGAACCGGCCGGTCGACTCCTCGAGCACCCAGATGCGCGCGTCGGCGATGTCGAAGTACAGGCCGACGAGTTCCAGCGTGCCGCGTGCCAGGGCACGGCGCACGGCCGGATGCGCGCGCAGGTTCTCCAACTGCTGCGCCACGTTGGCGCGGCCCAGCCTTTCCACCGGGGGCAGATCCTCCGTGCCGGCGGGGGGCGTCCGCTCAAGCGAGGCGGCGGCGTGCGACAGCCAGCCCGCCAGGGCCGAGTCGGGTGCGCCGTCGAGCGTGCCGGACAGCAACGCCTGCATGGCGCCACAGCCGGAGTGGCCGCACACCACGAGCGAGGGCACCCGCAGGACGTCGACGGCGTAGTCCAGCGCGGCGGTCACCGACAGGTCACCACTGCGCCGCAAGGGCGCGTCCGGGTCGGATCCGGCGGGGTCGNCCACCGGGACGATGTTCCCGACATTACGGATCGTGAACAGGTCGCCGGGACCGCTGCTGGTGATGATGTTGGGAACAATGCGGGAGTCGGCGCAGGTGAGGAACAGGGCGCCGGGCTGCTGTCCCCCGGCGAGCGCGTCGAAGGTGCCCCGCAGGAGCGGGGCGGCCCGCCGGTGGAACTCGTTCACCCCGAACAGCATCGTGCTGACGTGGTCGAATGTCCGGTCGGGGGAGGCCTGCGCCGGCACCGACGCCGCCGGGTCCGGGCCCTGGACTGGGTGGATCGCCGGCGGAGTGACGCCGGCGGGCTGGGAATCCGAAGACCGCGATCCCGACGAAGGGGAATCAGACGAAGGGGAATCAGACGATGACGAGGCGAGTTCCAGTTCCTGCCACTGCGACCAGGGCGCGAACCAGCGCGGGAGGTGCGGGACGACGGTGCGGCGCCGTTGCTCCGCGACCTCGGCCGGCCGGCGGAACCAGACCTGGCCGATCTCGTCGACGCTCACCGTCCCGCCGGACGCCTCGTGGTTCGCGCACCAGCCACGCAGATGCTCATAGGCGGCGTGATCAAGGTAGTCGACGATGAGTTCGATCGAGACGGGGGCACCGGCGGGGATACGGCCCAGGATCCGCGCGAGGCGGGGCAGGGACAGGAAGCTCAGCGTCCCCTCGACCTCCACCTGCCAGAGCTCGCCGGTGCGGACCAGCCGGACACTCGACCACAGCACCCGGCGCAGGACCAGGGCGAGCGCGGTGAGCAGACCCAGGGCGACGCCCTGCAGGAGGTCGAGGGCGACGACACCGACGATTGTCACCAGGTAGACGGGCAGCTCCCCGTGCCGGCGGACGTGGCGCAGATGCGCGACGTTGACCAGCCGCGCACCGACGACGACGAGCAGGCCGGCGAGGGCGGACAGCGGGACCCACTCCACCATGCGGCCCAGGAACACGGCGAACAGCAGCACCCAGACGCCGTGCAGGACGGCAGACTTCCGGGTACGCCCGCCGGAGGCGACGTTGGTGGAGCTGCGCACGATCACCCCGGTGATCGGCAACCCGCCGGCCAGGCCCGAGACGAGGTTCGCCGAGCCCTGCCCGAGCAGCTCGCGGTCGAGGTCGACGCGCGGCCCCCGCCAGCCTCGGGTGGTGGCAAGCTGGTCCACCGCGACGGCCGAGAGCAGGGACTCGACGCTGGCGACGATGGCCACGGTGACGACGCCCAGCGCGATGCCGGACCAGTCGCCGTGTGGGAGGCCCGGCAGGGCGACCGCGTCGAACAGGGACGAGGGCAGGTCGACCCTGGGCAGGTCGAAGCCCGCGACGGCAGCGAGCAGGGTGCCCGTCACGACCGCCGCGAGATAGGCGGGGNTGGNTCGGNCGGCGNTCGGCAGCCTCTTCGGCAACCGGGGCCAGAGCAGGATCGTGGCGATGGTGACGAAGCCGACGAGGGTCGCGAAACCGTGCGGATCGATGATCGCCTCGGGCACTGCCGCGACGTTCTCCCAGGCGTGACTCTCGGCCTGTCCGCCCAGCACCACGTGGAACTGGCCGAGGACGATCGTCAGCCCGATGCCGCCGAGCATCCCGTGGACGATGGCCGGCGAGACGGCCAGGGAGGCGCGGGCGACCCGGCAGAGCCCGAGCAGGATCTGCAGAATCCCGGCCCCTGCGGTGATCAGACAGGTAACGCGCCACCCGTAGGTGTGGACGAGGTCGGCGACGATGACGGTCAGCCCGGCGGCCGGCCCGCTCACCTGCAACGGCGCACCGCCGAGGGCGCCGGCGACGACGCCGCCGATCACCGCGGCGAGGAGACCCGCTGCGACCGGCGCCCCCGAGGCGACGGCGATGCCCAGCGACAGGGGCAACGCCACGACGAACACGACCAGGGAGGCCTGGAGATCGGGGCGCAGGGGGTTGTGGTCACCCCGGGTCCGGCGCACGTTCTTGGCGGTGGACCCGGACATGGGCGGCGAATGGCTGTGCCGGGACGGTGACGGCGGGGAAACCGAAGCGGNCATGGCATCCTCCTCGAGTTCGATGCGGCGGGACGGGNGTCTCGTCGGAGATCGGCCCCGAAGTGTGACCATTGGCGACGGTTTGCCGGCGCCCGTCGGACACCGCGGTCCGACCACATCCGACGCCCACCCTGGACCCGCAGAAACGGAAAGTGACTAATGATGCACAGATCTCAACGTGCGAGTCCACAGTCGAGTTTCCCTCTGTGACAGACGCCCCATTTATGCGTGACGCTGGACACCTTCTGTGGCATCTGCTCCTGGGCTCGGACCAGCGGCGCGACGGCGGCCCCGGGTCGCGGCCGGACGGGCGGGCATCACGTTCGGGCGGGCATCACGTTCGGGCGGGCATCACGTTCGGGCTCGATGCCCGGCGGCGGCACGATCGTGCCTGGAATCCGCATGGAAGAGGTGCACCGTGAGCACGGACAGCTTCGACGCGGTGATCGTCGGGGCCGGTCCAAACGGGCTGACCGCCGCCCTGACGCTGGCCGAGGCCGGCTGGCGGGTACTCGTCCGGGAGGCCGCGGGCACTCCCGGTGGTGGGCTGCGAACAGAAGAGCTGACGCTGTCCGGCTTCCGGCACGACGTGTGCGCAACCGTCCTGCCGCTCGCGCTCGCCTCCCCCGCACTGCGCGCCTTCGGCACAGGCCCGACGTCCTCCGCGAACCCGGCGTCCTACGCGGACCCGGCGTCCTTCGCGAACCCGACCCCCACCGCAGGCCCGACCCCGACCGAGGGGCTTCGGTGGGCGCATCCGCCGGTGCCGCTCGCCCACCCGCTCGACGACGGCCCGGCGGCGCTGCTGCGCCGCGACCTCGACGCCACCGCGGCGGGCCTCGCCGACCGGGACGGCGTCGATTCCGGCTGGCGCCGGCTGGCGTCCGACGGCTCGCGGCTGGCCGAGGGCGTGCTGGCACCGTTCGACCTGCCGCCCGCCGCGCCCCTGACCCTCGCCCGGTTCGGCGTGCGCGGGCTGTGGTCCGCGACCGCGCTCGCCCGCGCCGCGCTGCGCGGTGAGGCGGCGCGAGCGCTGTTCGCCGGGCTCGCCGCCCATTCCATGATCGATTTACATCGCCCGGTCACCGCAGGCTACGGGCTGTTCCTCGGGGTGCTCGCGCACCAGGTCGGCTGGCCGGTAGCCGTCGGTGGATCATCATCACTGGCGGAGGCCCTGGTCGCCCGGCTGCGCGAACTCGGCGGCGAACTGGTCACCGGCGCCCCGGTGACCAGCCTGTCGGAACTGCCGCCCGCGCGGGCCGTGCTGCTCGATCTCACCCCTCGCCAGGTGCTCGCGGTCGCCGACGCCGCGCTGCCCGGCCGCTACCGCGCCGCGCTCGGCCGATACCGGTACGGACCGGGAGTTTTCAAGATTGACTGGGCGCTCGACGGACCGGTGCCCTGGCGCGATCCGGCGGTCGCCGGGGCGGCGACCGTGCACCTGGGCGGCACGCTCGCCGAGATCGCCGCGGCCGAGCGGGCCGTCGCCCGCGGCCACCATCCAGACCGGCCGTTCGTACTGTTCGTTCAGGCGTGCGCCGCCGACCCGAGCCGCGCCCCGGCCGGCCGGCACACCGGGTGGGCCTACTGCCATGTCCCACTGGGCTCCAGCGTCGACATGACCGACGCGCTCGAGTCCCAGGTCGAACGCTTCGCCCCCGGATTCCGCGACCGGGTGCTCGCCCGCCACGTGATGGGACCGACGGCGCTGGAGGCGCACAACGCCAACGAGATCGGCGGCGACATCGGCGGTGGCACCGCCGACCTGCGCCAGTTGGTCGCCCGGCCGGTGCTCTCGCCACGCCCCTGGGCGACGCCGCTGCCCGGCGTCTACCTGTGTTCCGCCGCCACCCCTCCCGGCGCCGGGGTACACGGCATGGCCGGGCTGCACGCGGCGACCCTCGCCCTCAGCCGGGAGCGGCGAGCGGCCTGGCCCGTAGGTCGGCCGGGATGAGATCGTCGCCGACCCTGATCTCGCCGTAGGCGAGACACGCCGGGAAATGCGCGACATGCCGCCGCCTACGGACCTTGTATCCCGCCTGGAGACACTCCGGCGGTAACCGCCCGGGCGCCACGCCGACCATGAATCACCGCCTTTTCATGACCGTCCCTCCATGATGGGGGTCGGCCGCCGGCCCGCAGGCGGCCCGCATCACCGTTGGGTGACCGCAGACCAACCGATAGGTGAGCTCCCCCCGCCGCACCCGCCTGGCCAGACGGGAATGATATCGTTCAGCCGGATCTTTTCATCGCCGCGGAAATCGGGGAAATGTTATGCCGCTGGCAGGCTACGGCGTCTTGAAAGGCCGGCTACTCGACCGGCGCAGGGAGGGCGGGCACGACAGCCCGCACTACCAGATACACGTCGAGGGTGGTGGCTCTTTCCGAGTCGCCGTAAACGTTCTGTCCGCCCAGCCCCCGTCCGAACTGCTGTACATCGCGGTCGAGGAGTTCCACCATCCGATCCTCGACCGCCTCGTTGACCTGCCCGACGGGTTCACCCCCCTGAAGTCCAGGCCCGGCGGTCTCGCCCTGGACTTCGTCCGGGGCAACCTGTTCGATCGCACCGGGCTGCACGCGCTCCCCCCCGACCGCCCCGGCCCGGACAACGACCTCGCCGACCGCCTCGACCACCACGTCCAGCGTGCGACCGCCGATCCGACCAGCCACATTTACGCCTTCGGCCAGCGATGGGGGCCCGAGCCCACGAAACCAGACAAGATCTTTGGCTTCGTACCCGGCAACGGCGTGCATGACGNCCACATGAACCAGGGCAACAGCGGTCGCTTCATCGCCGACGACGGCAGCTGGCAGGACGGTGCCCTGCTCTTCCACTTCCCCACCGCGGGCCGCTGGACAGCACTGTTCCTGGCCTTCCAGAGCCAGGCCTGGCACACCGACGACACGACCGGCCACACCCTGCGCGCCGTTCCATCGGCCGGACCGGGCGGCCAACCAGCCCCCGGGGAACCCGACCGGCGCCTGCGCATCGTCGCCGCCCTGGTCAACCCCATCGGACCGGCACCGGAAGCCGAGTCCGTCACCCTGCTCAACACCACCCCAGGGCCCGTCGACCTCACCGGTTGGACGATCATCGACAGCGGTCGGCACCGTTTCCCCCTTCCGCCCACCAACCTGCCAGCCGGGGACACCGTGCGGATCCCGCTCGCACCCCCGGTCGGGCTGGGCAACCGGGGCGGCATCATCACCCTGCTTGATCAGGACGGTCTGAAAGTCGACGGCGTCGCCTACACCGCCACCGACGCATCCCGCGAAGGACACACCATCATCTTCTGACCTCGGATCACCTTTCGGCCCCGGATCACCTTTCGGCCCCGGATCACCTTTCGGCCCCGGATCACCTCCGCCTCGGATGGGTCTTCTCCACCGCGGGAACCCGCGCTTCGATGATGCTCCGGGCGGGACCCCGGTGGACCGGGTAGGCGAGCCGCAGCAGGTGGTGGCCACCTTCGACACCTACAGCGAGGCCGAGAGGGCCGTCGACCAACTTTCCGACCTTGGTTTCCCGGTGGAGAAGACCGCCATCGTCGGCCGCGGCCTGCGCACGGTCGAGCAGGTCACAGGTCGGCTGACCTGGACCTCCGCCGCCGGCCTGCCGGCTCCCAGGCTCACTGCCGGCACGGCCTGCCGGCGCCCAGGCTCATTCCTGGGCCTGGGCTACCGGCAGAAGCCCGGCCCTGCGCCGCTCGGTGTAGCGGACGAACGCAAAGGCGTCCCGAGCCGCCTCGATGCCGTCGTCCGCGAGCCGACCGGCGAACCGCTCCCGGATGGCCGTCTCGACCGCGATGATCGAAACGATTCCGGTCAACGCGGCAAAGCCACCGAGCAGAGCCGTGTTCGGTAGCGGATGCCCCAGCTCACGCTGGGCGATCTCGCTGGCGGGCATGCTGATCGTCCGCTCGGGCCGGTACCGGGTGAGCCTGGGCAGCCCGAAATCGTCAAGGTCGCGTGCCGAGTCGAGCAGGATGAACCCATCCGCCCCGAGTCCATGGAACACGTCGGAGACGTGCAGCAGCGCCGCGTCCCGGACGATGACCGCATCCGGGAACACGACCGGTTCCCACCCGGGCAATGGATCGTCGTCGATCCGGCAGCAGGCGACCGTAGGGTGGCCGATGTGTTCCGGCCCGCCGGCCATGGATGCCTGTCCGTAGCGACCCTCCGTAACTGCCGCGATGGTCAACAGCTCGGCGATGGTCAGCACGCCCTGACCGCCGAACCCGTGAATTCGTACCGCGAACATGACGGACCTCGTCTCTCCCGACCAGGCTGCTTCTCAATGCTGCTTCGCGACGCCCCGTCAGCTGCCAGGGTCCTCTCCGCGGCCCGACAGCGCGGTGAGTAGCCGGCGGCGGGGGCGACCAGTGGATCGCGGGCCAGGATCGCCATCGTGCGGTCGTCCCCGTCGACCCCGTGCGCATGGATGGCGAGCTGCGCGAAAAGGCGGTCAAGCAACGTGTCAGGCGAGTCGGTTCCGATCCGGCCGGCGGACAGGGATTCCGTCCCGAACTGTGTGCCGTGCGCGTCGCGCGCCTCGCTGATGCCGTCGGTGTACAGCAGTAGGCGGTCTCCGACGTCCATGGTCAGCGATCGGGACGACCAGATCTCGCTTCCGGCGAAAAGGTCAGACAGGATGGGCCCGGTCGGACCGAGCGACCGTGGCTCGCGGGCGCAGCTGCCGCCGCCAGCCGCGGACCCGGGCAGGTGCAGGGCGGGCGGATGCCCGGCGTTGACGTAGACCACCTGGCCTGACCGGGCATCGACGACGGCGAGAAAAGCGGTAGCAAACATTTCCCCGATATCGCCGGGTCCAGCGATATCGTTCATCGTGCGATGCATGGTCGCCTCGGGCTCCTCACCCGCGAGCAGGTGCCNGCGCATCGCCTCCCGAAACCGTCGCGCGAACCTCGCGGCCTGCTCGCCGTGTCCGGCCGCGTCGCCGACGCAGATGGCGAGCCGGCCGGCGCCGATATCGACCACCTCCACCCAGTCTCCGCTCGAACCGGGAGTCGCGGGATGCGACCGCCAGAATACCCCCAGACGATGGGCGTTCTCTCTCACGCCCCCGATCACACAGGCCGCGAGATCGGTCTCGTCCCAGGATTCTGCAGCCGGAAAGTTGCACACGGACGACCTCCAGAACGGCGCCTCGCGGGGAGAACTCAGTGGCCCTCGACATCTCAGACCCGTGCTCAGTCCTGCACCAATAACAGGTCATTCATTCGACTTCGGTCATCCGCCGAACATCAATATTGACGATCAGATCGGCCCAGCACGCATACTGGCCGACCGCACGCTCCTGCCGGGTCACCCGCAGGACTCGTGCCGGACGCTCGGGACCGGCCTTGACGACCGTCTCCTCGATGAGATGACCATCCGCTGTCATCCATTTCATGTGTCACCGCCTTCCTTGGCGTCGACGCGAGGCCATGGGACCTGATGACACAACCTGACAACCTGGCGGAATCAGCGACGACGGATCATTGTTCAGTCGTTCACGCGAACCCGACGGGTCAGCCGAACCGAGGGTCAGCGGTCCCGGCCGAACAGCGTGGCCGTGTCCTCGATCGGGTTCCCCTGCCGGTCGTAGACGGCGACGCCCAACGACCTCAGTGTCGACGCGCTGCACCGCAGGTGATGGGCGCACAACAGCACCTCGACCTCATGGGAACGCGTGTCACCGGGGACAAATATCGCCTGCGCCACCGGTTCGGAGGGGCAGCAGCAGGACCGACTGCCCGGTTCGATCGCCCGGTACGGTCGGTGCGTGCCCGCAGCCGCTGTGCCGTTCTCCGCGGCTGACGCCGGAGCTGGCATCGAGCGGGACAGGCGAAGGGCGGGGAGATTCACGGGAAGGTTCATGAGTCAACCATCCCGCGGCTGCCGCCTGGTCACATGGGCCGATCGTCCCCCCTCAGCGGACCAACGGTCTCCCCGCGCAGGGGCGCGGCCCAGTGTCACAGGGGCGCAGCCCAGTGCAGGTGGGTGCCCCCGCCTGCCGGTGTGGTGAGGGTGAAAGATCCGCCGAGCTGCTCGGCCCGGGTCCGGAGGTTGTCCAACCCGCTGCGCCGGCCGCCGGGACCTATGCCGACACCGTCGTCGATCACGTCGACGACCACCGACTCGCCGGCCACGCCGATACGGAGCTCGACGGTCCCGGCCTGCGAATGCCGCGCCGCATTGGTCAACGACTCCCGGGCGACAGCGATCACCTGGTCGGCGAGATCGTCACCGATCACGGTTTCGAGCGGTCCGGAGTAGCGGACGGTCGGCGTGAAGCCGAGGGCCGGACGCACGTCCTCGGCGATCCGGTCGATCGCGGCGTGCAGTCGGCTTCGCTTGGACGCGCCGCTGGCACGCAGCTCGAAGATCGACCGCCGAATGTCCTTGATCGTAACATCAAGGTCCTCGACGTACTGGTTGATGCGCTCGGCGTTCGATGGACGTTCGTACTGGGCGATGTCCTGCAAGCCGAGCGCAACGGCGAACATCCGCTGGATGACGTGGTCATGCAGGTCACGGGCGATGCGACCACGGTCGGCCAGGACCACCAACCGCTCCCGGTCGGCCTTGACCCGCGCCAGTTCCAGAGTGATCGCGACGTTGCCCGCGAAGCTCGCGGCACTGNCGAGATCGGTGTCGCTGAAGGGACGCTTCCCCCGGTTTCGACCGACAAGCAGCACTCCGGACACGTGGTCGGTGCCGGCGACCATCGGGAGGACGATCAGGGGGCCGGTGGCGGCGTCCCGTTCCTCGGGGAGGGCGTCAAGCTGCGCGTCCTCCACGCGCAACGGCTGCTGCTCGGCCATCACCCGACCGGTGAGGGTGCCGTCGAGAGGTATCCGCTGACCGGCGCCGGAAACGGTGTCCGCTCCGACGGTGACGGCGACGGCGACCCGCGCGCTGCCGGCCTCCTCGTCGCGCAGGACGATGGAGACGAACTCCGCGTCGGCGACCGTGCGGACGCGTTCCGCAACAGACTCGAGGGCGCCGTCGGCATCGGCCATGATCTGGCGGGTCACGTCGGCGGACGCGCTCATCCACCGGTGCCGCTGCTGGGTGTCGTGGAACAGCCGGGCGTTCTCGATCGCGACACCGGCGCTGGCGGCCAAGGCGAGCGCGAGTTCCTCGTCCTCGGCGGTAAAGGCCGTGCCGCCGCGTTTCTCGGTCAGATAGAGGTTGCCGAACACCTCGCCGCGCACGGTGATAGGTACGNCGAGGAAGGTCCTCATCGGCGGATGGCCGGGGGGGAAGCCATACGCACTCGGGTCACGGGAGATGTCGTCGAGGCGACGCGGCCGAGGATCATCGATCAGTAGACCGAGCACCCCGTGGCCGGTGGGCAGATGACCGATTCGGTCGACGTCCCGCGGGTCCATGCCGGCGTGGACGAACTCCTCCAGGGTGCGGTCCGGCGCGACGACGCCCAGCGCCCCGTACCGGGCGTCCAGCAGCTCGCACGCCGCCTCCACGATGTGCCTGAGCAGCACCGGCAGCCGCAGGTCCGTGGCGATGGCCCGACTCGCCGCCAGCAGCCCGCGCAACCGGCTCTGCGTGGCCAGCACATCCTGGGCCCGGTCAACCAGCTGCGTCAGCAGTTCATCGAGTTCGAGCCGCGCGACGAGCGGGAAAGTCAGGTTCTCGCTCGTCGGTGAGCCCGTCGAAGAGACCGACGAAGAGACCGACGAAGGGTCCGTTCCCGCCCGCTTCTGGCTGGCTGCGGACCCAGTTTCCATGCCCACGCCCGAACAGTACTAGAACCGGTTCGGTTGCCGCGGACGCATTGGCGATCCCCATCAGCTGTCGATGCGTTACCCGCGCTCGGCGGTGGCCGCTCCCGGGCCATCCGGTCTTCCCCGAAACACCCAGAGCACCCGAAACACCCAGAGCACCCGAAACACCCAGAGCACCCAGAGCACTGCGGAACATCGCTTCGCGTGCCGATCAGGCCGCGGCGCGGCGGGCGTTGTGCAGCGACTCGGCGATGNCCACCGCCGTATCGATGATCTTGGCTTCCGGCCAGGGTTCGATCCGGGAGACGGTGTCGGCGAGACGGCCAAGGCCGACGGACCCTGTGGCGCTGGTTGCCGCGGTGGTTGCCGGGGAACGCCGGTCGGTACGGGTTGCCGCGAGATCGGGCGGGGCCGTGCAGCGCAGTTGCACCAGGTCCGCGAAGGCACGGCGAGCGACATCGGCCGCTTGCGCGCGCTGGCTGNGCCGGTTCCACGGTGCGTCGACCACGACGGACTCGCCGCGGCGCAGCGCTGTGCCGGCCTGGCGCAGCAGTTCCTGGTGGACCGCGTCGACGTCGTCGGCCGGTACCCATCCCCCCGCATCTGCCCANCCCCCCGCCGCGAGATCGTGACGGTTGGCCGAGGCCGCCAGGTCCGCCGCGGCGTCGTCGAAGCGGAGCACGGTCCACCGCTCCGTGCCGGCGAGCCCGCCGGCGAGCGTGGACTTCCCGGTGCCGCGCTGGCCGCCGACCAGCACGAGTCGGACCCGGCCCCAGCGCAACCGGGCCAGTGCCAGGTCAGCGAAGGCCCGCGCCTCCGCCGCCGCGTTCTCGCCGGCCGCGACACGCTGGCACGCCGCCTGGCAGCGCCCCAGCGCGGCCAGCGCCCAGTAGAAATCCTCGAGCGACCGAGGATGGGTCTCACCAGCCATCTCACGGTAGTGATCGAGGAAGAGCCGGGCGAGATCGCGGCGTCCGAGCCACTCGAGGTCGGCTGCCAGGGCGCAGGCGTCCGCGAGGACGTCGGCCGCCCGCAGCCCGGGTTCGAACTCCAGGCAGTCGAGCACCCTGGGCCCGTCGTCGAGGCAGAAGATGTCCGCGGCGGACAGATCGCCGTGCCCGTCGCGGATCCGCCCGGCCTCGCGCCGCTCCCGCAGGAGCTCGTCGCGGCCGTCGAGGTACCGCACGGCGAGACGGTTCACATGGTCGAGGATGCTGGCGCTCACCGCCGCGCCATGGTCACGCTGTACCCGGGCGAAGCAGGCGTCCCACCGCCCACGCAGACGGTCCAGGCCACCTGCCTCGGCGATCCGGGACGAGGTCTCACACCGGGCGTGGAAGTCGACCAGCACCCGGGTGAGGGCGTGGATCTCCGCCCTGACCTCGGTGCCACCTTCGGCAAGCGTCGACAGCCGGCGCGCCTCGGGTAGTCGCCGCATCACGACCATGTGGTCGCAGGGCTCCCCGTCCGGTCCGATGACATCGGCGACGCCGAGGTAGACGTCGGGCGCGAGGCGACGATTGAGTCTCACCTCGGCCTCGCAGGCGGCCAACCGCGCCTGCCTGCCGCGGAAATCCACGGCACCGAGGTCGACCGGCTTCTTGACCTTGAAGACACGATCTCCAAGGAAGACGAGCACGGACCGCGCCGTCTCGACGACCCTGGCAGGAGGCCCCGACGCCACCGTCGGCGCCACCGCTGGCGCCGAGGCCGAGGCGCCTCGCTCCGCCGGGAGCGGGTTCACCGTGGTCTCCAGACTCATGGCACGAGCCTGCCCGCGTCCCGGCGGCCGCGGCAGCATGCTCGGGTCGTGCATGGAGGGAACGAAGGTCCATCCTACCTGGGACCAACGTCCCCACCGTCCCCCGCCTCCGACGCGCCGCCGACGCGCCGCCGCGGTGGCTGGCAGACACCCGTCGACGCCGGGCCAAGGACCGGTCNAAGGGCCGAAGGTCCCGAACCCGGCATCCATTTCACAGCGTGGCGGCTCCGAGGACGGCACCGTATCCTCCTCCGCATGAAGACGATCCGGGTATTCATTCTCGACGACCACGAAATCGTGCGTAACGGTCTACGGCAGACCCTCGATCGCCACGACGACATCGAGGTGGTCGGCGAGGCCGGACTCGCCGCCGAGGCGATCCGCAGAATCCCGGCGCTCCTGCCCAACGTGGCCGTCCTCGATGGCCGGCTCCCCGACGGAAGCGGCATCGACGTGTGCCGCGACATCCGCTCCGCCCATCCAGACGTCGCCTGCCTCATTCTCACGTCCTATGACGACGACGAGGCCCTGTTCTCCGCCATCATGGCCGGTGCCGCCGGCTACGTCCTGAAGGAGATCCGCGGCAACGACCTGGTGAGCGCCATCCGCACCGTGGCCGCCGGCGGGTCGCTGCTCTCGCCATCGGTCACCCGCCGCGTCCTCGACAGAATGCGCCAAGGGCCCAGGGAAGACCCGACGCTGGCCTCCCTCAGCGCCCGGGAACGCGAAATCCTCCAGCACATCGCCGAAGGTCTCACCAACCGGCAGATAGGTACCCGGATACACCTCTCCGAGAAGACCGTGAAGAACTACGTCTCCAGCATCCTCGAAAAACTCGGCATGACCAGCCGGACCCAGGCCGCCGTCTACGCCCTGAAGAAGACGAGTGAGGACTGAACACCCACACCCGACCATCGACACACCCGACCATCGACACACCGGAGCATCGCTGTGCCTGAACCGGGTCGAAGGACCCACCCTGGTGGGAGCCAGGTCCCGGATCCAAGCACCGCGGGTCGGATGTCGCATACGCGGGCGAAGGGCACGCTCATCGCTGTCGGCAGGACGCCGACGAGGAGGTAGCGATGAGGAAAGCGGAGGAAAGCGACCTCACCGCCGAGGCCCGAGGCGCCACCGAATAGGATCATGCCGTGCCGACAGCACGAACACGCCCCGAGGTTCTGCTCGACGATCTGGTCGACCTCTTTCTGGCCGAGGGATTCCGCACTTTCACGCTCGCGCAGCTCGCCGCGCGGCTGCGCTGTTCCAAGACGACGTTGTATGCCCTCGGGCAGTCCAAGGAGCAGCTTACGGTCAACGCGGTGAGGCACTACTTCCGCCGGGCCACCGCGCAGGTCGAGACCGAGACCGCCGAAGCCGCGTCCTCGGCCGACCGGCTCGTGGCCTACCTGGCGGCGATCGGTCGCGCGCTGCGTCCGGCATCGCCCGCGTTCAGGCTCGACCTCGCCGCGCACCACGTCGCCCGGGAGGTGTATGAGCACAACATCGCCGCGGCCGCCGCGCGTGTCCGTCAGCTCATCGGCGACGGCGTCGCTGCGGGAGAATTCCGCGATGTTCACGCGGCGTTCATCGCCGACACGATCGCCGCGACGATGGAGCGCATCCAGACCGGTCGCGTCCTTGCCGCCACCGGCTTACACGACGCCGATGCCTACGAGGAGCTTGCCTCGCTTGTGCTCGACGGCATTCGCAGCGTCACCGCAGCCGGAACCTAGCCGTCGCCGACACGCCCTAGCCGTCGCCGAAACGCGGAGCCGGTTGCGGATGGCGGACACCGTCCAGCTCACGGAACACGCCACGGGCGACGTTGTGCTCGTCGGCGGCCGCCTCGGCCAGTGACAGGACCGGCGCCACGCAGCACTCGGTGTCCCTGAAGAGGACGTGCCACTCGTCGCGCGGACGCTTGGCGAAGGTCTCGGTGAGCCTCGCCCGTATCGCGGGCCACCGAGCCCGATCCAGGTGGTCGCCGTGGAATGCCGGATCGTCTTCGAGGCCAAGCCGCTGGACCAGCGCACGAAAGAACTTCCGCTCCAACGCGCCGACCGCGACATACCCGCCGTCCTGACAGACGTAGGTGTCATAGAACGGGGCGCCGCCGTCCAGCAGGTTGACACCCCTGTCGTCCCGCCATGACCCCTCCGCCAGGAACCCGTGCACCATGCCCGTCAACAGCGCCGCGCCGTCGACTATCGAGGCGNNNACGACCTGACCGCGGCCGGTGCGTCGCGCGTGGAACACGCCCGCCAGTACCCCGAAGGCGAGCAGCATGCCGCCCCCGCCGAAGTCACCGAGCATGTTGACCGGCGGCACGGGCCGCTCCCCCGCACGGCCGATGGCGTGCAGCGCGCCGCTGACGGCCAGGTACGTGATGTCGTGGCCGGCGGTGTGGGCGTATGGCCCGTTCTGCCCCCACCCCGTCATCCGACCGTAGACCAGCCGCGGGTTGCGGGCCAGGCACTCGCGCGGCCCCAGGCCCAGCCGTTCGGCCACGCCGGGCCGAAAGCCCTCGAGGAACACGTCCGCGTCGGCTACCAGGTCGAGCGCCTGGGCGACCTGGCCGGCGTCCTTGAGGTCGAGCGTCACGGTGCGCCGGCCGCGGTCGAGGACCGGCGACCGCCCCCACGCGTCGGCCGGCCCGCCCGGCCGCTCGACTCTCAGCACGTCCGCGCCAAGGTCGGCGAGCATCATGCCGCAGAACGGCGCAGGCCCGATCGCGGCGAGCTCCACCACGCGGAGTCCGTCCAGCGGCATCATCAAGCCTCCAGGGTGACAGCGTCGCCCTGGCCGCCGCCCGAGCAGAGTGCCGCGCAGCCGAGGCCGCCACCGAGCTTGCCGGTGGGCGTGCGGGCGGCGCCGAGGGTAACGGTTCTGGGCATGCGGCGATAGTACCGTGGCGGTAGTACCGCGTAGAGTACCTCGGTACTCTACGCGGTACTTAACTAAGTATCCTGTCGGAGGGTGGCGAAGCGTCACCGATCAGCAACGGCCTCGCCACGCAGGGTGGCGACCACGCCGGCCCGGCCGGGATCACTCCGCTATGGGCACCGCGACGGGTAGGGGATCTGCGGGGCGTGCCGCTCCCACTCGGCCTCGCTCATCACGGCTGTCGGATCGGTGCAGGCACGTTTGGCGATATGGGCCGGGTCGATGTCCCACAACCGGGCGGTGTTGTCGTCGCCGGAGGTGGCGGCCAGTGTGCCGTCCGGGCTGAACTGGACGCGCCGCACCGTCGCCGTGTGTCCGAGCAGGCCGCCGACCGGGCGGGGATTGCGCGGGTCGGAGATGTCCCACAGCCGGGCGGCCTTCCGCGCGGTCGTGCCCATCAGGTGCAGGTCGACGCGGAAGGCAACGCTACTCACCCAGTCCGATCGGTCGGTGAAGGTGTATAGCATTTTCGGTTCCGTCGGCGTGGCGATGTCCCATAGCCGGGCGGACCGGTCCGCCGACGTCGATCCGAGGATCCTGCCGTCGGGCCGGAAGGCGAGCCCGAGCACCGCGTTCTCGTGCCCGTTGAGGATCGCGAGCGGCGTGGGCCGGGTCGGGGTCGACACGTCCCAGAGCCGGATGGTCCGGTCGTGGCTGCCGGTCGCGAGCATTCTCCCGTCCGGGCTGAACGCCACGGTGTTGACCCAGTCGGTGTGTCCCACGAGGGTGGCCGCCAGCCGCGGCTGGTGGGGATCGGTGATGTCCCACAACTTGGCGGTGTTGTCGGTGCCGGCGGTAGCCATGGTCTTTCCGCCGACCGCGAAGGCGACGCTGTTGTTGACGTCCCGCAGCACCGCCAGCGACCTGGGCCGCTCGGGCACGGAGATGTCCCAGAGCCGGACAATGTGGTCGTCGGTGGACGTCGACAGCAGCCGCCCGTCCGCGCTGAAGCCGCCCTGCAGGAAGGTGCCGCTGTCCCCCGGGATGACCGCGAGCGGTCTGGTGGCCATGGGGTTGCTGATGTCCCAGAGCCGGACGGTGCTGTCGTCGCTTCCCGTCACCAGCATTCTGCCGTTGGGGCTGAACCGTACTCCGATCACCCGCTCGGTGTGGCCAACCAGCGTATTGATCTCTACCCCGCCGAAGTTCTCAATCAGGCTGCGCTGGGCCTCCTCGGTGGGCTCGACGCGGTAGGCCGCCAGCGCAAGTTGGCGGGCCAGCTGCGGTTGTGTCGTGCTAGCCGCCGCCGCCTCGCTCGCCAGCCGGCGCGACACCTCGATGCTCTCGGGGACCGAAGCGGGGTCCTTGTGGGTGACGAACATGAGGGTGGCCGTCACCGCTACCGCGACGGCGCAGAGACTGGCCACCAGCGACACCACCGTGCGCCGCTGCCACCGGCCGCGCCGCTGCCGCTGCTGCTGCTTCGGCTCGCCACCCTCGGGGTAGCCGCGGCCGGGTGCCGGACGGTCCAGTGGCGACAGGTCCAGTGGTGACAGGATGTCGTCGCTCGGCGGTGGCATCGCCGGGTTGGCGGAACCCACGGAACCCACGGAACCCACGGAGTCGGACGGTGTCCGCGAGGCTCCGGCGTCCATGCGCGCCGGCGGCTTGACCGGCGGATCCGTGACCACGGTGACGGCGGTTGGGCCAGCTTCGCCTCGCACCGCCTCGTCAACGTTGGACAGGCCGAGGAGGGACTGGTNGAGATCGCTGGCGGTCGGCCGGTCCGCCGGCTCCTTGGACATCGTTTTCGCCACGATCGAACGGAGTCCGTCGGGCAGGCCGTCGATCTTGGGCGCCTCGTGCACCGCTCGATACAGCAGGACCGGGGTCGTCGCCTTGCCGAACGGGCCGATCCCGGTGCCCGCGAACGTCNCCNCCCCGCCCCAGGCGAAGATGTCCGCGGCCGCCGTGACCAGCGCGCCGCGCGCCTGTTCGGGAGCCATGAAAGCGGGGGTGCCGATCAGGCCGGTGGAGGTCGTCAGCGAGGTCGTGGAATCCATCGCGCGCGCGATGCCGAAGTCGATGACCCGCGGACCGAGCCGCGACAGCAGGACGTTCGACGGCTTCAGGTCACGGTGGATCATTCCCGCGGCGTGGATGGCGGTGAGCGCCGCCGCGACCGAGATGGCGAGGCGTTCGAGGTCGGCCTCCGCCATGGGACCGTTGGCGGCGATCGCGTCCGCGAGCGTGGGACCGTCGATGAACTCCGTCACCAGGTACGGGCGATCGGCCTCGACGTCGACCTCAAGCACCTCCGCGGTGCAGAATCTGGCGACCCGCTGGGCGACTTCGGCCTCACGACGGAACCTGGCCAGGAACTCGGGCTGCCGCGCGAGGTCGGTACGGACCACCTTGACGGCCACGGGCCGCCCGTCCCGGCTCCTGCCGAGGTAGACGATTCCCATCCCGCCTTGGCCCAGCCTCGCCACGAGCTGGTACGTCCCGACAGTCACGGGGTCACTGTCGAGCAGCGGTGTCGCGCGGGAGTTTGCCACGTCCCACGGAACTGACCCGTCAGGCGTCGTCACGGCAACCGTCGCCGCGCGGTCTGCGAACCCACGGCCGCCCCCTCCCGCCGGAACCTGACCTTCACGCGCACTCATTGCGCACCGCGGCGCCGCACGCATGAGTGCCTACCGNCTCCGTTAGCAGCCGTGGTTCTGACAACCGGCTCACGACGGAATTTGTGCCTGGATTCTAGAGGTGCCTGAAGGCGCGTTCACGGCGCGGCCCACCCCCGAGAGCCCGACGTAGCGCATCGTAATTGCGCGACAACTTCCCGTTGGCGGTATCAGTCGCGGTAGCCCTGGCGACGCCGGGGCCACCGGGTCGCAACGGCCCACATGGGCTACCATCAGCATTGATCAAAGGGTACCGGGGCTATCGCTCGTAACGGTCGCTCGTAACGGTCCCCATAAGACCCCATAGACTACCATCAACCTTGATCACAGGGTACCGGGGGGACCGTGGAGGTCGATCTTGGCGAGGAGTTCCTTGCCGCCGAGCTGGGCGAACAAAGGANAGACTCTTCCGCCGCGGCCTCGGTGATGCCCCCCAGGGAATATGCGGCGGATCGGATTGCGCCAAGGAACGGTGCCGTCGACGGAGCGCCGGTCCCAGAAGCGCCGGTCCCAGAAGCTCGGAACGAGTCGCTGCCAAGCCCGCCGTCGGACCGACTGGTGTACGCCTACCTCGGCCGACAGCGGCGCTGGGTACTACTGTGCATGACCGCGTCGTTCACCCTTGCCTCGTTCAGCCTGGTCAAGTTCGCGCTGCTGGCGTCGGCGTTGTGGGTGTTTCTCCTGCTACTCGGGCTCAACGCGATTTGTTCGGCCTTCACGATTGTGGCCACCCAGCACCGGCGGCGCGTAACGAGACAGAGCCATGAGGGCCTGGTCAGCGGCTGGCGGCCGATCTACTGCCCCAGCGTCGACATCTTTCTTCCCAGCGCGGGTGAACCTCTCCCGGTGTTGCTCAACACCTATTCACACATCGCCCGGGTCAGGTGGCCGGGGCAGCTACGGGCGTACGTCCTCGACGACAGCGGCCGCCCGGAGGTCGCCGCCGCGGCCGCCGCCCACGGCTTCAGCTACCTGAGCCGGCCGGACCGGGGCCGGATGAAGAAGGCCGGTAACATCCAGTTCGGGTTCGAGCACTCGCGCGGCGACTACATCGCCATCTTCGACGCCGACTTCTGCCCGCGGCCGGACTACCTCTTTCACCTGGCACCGTACCTCGACGACCCGAGCGTCGGTATCGTGCAGAGCCCGCAGCACTTCGATACGAAACGGTCGATGGGCTGGCTGCAGCGGACCGCCGGCGCCACCCAGGAGCTCTTCTATCGCTGGGTGCAGCCGTCCCGCGATGCCGTCGGCGTCCCGATCTGCNTCGGAACCAATGCGATCTACCGGCGCGGCAGCTTGCGGAAGGCAGGCGGCTTCGCCCAGATCGAACACAGCGAGGACGTCTTCACCGGTGTCAAGCTGCTGGCGGCGGGCTACACCACCCGCTATGTACCGGTGGTGCTGGCGACTGGCCTGTGCCCGGCTGACCTGGCCGGTTTCATCAACCAGCAGTACCGCTGGTGCAGCGGCTCCATGGCCCTGCTGCGGACCCGTCAGCTACGCCACATCAGACTCGACTGGAAACAGCGGGTCTGCTTCTGGAGCGGGTTCCTCTACTATATTTCCACCGCGATCAACGTCTTTACCATTAACATTCCTGGCCTGTTGATGGTGTACGTCTACCCGGAGCTGGTGCGGCCCTATAATTTCCTGCCCTTCCTGGCCGCCGCCTGGGTGTGGCTGGTCCTGCTCCCGGCCACCAGCCGCGGTCGATGGCGTTTCGAAGTGCTGCGGGTGCAACTTGTGTACAGCTTCTGCCACGCTGTCGCGATCCTGCACATGGTGCGTGGTCGCACGGCATCCTGGGTGGCGACCGGCTCCGTGCGCAAAAGGGGGAACCCGATGGTCCGCGGCGTGGTTCGGACCGCCTTCTGCTGGCTACTGCTGACGACGTGCGCGACATGGACCGGCATCGGTCTCGACGTCTGGAGGTTCGGCTGGGGAAACTTTTGGCTCGTGATTCTGTTTCAGCTCGGCCACAGCTATCTGAGCGTCCCGCTCCTGTTCGACCTGAGCCGCCTGCTCGTGGGACGCGGCGACCGGCCGGCACGCAGCCGGCACCGCGCCAGGCAGTCTCAGCCCGACTCCGTGGTCCGGGCATGGACCGGCGGTCCGCCGGCTCACAGCGCGCCGGCTCACAGCGCTCCGGCTCACAGCGCTCCGGTCTCGCCCTCGCACGGCGCTCCACCCGCCAGCGCGGCCCTGCGCCAGGGGTGAAGCGACGTGGAACGTCACGACGACGATCTGGACTTCCCGGCCTCCGAGCACCTGCGCTGGCCCGACGGGCTGGCGATCACCGTCGGCCTGGCGGTCATCGCGTTGCTGGCCACCGGCTGGGTCGACCCGACCGTGCTATGGCACTGATCAGGCCGGGCGGACCGTGGGAACGGTCGGCCTGAGGAGCATGAGGACCATGAGGACGACGGACGGCGCGGTCACCGTGCCGCTGCGGCGACCCCACCCGGGTCTGGTGCGGATCGAGGAACGGCTCGGCTTCCGCCCCGACATCGAAGGGCTACGCGCCCTGGCTGTGCTGCCCGTGCTGTGTTACCACGGTCAGGTCCCCCACGCCGCTGGCGGGTTCGTCGGGGNCGACGTGTTCTTCGTCGTCTCGGGGTTCCTCATCACCAGCCTGCTCGTGCGGGAGGCCGAGGTCACCGGTCGGATAAGCCTGGCGGGATTCTACGCGCGCCGGGCCAGGCGCATCCTGCCGGCGGCCTGCGTCGTCCTGGTGTTCGTCACCGTGGCGAGCTGGCTGACGATGCCGCCGCTGCGCCAGGCGGAGACGGTGCACGACGTCGCGGCGGCCTCGGTCTACCTGGTCAACTGGCGGTTCATCTCGAACCAGACCGACTACCTCGCCAGCGGTCGGGATCCCAGTCCGGTGCTGCACTTCTGGTCGCTCAGCGTGGAGGAGCAGTTCTACCTCGTCTGGCCGCTGCTCCTGCTGCTCGTCGTGCTGTTCGCCCGGCGCGTCACGATGTCGCTGGCCGCCGTCGCGGTCCCGGTCACGCTCGGGCTCGTCGCCCTGTCGTTGACGCTGTCGCTGCACTGGACCCTGGTGGAGACGCCGGTCGCCTACCTGAGCTCGCCGACCCGGGCGTGGCAGTTCGGCGTCGGTGCGCTGGTCGCCTTCGCCACGCCGGCGCTCGCCAGACTCGACCGCGGCCGCACCGTCACCGGGTTAAGGATCGTGCTCGGCTGGGCGGGGTGCGTGGCGGTGGTGACCGCCGTCGTCAGCTACGACAGCGTGACGGTCTACCCGGGCACGGCGGCCTTGTTGCCCACCTTCGGCGCGGCAGCGGTCATCGCGGCGGGTACCGGCGTCCGCCCGGGACACCGCAGCCTCCGGGCGGGNGCGGGCCGGNTGTTGGGGACCAGGGTGCTGACCGTCATCGGAAGCCGGTCGTACAGCCTGTACCTGTGGCACTGGGCCGTGCTCGTCCTGGTCGAGGCGCGGGTGGGAGACCTGAGCTGGCAGACGCGCACGGCAGTGGTCGCGGCCTGTGCAGTGCCGGCCGAGCTGTCGGCGCGGCTGGTCGAGCGTCCGGTGCGGCTCTCGGCGGTCGCGGCGTCGGGCTGGCGTCGTGGCCTCGCGATCGCCGTCACCGCGACGTTGCTGCCGGCCGCCACCGGCATGCTGGTCGGCACCGATGCGTTGCAGCGGATGCGGGGCGGTGACCGGGACGCGGTGGCGGTGCTGCCACACCTGCCCGCGGCCACGGTGGTGCGTGACCCGTTCGACCAACCCGGCGGCCTGTTGAGCGGCCCGGTGACGCCCGCCCCCTGGTCCGCGTACGACGACCTGCCGCGGCTTCCGGAGGGCTGCATGGCAAGTCCCCGCCAGACCACGAGCCCGCCCTGCCAGCTGAACACCGACGGCGCCACCGGCCGGGTGGTCCTGTTGGGGGACTCGCACGCCGCCCAGTGGTTCGGGGCGGTCTACCACGTGGCCCGCGGCAGCGACTGGTCGGTGGAGGTGCTGACCAAGGTCGGCTGTCCGTTACCCGCCATCTCGGTCCGCAGCGAGCAGCTCGGCCGGGAGTTCACCGAGTGCGACACCTGGCGGGAGAACACGTTTCGCCGGCTCGCCGCGGAACCAAAGCCAGACGCGATCTTCCTGAGTACGTACAACCGGTACACCGGCGACGAAGAAAAGGTTGTGGCGGGATGGCGGAACACGATCGCACGGCTCGCGTCCCTGGGTGCTCCGCTGGTCTACATCGTCGACACCCCGAATCCACCGGGAGACATTCCGGCGTGTATTTCCGGCGCAATCGACAACTGGCGGTCGTGCTCGTTCCCGCGGGATTCCGGACTGCCCCGCGACCCGCTGCTGCAGGCGGTCGTCGAGGGCCGCGAACCAGCGGTCAGCGCGGTCGACCTGAACGTCATCCTGTGCCCGGGGACCGGGCCCTGCCCGGCCGTACGGGGCAGCGTGCTGCTGTACCGCGACGACTCCCACATCACGAACACGGCAGCGGTCATGCTCGGGCCGGCGCTCGAACACGCGCTGGTCACCAAGGTACAGCTGCCGTTGCGGGGACCGCGGCTCCAGTCAAGCCAGACCGCGGGCACACCGCGTTCCTGACTTCGGTCCCGGTGGAATCCGGGCACCGGGTAGCCTCGCGAACGAGATGCGCCATGGCCGTATTTCAGGACTTCTGTACACTTTTCAGTCATTGTTTGGCGGACGTACCAGCCAGACGGCCGAGGTACCTGGTGGGGAGGCGCTGATGCGACGGCGGTCTGCCGTCTGCCTGATGATGGCGGCGAGCGTACTGGTTTTCGCCTGCAGCTCCCCCGGCGACGGCCCGTCGCTGAAACCCGCATCCCCGAGCGGCGCCGCCCGCGGCGGCTCGGCTCCGCCGCGGGCGGCCGTCGAAACCGTGTTCAGGACCCGTCCGCAGTTCGGCGTCACGGTGCCCGGCATCAGCCAGGCGTCGCTGGGCGAGGTTGCACGCACGACGGCCTGCCCGCCGGCGATGGCCCAGTTCTTCGTCTCCGTGACCCACGGCCTGGACCCGACGGTACTCGGCGCGGTGCCGGTGACACCGATCGTGACGGTCGAGCCGTGGAACCCGGACAAGGGGGTCAACCAGAGCGACTTCACGCTCGACAAGACCATCGAGGGCCGGTGGGATGACCACTACCGGGCCATCGCGATGGTAGTGAAGAAGTACGGACGCCCCGTCCTGATCCGGTTCGCCCACGAGATGAACGGCTACTGGTACCCGTGGGCGTCGGTCGGCTCGAACACCCCGGCGCTGTTCGTGGCGGCGTGGCAGCACGTGGTCGGCATCTTCCGAGACGCCGGCGTCACGAACGCGCTGTGGGTGTGGTCGCCGAACGTGCTCCGCGGGACGTCGGGAACGCCGCTGGCCGAGTACTACCCCGGCGACAAGTGGGTCGACCTGATGGGTCTGACAGGGTACGGCGTGCAGGAGAGCTCCGCCGCGCAGACGTACGACCCGTCCATGGCCCAACTGGCCGCGCTGTCGACCAAGCCGGTCCTGCTGACCGAGGTGGGCGCCCAGCGGGACCAGTACAAGACCAGCTGGATCGCCTCGTTCGGCAGTTGGCTGCAGAGCCACCCCCAGGTGGTGGGGTTCGTCTGGACGGCGATGAACATCAAGGACGGCGTGAAGGGTGACTGGCGGTACGACGACTCGGAGGCCGACCTCGCCGCCTTCCGGGCGAGCCTGCTCGCCGGGAGGGTCGCCTGCTGACCGCCGCGAGGAGCGTTCCGGAGTCGGCCGGCCAGCCGGGTCCGGCGGCCCGTCACCGTCGCGGCAGCCGTCGCGGCAGCCGTCGCGGCAGCCGTCGCGGCAGCCGTCGCGGCAGCCGTCGCACCATGGTCGTTCTCGCCGTGGGCGCAGCCGTCGTCGCCTGTGCCCTGGTCCACGCGGTGAACCTCGACGGCTGGCCCGGCCGGTTCAACGAGGACGAGGGCACCTATGCCGCGCAGGCCTACGCCCTGCGGTACTGGGGCCGACTGGCGCACTACACCTACTGGTATGATCATCCTTTCGGCGGCTGGGCCCAGATCGCGGCGTACGCCTGGGTGACCGACGCCTTCGGCCGCGGCGCTACCGGCGTGAGCGCCGCGCGCGAGTTCATGCTCTGGGTGCACGTCGCGAGCTGTGTCCTGGTCTACTTGTTCGCCCGCCGGCTGGACGTGCGCCGACCGTACGCGGTGACGGCCGTCGCGCTGTTCTCGCTGTCACCGCTGGCGCTCTGGTTCCAGCGGATGGTGTTCCTCGACAACATCATGGTGATGTGGCTGTTAGCGGCGTTGGTCATGGCTGCGGCGCCCAGACGGCGAGTGCGGACTGCCGTACTGGCGGGACTCGCGGNAAGCGNCGCGNTNTGGTCCAAGGAANCCGCTCTGGTGTTNCTGCCCNGNGTCTACCTGATGGTGTGGATCAATCNCCGGCGGCGCAACCTACGCGCCGCGAGCCTCGGATTCGCCGCCGCGGCCGTGGCGGGCCCCGGGGCGTTCGTGGTGTTCGCAGCCGCTCGTGGCGAGCTGCACCAGTTGCGCCGGGCGGTCGAGTTCCAGCTGTTCACCCGGCAGTCCAGCGGCAGTGTGCTCGACCGCGGCAGTTCGGCGTGGAACCTAGTCGGCTTCTGGCTCGGGCTCGATGCGATCCTGCTCGCCGCCGGCCTCGTGGCGGCGATCGCCGGGCTGCTGGTGCCTCGGCTTCGGGTGCCGAGCGTGCTGCTGGTGAGCCAGGCACTGCTCCTGCTCCGGGAGGGGTACCTGCCGTACCCGTACGTCGTCGGGATGCTGCCGTTCGCCGCACTCTGCGTAGCGGGGTTGGCCGACCACCTTCATCCCCGGCCCGGGCCTGCCACCACAACCGCCCGTCTTCGCCTCGCGGCGGTGGCCTCGGTGGTCGTGGCCGGGCTGGCGGTGCTGTCGTGGCAGTGGGGACCGGTCCTGGTCGACGCGACCTCCCGGGACGACAGTCTCCCGAGCCGGGAGGCGTCCGCCTGGTACCTCGGCCACGTCCCCCCTGGCCGAGTGACGATCACGAACGATTACGCGTGGCTCGACCTGCTACGCGGAGGTACCAGGCCGATCTGGCACTGGAAGATCAACGACCAGGCCGTACGGGCGAGCCTCCCGAACGGCTGGCGCGACGTCGACTACGTCATCCTCGACGCCTGGATGGCCGAACCGGCGACGTTGCACCGGCTCCCGTTGCTGGCCGACGCGCTGGCCCATGGCGTCAAGGTGGCTTCGTTCGGCGCCGGTCCGACCAAGGTGACGATCTACCGGGTCGACCGGGTCGTCGAGGCGCCGGGTGGCGCGGCGCGTGCGGGCCGAGTGGGGATGCGCCACTGACAGGCCTGGAGTTGAGGTCACTGGGACGAACACTGAGGTCACGGAGCCATCCCCCTCGGTAGCCCCTACCTGCTGTTGCTCCGCGACGCCCCGGACCGGTGACCTTCCGCACGCCCCTTGACCGTCACCAACGTTGTTGGCTAGCGTCGGCTAACGGCGTTAGCAACCACCGACGACAACCAGGTCGAACGACCGAGGGAGCGGGTATGACATCGAATCTGCTCTACCGCGGGCCCGGCATCGCCGAGCTTCACGAAGAATATGCCAAGAAGCGCGTGCTCGACGAAAAGGCGCCGGTAAAGGCCGCGGCGGAGATCTCCGTGGCCGCGCCGACCGAGAAGGTATGGCGGCTGATCAGCGAGATAGACCGGTGGCCGGCGTGGAACCCCGCCGTCCGGGACGTGCAGGTTCACGGCGGGGNGGCCGTCGACACATCCTTCATCTGGGTCAACGGGAAGTCACGGGTCCGCTCGACCCTGGCGGTCGTCGATCCACTCCACGAGATCACCTGGAGTGGGGTCTCCGCCGGCATCAAGGCCGTTCACCGCAACGTTCTCGAACGGACACCGGACGGTACGGTGCGAGTCACGAGCATGGAATCGATGTCTATGCCCTTCCTCGGCCTCATCTTCAGCAGCACGAAACTCCGCAGCGGGCTGAATGACTGGCTCACGGCGCTTAGGCAGGCCGCCGAAAAGGCGTGACCTTCACCGCGCCTGGGTTCGGCTGTCGATGCGGTGACCACCGGCCGTCGCGGCGATCGCTGTGACCGCGAACACCACTGCCCAGACGCGATGCCCAGCCAGCGCCGTGGCGATCGCGGTCAGACAGAACAGGAGGATCTTCACCATCAGCAGCGCCGGCCCGCGAAGCCGACGTCGTGACGCGGGGGCGAGCCACACTCCCCAGACGACGGCCGCCATCANCGGCAGCAGGACCGCCAAGGCAACACCGGCGACGGCTGACGAGGCGAGATCGAGTCCGGCACCCGCCAAAGTGCCCAGCATCGCGAGTTCGGACAAGAAAGCGAGAAACATGATCGACCCGCCCACCACGCCGCTGCGCGGGGTACCGCCATCTGCGCCAGACGAACCCATGAGAGGGAACATAGTGGAACTTCCCGGGGAGTGAATTGTGATTCTGGGAACTACTGCCGCATCAGGCACCGTTCGCCTGCCTGACAACCTGACGAGTGGAATCAAATGGTCAAAGCGATGCGTGACTTTCTAGCAGCTCGTTGAAAACTTCTATCGGCTTCAACCAGCCAAGCGTCTGCCGTGGCCTTCCATTCAGCTGGGCGGCCAGCTTATTAAGCTCGTCCTGTGTGTGCAAGGACGGGTCGGTGCCCTTCGGGAAGTACTGGTGTAACAGACCGTTGGTGTTCTCGTTGGAACCGCGCTGCCAGGGCGAGTGCGGGTCACAAAAATACACGGGGATACCGGTCCGGACCGTGAACTCCGCGTGGCGGGCCATCTCCTTCCCCTGGTCCCACGTCACGCTGTTGCGAAGGAACTCAGGGAGGGTTCCCATCTTCTTCGCGAGCAGGTAAGCGACACGTTCGGCGGTGCGGTCAGAGGGGATACGCACCAGCATCACGAACCGGGTGGTACGCTCGACGAGCGTGGCGATCTGGGACCTGTTCCCCTTACCGATGATCAGGTCACCCTCCCAGAAGCCGGGCACGGCTCGATCCTCGGCCTCCTTCGGCCGCTCGCTGATGTCGACCATGTCCGGGATCTTTCCCCTGGTCACGGTCTGCGCGATCGGTTCNCCCGCCTCGTCCGGCCCTTGCGCAAAGCAATCTTCAGCTCGGTCCGAAGCTCGCCGCGGGCCTGGAGGTATAGGCACTCGTAGATCGTCTCGTGCGACACGCGCATGCCCTCGTCGTCAGGGAAGTCCTTCTTCAGCCTCTCACTGATCTACTTCGGAGACCATTTCTCGGCCAGGCCGGCATTGACCGCGTCGTGCAGCGCGGCCGACGCGACGAGTTTGCGTTCCTTCGGACGTGCTCGCAGCGCGTCGCACCGCGCCTGCGCATCCACCGCTCGGTAAGCCCGTACTCCGCACGTTCGTGTGGTGTGCTGACCGTGTGATTTCTTGATCCGCCAGGATGATGATTTCCCTGGTGCGTGGTGTGTCCGGCCTGGGACGGTTCGGAGGGTGCTGGCGACCGCCGTCCGGGTGGGCTATGGGCCCCCGCGCCTGGAGAAGCTGCTCGGTGCTCTGCCGGTGGCCCGGGACCTGATGGTCCGCCTCGATCTGGTCGCGACGATCGAGACGGCTCTGCCCGATCCAGGAGAGCAAGGCCCGGCTCACCCATCAATGACCTCCGGAGGGGACTGTCGCCTTCAGGCGACAGGGGAATCCGGCACGGACCGCAACGGTTATACCGGCCACGCTGGTATAATCAA
>NZ_JPGU01000033.1:0-50076 GCF_000732115.1 Frankia sp. CeD
CTCCCGTTCCGACGACCGGCCGAACAGCATCCGCCGCAACGTCGCCAGCTCCGCCTGCAACGCCTCGAGCTGGAGACGCAGCTCCACCACCTCGGCCTCACGCGTCGCCTCCCGCGCGACCAGCCCGGCGATGTCCGTCAACAGCTCCGCGACCCGGGCCCGCAGCCAGGCGTTCTCCGCCAGCAGCGCCGCGCCCTCGGCAACCTCNCCGCTNGCGGCAGCNCCCGCCCCCGACTCGACAACCGTCACGCACCGCAGCAAACCACCCCGACCGGCAGAACATCACCCACCACGACCATCAGGCCACACCCAGCCCCGAAGGCCGTCNCCCCAAAAGATCAACAACGGGACTTCCGAATACGTACGACCGACCGGCCATCCACGGGTATTCCCCATTCGAGATACTTCTTCAACTCGTGGAGCTGGCTGTTCGCCAGCGCGTTCATGGGGTAGACCACGATCGCCGAGATGCGGTTCGGGCGGGGGTCACGGAGGACGGAATCCACGACCGGCACGATGTAGGAAAGGCTTTTACCGGATCCCGTGCCGGTGGTGAGCACATAGCTGCTGCCGTCCCGGGCCGCCTCGATGGCTTCCCGTTGGTGCCGATACAGCGTCAGCGACCGCCCGCCGGGATCGCCGGAATCCCTCTTGACCCGGAAGAATCTGCCGCAGTCGGGGTGCAGCAGACCCGTGCCGACCAGTTCGTCGACCGTGCCGCCGGAGGCGAACGCAGGGTTGAGCGAGATCCACGGGTCAGGCCAGCGGACCTTCGCCGCCCGCTCCCGCTCGAGATAATCTTTGATCTTCTCGTCGCGAACCTCGACGAGGGAGTCGGTGAAGGCCGCATAGTCCTCGATCAGGCTCCGATGAGTCTCGAAGACCTCCACGTACTCCCTGCCCTCCTACCCACCAGGTCCGAACAGTGTCCGGCCAGCACATCCAGGTCGGGCGCGGCGGGCCGGGTGCGTCTGTCGTCGTACCCTACGGTGATCGGCGCCCGTCGTCCGGCATGACGGACCGGCTTCTGCTTCTGGTGGATCCGCCGCCTGACCCGGCCCGACCCGGCCTGACCCGGCCCGACCTGATCGCGGCACACCGTGGGCTGTTCCGGTGGGTGTCTGTCCAGAGGCCCCGAGCCCGATTCGTCCTTGTGGACACGCACGGCCACACCGGGAATCTTGCCTATCCAGAGGCTTCGACGTCCCTTTTATCCCTCTGGAAAGGCAAGAGANGGGGCTGGCTACTCGGCTATTCGAAGCGGGGGGGCTGGCCGGTCGCTTCGAGGACGGACATCCACAGATCGCCGGCCGGGTCGACCTGGTTGCGCTGGCTGATCGCGAGCGGGATCGGGATGTGGATGAACCGCCGCCGCCAGCGGCCGACGACCATCTCCGTGCGGCCGGACATCGCGGCGTGCACGGCCGCGTGGGCGAGCCGGATCGTGTAGACGCTGTCGTACGGGTTCGCCGGCACGCTGCGGATCACGTAGCTGGGATCGATGTACTTCAGGTTGAGCTCGATGCCCTCGGCGTCGAAGTACTCCTTGATCCGGCGGGAGAGCTCCGGGCCGATGTCGTGCAGCTTGCGGTTCCCGGACGCGTCGGTGCTCTCCGGCTGGCCGACGACAAGCTCCTGGCCGGCACCCTCGGCGACGACGACGACGGCGTGGCCGCGCTCGGCCACCCGGCGACGCACGTAGTTCAGCAGACCGCCGTCGCCCTCCAGCTTGAACGGCAACTCCGGGATGAGCACCACGTCCGCGTTACTCTTCGCCAGCGTCGCGTAGCAGGCGATGAATCCCGAGTGGCGGCCCATGAGCCGGACCACGCCGAGCCCGCCGGGCGCGGACGTCGCCTCGGCGTGCGCGACCCGGATGGACTCCGCGGCCTTGCCGAAGGCCGTCTGGAAGCCGAAGCTCTGGTCGATGTAGGGGATGTCATTGTCGATCGTCTTCGGGATGCCGACCACGGCGATCTTCNCCCCGCGCGTCTCGNCCNCCNGGGCGATCTGCCCGNCCCCGCGCNGGGTGCCGTCACCGCCGATGACGAACAGGATGTTGATGTTCATCCGGGAGAGGCAGTCGACGATCTCGGCGGGATCCTGCTGGCCGCGGGAACTGCCGAGGATCGTCCCGCCGTCCTCGTCGATGTTGGCGACGCTCTCCGGGGTGAGATCGACGACGTCGTGGCCGTAGCGGGCGATGAAGCCCTGGTACCCGTTGCGGAATCCGAAGATCCGCCGAACCCGGTAGTGCGAGGTCAGCTCCAGCACCAGACCGCGGATCACGTTGTTCAACCCGGGACAGAGCCCACCGCAGGTGACGATGCCCACCCGGGTCTTCGACGGGTCGAAGTAGAT
Source organism: Frankia sp. CeD (assembly GCF_000732115.1). NCBI lineage: Bacteria > Bacillati > Actinomycetota > Actinomycetes > Frankiales > Frankiaceae > Frankia > Frankia sp. CeD. The sequence continues at coordinate 2,362 of NZ_JPGU01000033.1, forward strand.
CTTCCGGCGCGGCCCGGCCGGCTCGAATCCGGGCAGGTCATCGAGCGCGACACCACGCGAGGAGATCATCAGGGCGGTGTCGTCGTAGAGGACCTTGTCCGACTCATCGATGTAATGCTGCGTCGTCGGCCGCTCCCCCAGCAGCGGCAGGAGCGGGGAGTCAATCCGGCAGACCCCCAGGGTCTTGACCGCCAGATCGGCATTATCCACCAGTATTGGTGCACCCACCGTTACCCGGCCCTCACGTCTCGATCGGCGCTACATCAGTCTCGGTGACTTCGCTTCATACTTACCTGGACCAGAGGAGCACGGACACCCCCGATCATCCTAGGTTTCTCCACCCCGAGAGTACCGACCCAAACCACCCACCACGACCCCGTCGACGGGATAACCCGCAACCTGCGGACGGAAACAATGGCTTCATAGGCGCGAAACCGGCGTAACAACCTGCCAACCCCGTCCCGACCTGTCCCGGGCGGACACCTCCGGGCGATGCGGGCAGGCGATGCGGGCAGACCGTCCGAGCCGGATAACCCAGGCCAGACCAGGCCAGGCCAGGCCAGACCAGATCCGGATCCGGAAGCCCCGCGACGTCGGCGGCCGCGAAGTCCGGTAGACGGTCAGCTCATGCAGTGACCACCATCGCGCGGCGGCCGAATTTGGGGGAGCCCGTCACGGTCCAGGGACCGCAAACTGTGCTCAGGTCCCCCAGATTCGCCGGCCGGCAGCCGGCAGGTCACCGCGCTCAGGACAACCCGGCCCGGTGCGCGCGCCGCCAGAAGGCTCCCCCACCGAGCAACAGCACCGCCAGTACGGCAAGGACGCTGATCTGCCCACCGGTATAGGAAAGCGAGTTCCCGCGGCCCCCCGTCCCGGTCCTGTCCGGGGCGGGGGGCCGAGGCGCACCCGTGCCGGCGGACGCTCCGGGGTCTCCATCACCACCACGGCCGTGGTCCCCATCACCAGCACGGAGCGAGACCTGGTCCGGCGCCTCGTCGATGGAACGCGAGCTTTCCGCCACGGAACGCGACGGGCCGTCCGCGGGGCGCGAAGCCGCGACCGGAACCGCGGCCAGCACAAGCAGCATGCTCGTGAGCACGGCGGCACCGCCGGAACGCAATCCCATGGTGGTTCTCCCCCAGCAGCCCGACTTGGCGCAGCCCGACCGGACGACGTCGGACCAGACGACGTCGGACGGTACCGATGGTCACTATGCGTGTCCAGGAGACGACAGGGTCGACACGCCGACAGTTCACCACCCCACGTGCGTCCCCGGTAGTGGATCAGGCGTCGGCCGCCTCGTCCGGCGTAGGTGCGGCCACGGACGGAACCGCGCCGCGCGTCCCCGGGCGGCGGTCCGGGCGGCGGTCCGAGCGGCGGTCCGGGCGGCGGTCCGAGCGGGACAGGCCGGAAGCCGGCGATTGTGTCGGAGACAGGTCGTAAGGTCGATCAGGCGAAGGCGCGGGCGGCAGGTGGCGTCGCGCCGCCGCGCCCTGACCCAGCCCGCCAGCCGAGGAGCCCGATGTCCGCTCGTGATCAGGTCCGTGGCCGGTCGCTTCGGCTCCTGGACTACCTGGCCGCGCTCGCCGCCGAACGGCGCGGTGCCCCCCGTCGCCAGCTCGCCGAGTACGTCCCCGCTCCGCTCCTTCCGGCTGACGTCCCGTCCCATCCGGGGGTCCGGCTCGGCCCGACAACGCAGCGGGAGAGCTGGCTGGAGGTCGCCCGGGTACCCCAGCCGGCCGCGCCGAGCTGGCCACCCCCGCTCGACCGCTACCTGGCCGGGACGGTGGTGAGCCCGGACGCCCCACCCACCATCCCCGCCCATCTCCTGGACGCGGAGGCCGTCGAGCAGACCGGGGAGCGCGAGCCTCCCGGTGTCCCGGGCGAGGAGCGGGACGCTCCGCCGGGCGCCGTCGCACTGCTCGACGCCTGGGTGCGTCAGGTGTGGCGGCCGTGGGCGCCCGAGGCACGCGCCGCCCGCGACGCGCGCGCCCTCTACCAGCGCCTGTTCGACCTGCGCCTGCGGCTGCAGCGCGAGGCCGCGACCGTGGAGCTGGCCTGGGGGCACTCGGTGCTGTGCTGGCGGGTCGGCGACGCGACGATCATCCATCCGCTGCTCGTCACCCGCATGGTGCTGACGGTCGATCCGGACTCCGGGGTCATCCGGCTGCATCCCGACGGTCCGGTGAGCCTGGAAACCGAGCCCCTGCACGGCCTCGGCCTCCCCGGTCTGGACGAGATGTCGGCCCTGCGCGACCGGCTGCGGACGGCGCCGGCCGATCCGTGGGACGCCCCGGCCCAGGCCGAGCTGCACCGCCAGATCCTCGCGCCGCTCGGGCTGGACGCCCGCGCGACCACCGGTCCGGTGCCCCCGCCGGGGCCGAGCCCCGTCCTGGTCGACACCTGGGCGGTGTACGTGCGGCCGCGGCCGGCCCTGCAGGCGCAGTTCTACGCGGAGCTGCGGACCGCCCTCGCCGAACGGGACCTGCTCCCCGAGGCCATCGCCGCCGTGGTCGCCGACGACAGGCTCGTCGCCGCCGCGCTCGGCGGGGACGATCGGGCCGACGGCACCCTCCCCGAGGGTGCCCACGCCGATCGAGGCCGTGGCCGGCGCGGTCACGACGACTCCCCCGCGGGGCTCGGTGAACGCCTGCTGATGCCGCTGCCGACGAACGCCGACCAGGAGCGGATCGCCCGGCAGCTCGCGGGCGCCCGCGGAGTCACCGTGCAAGGGCCGCCCGGCACCGGTAAGAGCCACACCATCGCGAACATGATCTGCCACCTCGTGGCGCATGGGCAGCGGGTGCTCGTCACCGCGCAGGACGAACAGGCCCTCGCGGTGCTGCGCGACAAGATCCCGCGGGAGCTGCGCGACCTGACCGTCGCCGTGCTCGGGTCGAGCCGGGCCGACCTCGACGAACTGCGCGCCGCCATCGTGGAGATCTCCGGGGCGGTCAGCGAGGTCGACCCGGCGCGGGAGACCGCGGCCGTGAAGGCCCTCGCCGAGGAGCTGGACGCCGCCCGCGCCACCGCCCGCGCCCTCGAACTGCGGATGATCGACCTGCTGGCCGGCGAGGCGCGGGAGTTCGAGCTGCCGCACGGGCGGGAACGCGCGCCGGAGGTGGCGAGCTGGCTGGCCGAGCGCGCGGAGGAGCTCGGGTTCGTTCCCGACCGGCTCGACCCCACCCGCGCGCTTCCGCTCGGCCCGGCCGAGCTCGCCGAGCTCTACCGGACCGCGCGCGAGATCACCCCCGCCGACGCCCGGGCCGCCGCGGGCAATCTGCCGGGCGACCTGCCGGACGGCGCGTCGCTGCCGGGCGCGGTCGCCCTCGGCCGGCTGCACGACGAACTCGACGAGATCCGCGCCGGGCTCGCCGACCTCGAACAGGCCGGCCTGTCCGTCGACGCGCTCGACGCGCTCGACGTCGACGGTGCCGACGGTGCCGACGGCGTCCGTGCCCTGGTCGAGGACACCCGGGCCGCCGCCGACCGGCTGCGCCGGCTGTCGGTCGGCTGGCTCACCACCGCCCGGGCGCAGTGCGCGGCGTCGGGTGAGCAGGCCAGGTTCTGGGCCGACCAGGCCACGGCCCTCGCCGCCGAGGTCGCCGAGCTGCGCCGTCTGACCNCCCTCNCCTTCGGCCGTTCCATCGAGCTGCCCGCCGGTGACCCGCGGGTCCAGCTGAGGCTGCTCGCCGACCTGCGGGGCCGCTTCGCCGCCGGCCGGGGGATCCCCCGCCTCGGCGGACGGGAGCTGCGGGACCTGCACGACGCGGTGCGCGTCGATGGGCTGGCCGCGCGCACGGGGGAGGACGTGGCAATCGTCGAGGCAGAGGTGCGCCGCCGTCAGACGCTGGCAGCCGCCGCCGCCCGTCAGGCCGCGATCGCCGCCGCCCTCGGCGGTGAGGCCATCGAGCCCGCGGCACCCGACGTCCTCACCCGGCTCGACGCGGTCGCCGGCGGCCTCGCCGACGCCGTCGACTGGGAACGCCGGGCGGCACCGGAGCTGTCCGCCCGGCTGCGCGCTGTCTTCCCCGCCGGCCATCCCGCCGGCCATCCCACCGGCCATCCCGTCACGACGACGCCTTCCGACCCGGACACGCTTTCCCACCTCGCCGGCCTGNTTGCCACGGCGACCGGCCGACGGCGCGAGAAGGAGATCGCCGGCGCGCTCGCCGAGGTAGAACGGGCGCTCGCCGAGGGAGGCCGTAGCCCGCGGGCCGGCCGGGTGTGGGCCGACCTGCACGAGGCGCTGACCAGGCGGGACCTGGCGACATGGACGGCGCTGCTCGACGAGAGCGCCCGGCTGGCGGCGCTGCGCCCCGGCGTGGAACGCCGGGACCGGCTGGCGGCCCGGCTGCGCGCGGTCGCGCCGCTGTGGACCGACGCCATCCTCACCGGACAGGGTGACCCGTCGAGCTGCGGCGAGGCGGTGCGGGCCAGCGAGGCGTGGCGCTGGCGCCAGGCCCAGACCTGGCTCGACGACCTGCACTCCGACGGCGACCTCACCACGCNCGGCCGTCAGCTCGCCGACGCCTCGCGGCACGTGCGCGCCCTGGTGCTGGAGACTGCGCGTCGCTCCGCCCGGCTGGGCCTGGCGATCCGGCTCGGCGACTCCCAGCGCCGGGCGCTGACCGGCTGGGTACAGGCACTCGACCGGATCGGGAAGGGCACCGGGAAGTACGCCCCGCGGTGGCGCGCCGAGGCCCGGGCCCACATGCGGGCGGCGATGGGCGCCGTGCCGGTGTGGATCATGCCGACGCACCGGGTGATGGAGAGCTTCGACCCGGGCGCCGACGACCTGTTCGACGTGGTCATCGTGGACGAGTCCAGCCAGTGCGACCTGCTGGCCCTCGGCGTGCTGAGCCTGGCCCGCAAGGCTGTCGTCGTCGGCGACGACGCCCAGACGAGTCCGGAGGCCGTCGGCATCGAACGGGCCAAGGTTCATGCCCTGATCGACGCGCACCTGCCCGACGTCGCCCAGCGTTCGCTGCTCGACGTGGAGGCGAGTCTCTACGACACCGCGGCCCGGGTCTTCCCGCGCACCATCGTGCTCAAGGAGCACTTCCGCTGCCTGCCCGACATCATCGGCTTCTCCAGCCGCTNCTACGACCAGCAGATCCTGCCGTTGCGGGAGGATCCGGAGCTCGCCCTCGGCGCGCCGCTGCGACCCGTCCGGGTCCCCCGGGGCGCCCGGTCGCAGACCCGCTTCGGCGACGCGAACCCAGCGGAGGCGCAGGCCCTCGTCGAGCGGGTCCTCGCCTGCTGCGCCGACCCGGCCTACGACGGGATGAGCANGGGCGTGGTCNCCCTGCTCGGCGCCGGCCAGCCCCGCCTCATCGAACACACCCTAGTCGAACGGCTCGGGGAGCGCGAGTTCTCCCGCCGCGACCTGCGGGTCGGCGACCCGTACCAGTTCCAGGGCGACGAACGGGACGTCATCTTCATCTCCGTCGTCGCGGACGACAACCGCTCGGCCGCCACCCGCCGCCGCGACCAGCAACGAGTCAACGTGGCCGCGAGCCGCGCCCGCAACCAGATGTGGGTGTTCCACAGCGTCGACCCGGCCACGCTGCGCGACGACGATGTGCGGCGCCAGCTGATCGAGTACATGTACGCCGGGCAGACCGGACGGCTCGACGCGGATCTGGCCGATCGCTGCGAGAGCGAGTTCGAACGGGCCGTCCTGCGCGAGCTCCTCGCCCGCGGCTACCGGGTGCGCCCCCAGCATCCGGTCGGGCGCTACCGGATCGACCTGGTCGTCGAAGGGGTCGCCACCACGCGAGCCACCGCCGAGCAAGCCGTCACCGAAGGAGCCACCGCCGGGGGTGTGGGGCGCCGCGGCCCCCGCCTCGCGGTCGAATGCGACGGTGACCGTTTCCACGGGCCCGACCAGTGGGAGGCGGATCTGCGCCGCCAGCGGATCCTGGAACGGCTCGGCTGGACGTTCTTCCGGATCCGCGGCTCGGAGTTCTACCGGCATCCTCGGCCGACCCTGGAGGCGCTGGTGCGACGTCTCGACCAGCTCGGCATCCACCCGGTGCCGGTGCCAGCACCAGCACCAGCACCAGCACCAGCACCAGCCGGCTCGCCGACGGAAGGGCCCTGATCTATCCGTTGGCGGCCCGGGGTTTGGGGCCGGTGGCGCGCATGTTCACCAGTCTGCCGAGCAGGTCGAACCAGAAGGGGGCGCCGGCGGTGAGCGCGAAGCAGGCGATCGCGATGCCGGCGATTTTCAGGAGCCACCCCTCGACGGAGTCGGGAACCTCCCGTGGGTCGTCGCGGCCCGCGGAGTTGTGGACCCAGCCGATCGGGAAGGCGAGCCCCGAGGCCTCGCGCACCGTCTTGATCACCTGTTCCGTGGCGTCCCCCACCATGGGCTGGTCGGAGGTGAGGCGGGTGCCGGAGGCGGGNTCCCCNGCGNAANTCCCNGCGGNGCTCCCGGCCGCCTCGCCGGATGAGCCCACCTCGGCCTGGGCCGCGGTCACGGCCGCCTGCCGCACGGTGCCGTCCTGCCAGAACGCCCGTGCGAGCCCGATCGCGTCGAGGTTGAACAGGACGGACAGCAGGACCGCGTAGCCGAGCAGGAAGACGGCGATGCGCCGCTTGTACCACCCGGACAGGCGATCCATCGCGTCGTCGTACCACCGGGCCAGCTCGATGACGACCTTCTCGCGGTCCCCGCCGGCCTGGACTATCGCTGTGGTCATCGCGGTCTTCGCCGGGGAGGGGGGCATCGCGGCGAGCCCGTCCTCCATCGTTCCCACGGCTCCGGCCCTGGTGGCGGCGACGAGCGCGGCGGCCACGACCCGCCNGGTGGGGTGATCCACAGGCATCGCGTCGTACAGGGCCTGGGCGGNCCTCNCCCCGAGGGCATGCCGGGCACCGTCGTAGGCCCGCCGGTACGCGGCCCTGGCCTCGTCGGGGACGTGGTCAGGCAGGGTGTCCGGGCGGAGCTGGGACAGCAGGGCCCGGGCGGGCGGGTCGACCCGGTCCAGCAGCGCCCGAGCGAAGGCGGTGGACGGCAGGTAGGACGGCAACCGCAGTGTGTGCGCGCGGCGCACCGAGGCCCAGGTACCGGAAACCGGCGGATGGTCGTCCATGGCCGGCAGGGAGGTGTCGCGGCCAGTGGCACGCATGGCCCGAAGCGGCCCGTCTAACAGTTCGGCGACGAGGTCCGTCCGATCCGCGGGCGGGTCCGCCCCCGGATCGGACGGTTCGGCGGGCCGGTCACCGCCGAGCAGCCGTCGCAGCTCGGCCTCCAGCTGGCGCCCCCGGTAGCGGAACAGAGCGAGCACGGCCTCGTTGATCCGGGAGACTGCGAGGCTGAACGCGGCAAAGAGCAACGCGAGCCCGATCAGGACATCAAGAGCGGATGAGTCCGGCATAACCCCCCCGATTCCGAGCCCGGGGCACCCGCGCCACCGCCTTCACGGCCGAGGAGTACGCCCCGGGACTGTCCTGGGCAGACCGCGCATTTCTACACCTCGGCGCAGAACCGGCACTCAGCGGCATCATCGGACACCTGGTCGAAGCGGGCGAAGAGGACACCAGACGACCGGGCCGCCCCGCTTCGAACAGCGGGCCATGCTGGCAGGCCTGACCGGCCGGAGAGACCTGAGCCCGTCGGAGGAGCCGGTGGGGGCGATCCAGGAGATCTTGGCAGCCGGCGCCGCCGAACTAGAGGGTGTCGTCGCGAAACGACCCCGCCCTGTCAAAGAGGGCGGGGTCAAACGATCGTAGCGACACTCCGATAGGATGATCGTCTTGGCGTCGAGAGACTGGATGGTGGATGGGCCGGCGGGATGACTCGTCCACGCCCACCATGATATCCGTAGATCATCCGAAAGACGTTCTTCGTGCTCCACGTGCGTCAGCCCCACCGCCCGTTCGGGCGGTGGGGCTGCCCCCGGCACAGCCGCGGCGGCGATCGGTCCCCGGCCACTGGAGCCCGGCTACCTGTCCCCGGGTAGCGGAGCCGGAGGACCCGCTGATCAGTCCGGGGGATCGTCGCCGAAGGGCCCGTCCGGGCCGTACGCGGCGATCTCGATGTCGATCATTGGAGGGCGCTGCGGATCCTGCAGGGGACGCAGCGGTGAGGTCGTCCCGCGGTGGTCCGCCCCCTGTTCCCACACGTTGAACTCGGCCATACTCGCCCAGACGCTGACCACCGCGAACCGGGACGGGTCCGCCGCCGACCGGTGCAGCGTGTTACCGAGCAGGCCAGGCGTGCCGACCAGCTTGGAGCTGATCTCGTGGTAAGCCCGCTCCACCGCGCCGGGATCGTCGGGCGGGTCGACCGCCCACAGCATGACCCGAACCTTCGCCGGACCGGCCACGGTCAGCTTCCCGCCGGAACGGTCAGGGAGGCCGCGCCGGCCAACTGGGCGACGACGGTACCGGTGACCATCGAGGCACTGGCGCGCAGCGGGTGCAGCGCCTTGCGGTGCACCAGGTGACGCTCGCTGTGCTCGAACTCGCGAAACTGCTCCTCGTCAACCCAGTCACTGACGATGTAGTACGTGCTCGGCTCCTCCTCCGAGCGGATCAGCCACTGCCCGAGGTTCGCCGGGTGCGAGGTGACCGCGTCGCCGATCCGCAGCCAGGTCTGCTCGAACTCGGCCTCCCGACCGGGGTGGATCCGCATTGTCAGCATGATCCGAAAAGGCGGGGTCGAGGTCATCAGATGCCTCCGTCCACGGCAAAGGTGGCGCCGTTGACGTAGGACGACACGTCGCTGGCCAGGAACAGGACGACCGCGGCGACCTCCTCGGCCGTCCCGATGCGTCCCAGCGGGATGCGGTTGGTGTAGGCCGCCTTGACGGCCGGGTCGATGCCCTCGGCATGGTGGGTCTCGATGACTCCCGGGGAGACCAGGTTCACCCGGATGCCGCGGACACCGAGCTCCTTGGACAGCGAGCGGGTCAGTCCGATCAGGCCGGTCTTCGCCGCGGTGTAGTGGNCCCGCAGCGGCAGACCGACCACCCCGGAGCCGGATCCGATATTGATCACCGAACCGGAGTCCCCCAGCAACGACAACGCGCCCTGCGTGACGAGGTGAGTGGCGGTGAGGNTGGTGGTCAGCACCTGCGTCCACTCGTCCAGGGGCAGCTGCGCGTAGGGGATGTGGCTGATCGTGCCGACGTTGTTCACGACGATGTCGAGGCCGCCCAGGTGGGTGCCGGTGGCCTCGACGAGCTCGGTGATCTGGCCCGGATCGGCGACGTCGGCCTGGACGAGCAGATGGTCGCCGCCGGTGTCCTTGAGCTCGCGGCGCAGGCTCTCGGCCTCCTCGGTCTGGCGCTGGTGGCCGGCAACGACCGTCGCTCCGGCTCGGGCGAGGCCGAGCACCACGGCCCGTCCGATGCCGCGGGTACCGCCGGTAACCAGGGCGCGTCGCCCGGCCAGGTCTGGGAACATCGCTGACTGTCTCCTGTGTCAAGGTGTCGGCTGGTGAGGTTCGGCTGGTGAGGTTCGGCTGGTGAGGTTCGGCTGGTGAGCGGGGGCAGGCGATACGGGCAGGCGATACGGGTGGGTACGTCCTCCTCAGCAAGGACCGACGGCGCGAACCACGAGGCTGCTGTTGAAACCGCCGTAGCCGCGGGCGTTCACCAGCGCCACCCGCACGGGTACACGCCGGGGCGTGCGCACGAGGTCGAGCCCATGGGCCGGATCGGGGGTGTCGAGGTTGCCCACCGCCGGGATGACCCCGTCCCGGATGGACAGCAACGCCGCGGCTACCGTCAACGCCGAGCCGCCGGCGAGGAGCCGGCCGACGAAGCCCTGCGGCGCCGTCACCGGGACCGTCCGGGCCCCGAAGACCGTGCGGATCGCCGCCGCCTCCTGGGCGTCGAGGTCCGGTGAACCAGCGCCGTCCGCGAAGACGACATCGACGTCGTCCGGGGTGAGGCTGGCGTCGCGCAGGGCCCGGCGCATCGCGGTGGCGAGCCAGCGCGCGTCCGGGGCGGGGCGTTCGTGGTGGGCGGCGTCGTGCGTCGCGGCGTAGCCGGCGATCTCGCCGTAGACGTGCGGGGCTCCCCGGGCGGCGGCGGCGGCCGGATCCTCGAGCACGAGCGTCGCGCCACCCTCACCGGGCAGGTAACCGTTCGCCCGAACGTCGAACGGCTTGTAGCCGTCCGCCGCGACGGTCGCGGTGCTGACCCGGCCACCGGACAGATGGCCGGCAATCGCATAAGGCGTCAGGCTCGCCTCGGCCCCCCCGGCGAGCACCGTCGGCGTGCCGCGGCGGATAATCCGCCGGGCCTGGGCCAGGCTGTCGATTCCGCCGGCACCGTCACTGACCAGGACCCCTGACGGCCCCTTCAGACCATACCGGATCGAGGTCTGCCCGGTCGTCGCCGCGTAGAACCAGGCGATCGACTGATAGACGCTCACCGCGGTGCGGCCCCGGGTCCACAGCCGTCCCAGCTCGCGCTGCCCGATGTCGACACCGCCCGACCCGCTGCCGAACACCACCGAGGTCGCATACGGATCGTGCGCGGCGGGGTCGTAGCGCGCATCGGTCATGGCGAGGCGCGACGCGGCCATCCCGAACCAGGTCCACCGATCGGTCTGGACGATGTACCGCTTGTCGACGTAATCCTCGACCGCGAAACCGGCGACCTCGCCGGCAAGGGTGGCGTCGTACCAGGTGGTGTCGAACCGGCTGATCGGCGCGATCTTCAGCTCGCCGCGCAGAGTTGATGCCCAGTACTCCTCCGTCCCGATGCCGCTGGGCGCGAGGACGCCGAGACCGGTGACGACCGGCCGGACCGGGGCCTGCGGCGAACCGTCCCGGTACGCGGGTCCCGCGGCCGTCGCGACGGAGGCCTCCACGGCGGCGTTCATCGCGTCGGGGCGGCGAGGACGATCGCCGACTGGAAGCCACCGAAACCGCTGCCGACCGACAGGGCCACGTCGACAGTGTGGTCCCGGGCGATGTTCGGGACGTAGTCGAGATCGCACTCGGGGTCGCGGGTGGTCCAGTTGGCGGTGGGGGGGATGACGTCGTTCTCGATCGCCAGGGCGCAGGCGGCGATCTCGATCGACCCGATCGCGCCCAGCGAGTGCCCGATCATCGACTTGATCGAGCTGACCGGGATGTCATACGCCCGCTGTCCCAGCGAACGCTTGAAGGCGGCCGTCTCGTGCCGATCGTTCTGCTTGGTGCCCGATCCGTGCGCGTTGATGTAGTCGATGTCGTCGGCCCCGACCCGCGCCGCGTCCATCGCGACCCGGATCGCCTCGGCCATCTCGACCCCGTCGGGGCGCAGTCCGGTCATGTGGAACGCGTTCGAGCGCGAGGCGTACCCACCCACCTCGCAGTAGATGTGCGCACCGCGCGACCGGGCGGCGGTGAGCTCCTCCAGGATGAGTACGGCGCAGCCCTCCCCCATCACGAAGCCGTCCCGGCTGGCGTCGAAGGGACGGGAGGCGTGTTCGGGGTCGTCGTTGCGGGCTGTCGTCGCGCGGATCGCGTCGAAGGACGCCATCGAGATCGGGGAGATCGGCGCGTCGGAGGCACCGGCGATGACGATGTCGGCCTCGCCGTCGACGATGAGCTGATGGCCGTAGCCGACCGCGTCGATGCCCGAGGTGCAGCCGGTGGAGACCACGAAGGCTGGGCCGTGCGCGCCGAACCGGCAGGCCAGTTCGGTGGCCAGGCAGCTCGGCACCATCGCGTGGTAGAGGAACGAGCTGGCGTACCGGGGATCAACCTCCCAGTCCCGCCCGCTGTCGGAGACCTCGACGTACTCGTTCTCCAGGCGGGTGGTCGCGCCCACCGCGCTGCCGATGCTGACGCCAACGATCGGGCCGTCCCCGCCGTCCCCGCCGTCCCCGGAACCGTCCCCGCCGCCCCGCAGGTCCAGGCCGCTGTCCTCCACCGCCTCCAACGCCGCGGCCAAGGCGAACTGCGCGAACCGGTCGTTACGCGCGATCTCCCGGGCGGTCAGGCCGGCCGCCGCCGGGTCGAAGTCGCACTCGGCGGCCACCTGGGAACGGAACTGGGTCGGGTCGAAGAACGACAGTCGCCGCGTCGCGGTACGGCCGTCGGTTAGCAGGGTCCAGAACTCCTTGCGGTTGACCCCACCGGGGGCGACCACCCCGATCCCGGTGACCGCCGTCCGTCTTGGTCCGCTCACTGTCCGGACCCGTGGGGCAGGGAGTCGACGGTGGGCGCCGACGGGGCGACCGGGACGTGCGGGGCATCCGGGTCGAGCGGTACCTCGGTGTCGACATGACCGAGGTCGGGCCGGGGTGCCAGCGGGCTGAGGTGAAAGACGAGGAAGGCGGTCTCCTCACCGGTGTTGACGACGCGGTGGCGCATCCCGATCGGGATGCACACCCCGTGGTCGGCCGGCAGGTCCTGGTACTGACCGTCCAGTCGGGCGGTCACAATGCCGCGCACGCAGTAGAGGAACTCCTCCGAGTAGGGATGCAGGTGTTCGGTCACCACCTCACCCGGCTGGAGGGTCAAGGTGCCGAAAAAGCCCGAGGTCGAGCCCACGGTCGCCGGTGAAAGCAGCGTGCGGACGTCACCGCCGCGCCGACGGTTTGGGGTCATGTCGTGAATGCAGAGAACCTTCGGAATCGCTGTCACGGAAGTCACCGGTCTCGTTCTCCTCAGACTTGTTCCGGCAGCGCGATGGAGACCGGGGGCAGCTCGGCGGCGGCCCGCTCGACCTTCTCCCGGATCACCGACATCTCGCGGGCGGTGTTGGCGTTGATGCGGTTGGTCATCTGCTCGTCGTTCACCGGCGCCGACGGGCGCATATGGAAGTCCTGCACCCAGCGCATGCGGGTGCCGGTGCCCTCCGGCGTGTAGCTCCAGTGGATGTGCATGTACTCGAACGGACCGGTCTCGACGCGGTACGCGCGCACCTGCCGGGTGGCCGGGTCGAGCGTCCGCTCGGACACCCAACTCCACGCCGTCCCGTTCTCGTCGGGATGCATGGTCAGGCGAAACTTGAAGGTGTTCTCATGGTGCTCAAGAATCTCTACCGAGGCGTATTCGGTAAAGAGGTCAGGCCAGGACTTCAGATCGTTGGTGATGGTCCAGACGGTTTCAATGTCGGCATCGATGAAAATCGAGTTGTCAGTGTGCCCGCTCACGTCGGCTCCGGTCGGCCTGGAAGGTATGGGGCGTGGGAACTAACGGCGGATTCAGACCGTCTCGCGCTGGCCGAGAGCCGTGTTCACCGTGGCCAGGATCTCGGCGAGGGNCCAGCTCTCCGGCAGCTCGGCCGGGAGGTCCACCCCGAAGGTCCCGGCCACCTCCGCCGAGAGCTGGAGGTAGGCGAGCGAGTCGAGGCCGATGTCGATGAAGGTCACATCCAGGTCCGTCGGCCGCTCGTCCGAGGGCAGACCGGCCTGCTCGACCAGGAAGTCGAGCAGGGCATCGGCCGACCATTGCCGGGGCATGTCGTACTCCCTTTTTCATTTTCGGGTTTCGGGGTTCACATGAAAAACTGGGCGTACCGGTGGGCGGGATCTAGGACGCGGTCGCTGATGACCGGTCGCGGCCGCAGCCGGCGGGCCCGGTGCTCTGGCGGTGTACAGGAGCCCGGCCGTGTATCAGGAGCCCGGTGGCGCACCGGGGGCTCAGCCGGCCGTCCACGAGTAGAAACTCTGTGCCATCGCGTCCCCGGGGGTGCGCCAGGTCTCCGGGTCGTAGGCGGAGACGTATTTCCCGAGCTTTTTGCTCACGTCGACGAACAGCGGATGCTCATGGACGTTCTCGACGGTGTTCCTGACGTTAGTCGGAGCCTCGATAAGATGAAAGTAAAGGCCATGGAAGTGAAACAGGTCACGCCTGGTCACACCCACGATTCCGGGTAGTTCTCCGGCATCGGACTCGGCGAAGGTCGCCGCGATGGCGGGAGCGTCGGCAGGGTTCATCCTGGCCACGATGAGAGTCCGGTGTGACTGACCTCCGGACGGCGTGGCGGGGTTCTGCGGACCGGTGACTGAGGGACCGGTGACTGAGGGCACAAGAATCTCCTCGACATGTTCTTGGGAAGCGCGTGTTTGACCCCAGGCAAGCACGGGTACCGTGTGCATGGCAAGCACGGGTACCGTGTGCATGGGCAGTCAGGCGGACCGGCCATGACGGACCGGCCCCGGCACCTTGCGACGCGTTACAGGTGGCAGGGGAATCCGCCGACGAGCATGGAGCCGGCCGGGAGTGACCGGTGCGCGACCACCGCTTCCCACCCGACAGCCCTTCTGAAGCAGCCAGCCTTTCTAAAGCAGTCGGCTTCTTTGACTCATCGAGAGCATGGGGCCACGCGGCGCGGCTGTCCTGGATTTCCCCTGGCAGCAAGTTGCCCTGGCAGTCAAATGCCAACCAGTGCACACGGAGAGCACAACGCGGCTACAACCATCGCGAGCGGGCTTCCCGGTGCCCGGGGGTGGTCGACACGCCACCGGAGGAGAACCGGGATCTCGATCTCGTGGGAACCACGTCGTCCGCGCTCGGCCTCGGCCTGGTCGGGTATGGTGCTACCCAGAGCCGGCTACATCCAGAGCCGGCTACNCCAGAGCCGGCTACATCCAGAGCCGGCTACTCAGAACCAGCCGCTCAGAACCAGCCGCGTTGCGCGGCGAGGCTACCCGCCTGGAATCGGCTACGGGCGTTCAACCGTGCCATCAGATCGGCGATCATGCGGCGCACGGTGCGGACGGAGACGCCCAGATGGCGCGCGGCCGCCTCGTCCTTCATGCCGAGGCTGAGCAGACGCAGCAGCAGCCGTTCGGTGTCGTTCGGCGCGTCGTCACCGTCCCCGGGAGCGGCCATCGCCTCGCCGCTCAGCGGTTCGGCGGCCTCCCAGACCTGTTCGAACAGGGTGAGCAGCAGGGCGGTCAGCTCCGGGGTGCGCACGAGCAGGGTCTGGCCGGTCGCGAACCCCCGGCCCAGTCGGACCAGGCCGATCCGCCCGTCGACCGCGGTGGCGTCCAGCCGGGGATCGTCGATCATTCGGGCGTCCAGGCCATGCGCCGCCACGGTCCGCACATAACCGGCGCCGAGCTCGTCCAGGCGCACCGACCGGGGCAGGACGCTGCGCATCACCACACCACGCCGCAACGCACGCAGTTCGACCGGCATCACCTCGCGAGTCAGGGTCGAGGACCACTCGCGCCGGGTATGCAGCGCGAGCACCTCCCGCTCGGCTCGCCCGACGATCGCGAGCAGCTCCGCACGGGCCTGGTCGGCACTGTCTATCCGCCTTACCTCGGCGGTGTCCCCGCCGGGACGGCTCTCCAGGTAGTCCGAGACGAAGGAGCTGATCTGTGCCCGGGCCAGGAGCAGCCGCTCATGGCGACGGATCAGCTGCTCGTGCTGCGCCTGGAGCAGGTGGTCGAGCCCGGCTTCGGGATGCACCGCGACGTAGTGACCGGCCCGTTCGCGCGAGGGCAGCAGCAGACCCAGCTCGACCAGACGATCACGCGCCCGCCTCGCGGCGACCAGCGGCTCGCCGAGCATCTCCGCCACCTCGGGCACGCTCAGGACCTCGTGGCACAGCCACAGCCGATAGGCGGCCAGGGTGACCTCATCGATACCGAAAAGATCGAGCACCTTCCCCTTCCTCGGAGCAGGATCGGGACGTGGCCGACGGACGCCGACCGGACCAGCCGTGCCCACCGGACCAGCCGTGCCCACCGGACCAGCCGTGCCCACCGGACCGACGCGGCCGCTCACCCCGACCGCTGGGGCAGGCCCGGCCGGGACTCCGCGGACACCACGTCGAGGGCGTGGCGGACCAGCGACACCAGGGACTGCCGGACCGACTCCCGCTGCCGGGCGTCGCAGAACACCACCGGACGGCGCGGATCGAGGTCCAACGCNGCCCGGACGTCCTCCACCCGGTACTCCCGCGCACCGTCGAACCGGTTCAGCGCGATGAGGAACGGGATGTCGCGCTCCTCGAAGTAGTCGATGGCCGGAAAGGAGTCGGCCAGCCGCCGCGTGTCCACCAGGACCACCGCGCCGATCGCGCCGAGGACGAGCTCATCCCACATGAACCAGAACCGGTCCTGGCCCGGGGTGCCGAAAAGGTAGAGAATAATGCTGTCGAGAAGCGTGATCCGACCGAAGTCCATCGCGACCGTGGTTGTCGTCTTCGAACCGACCGCGCTGGTGTCGTCGATCCCTATGCTTGCGGCCGTCATCGCGGCCTCCGTGGTGAGGGGCTGAATCTCGCTCACCGAACCGACGAACGTCGTCTTTCCGACTCCGAACCCGCCGGCGATGATGATTTTTACCGGATGCGGCGGCGCCGTTTCCGGCGACCCCGTTCTAGAGGGCCTGTAGTCCATCGAGCACCTTTTCGATGAGGGCAATGGAAGGGCGGTCGGAGGGTCGGGCCGGTCGGGTCACGGTCACCAGGCCGGCGTCGAGCATGTCGCCGACGAGGACCCGCGCGACCCCGACCGGAAGATTCAGCCGAGCGGAGATCTCCACGATCGACTGCACGCGTTGGCAGAGCAGCGCGATGGCGCGCTGCTCATGCTCCAGCGTCCGCATCATCAGCCGGCCGTTGGGCGTGGTGGTCACCAACGCGACCAGCTCCAACGTCTGGTTCGTCGGCCGTGTCCGGCCCCCGGTGACAGCGTAGGGGCGGACGACCGGACCAGCCTCTTCGTCGAACCATTCATCATCGCGCGACATACCGGTCCTCCTGCCTTGAGAATTCTGCTGTCATCCGGTCGGTGATGGCAGGGGGTGACCGGCTGACCCACCAACCGATCGGACCCCCACCCGATCGCCGGGCCGATGTCAGAGTGGCAGCGCGGACTGCATCTGAGCCCGGAGTTCCGGGGTGAGAAACTCGCCGACCCGGGTCACCAGCAGCGCCATCTCGTAGGCGATGAGACCGATGTCCGCGCCGGGGCTGCTGAGAATGGCCAGGCACGATCCATCCCCGACCGCGGTGACGAACAGGAATCCCTCGTCCATCTCGACAATGGTCTGCCGGACGTTTCCACCCCCGAAGAAACGACCCGCGCCGCGCGCCAGGCTGTTGAATCCGGAGGCCACCGCGGCCAGTTGGTCGGCGGTCGCCCGGTCCATCCCGTACGAGGTGGCGAGCAACAACCCGTCAGAGGAAAGCGCAATCACATAGGTGACTTCGGGCACCTTCTTGACGAGGTTGTTGAGCAACCAGCTCATGTTCTCGGACGGCCCCAGCGGACGCATCAGGTCACCTTTCCTACATCGTCACCGTCGTTCGAAACCTGGCCGTCCGCCAGACCACGACCAAAGTTGTTCTGGAAGGACGACATCATGTTGCGGATCTCTTCCGGGCTCCGTTGCGCGGCGAGTATTCCGGAACGCTCCTCGGGAGTGTCCCGACGAAGCTGTGGCGCGAGACTGGCCCGCCGGGTGCGCTTGGGCAGGCCCACCTCGGTGAAATCGACGGGCAGCTGGCCGTCCGCGCCGGGCCCGGCCGGGTCAGCGGGCTCGTCCGAACGGGCCGAAGGCGCCGGGCGTCCGAGGGGGACGACCGTCTGGCCCATGGCGGGGGNGTCCTCGCGCTGGAATCCCTCGGAGCGTCCCACCGGCCGGCCCAGCGGTGAGGNGAACGGATCGGTTCGGGTGGCCTCCCGCGGGTCGGCGGAGCCGGGCTCACCACCGCGCGACCGCTCCCTGGCCATGGGGCTGTCACCGAACAGCGAGGTGACACGGCTGCCGGGTCCGCCGTCGCCGCCATACTCGGAGCCGGGCGCACCGTCGTGGCCACCCGGACCGGGGACGTCCCGTCCGTCCTGGAAGGGGCCATCCCGGAAGGGCTCCTCCCGGAAGGGTTCATCCCGGAAAGATGTGTCCTGTCCCGGACGGGCCGGCGGACCGCCGGGGTCGTCCGACCCGGGCGTCTGGGGATGGTCCGGGACGGCGGGGTGGGGCTGGTCCCCCACGGCCCTGCGGCCGCCACGCGAACGGCGCGACGGCAGCGGCGGGGGGNCACCGAAGTCGCGGGAGCCGGGCTTCCCGCCCGACCCNCCGTCCGGGTCGGAGCGCGGGGTCGAGGGACGCGGCGGAGCGTCCGAAGGCCTGCCGTTGGAACGGTGCCGCGGGCGGTCGGCGACGAACCAGCTCGATCGCACCGTGGCGAAGACCGGCAGATCGTCGATGAGCGTCTCGTCCTGACCGTGCGCAGCCGCGGCCGCGTCCTCGGAGCGCGCGGGGGGACCGGCGAGGTTGCCGTCCGCGTCCACCAGCGANCCACGGAACCGGTCCTCGTCGATGGCCGGGCCGTCGAGAGCCGGAACCCGCGTCATGGGGAGCGGCGGGGCGATCTGCGCGGGCTCCGGCCGGGCCTCCCCGTCGGTGTCGACCTGCCGCAGCAGCGTGGTCGGCACCAGGACGATCGCCATCGTGCCGCCGTACGGCGAGGACCGCAGCTTCACCGAGATGGAATGCCGCTCGGCGAGCCGACCGACGACGAACAGGCCGAGACGCTCGCTGGTCGACAGGTCGAAGGGAGGCGGGTTGGCCAGCCGCTCGTTCACGGCGTCGAACTCCTCCGGACTCATGCCCAGCCCGCGGTCCTCGATCTCGATCACGAAGCCGTTCGACACCTCGTGCCCGGAGACATGCACCGGCGTGTGGGGCGGAGAGAAGGAGGTGGCGTTCTCGATCAGCTCGGCGAGCATGTGGATGACGTCACCGACGGCGTGACCGCTGATGGCCCCTCCGTCGATCGACATCACCTGCACCCGGGTGTAGTCCTCCACCTCGGCGACGGCGCCACGGACGACGTCCTTGACCGGGACGGGCCGGCGCCAACCACGGGCCGGCTTGGAGCCGGACAGCACGATGAGGTCCTCGGCGTGCCGGCGCATGCGGGTGGCGAGGTGGTCGAGACGGAAGAGCTCCTCCAGCTCGTCCGGGTCGGTCTCCTTGCGCTCCAGGGCGTCGATCACCTTGAGCTGGCGGTGAATGAGTGCCTGGCTGCGGCGGGCGAGGNTGAGGAACGTGTCCCCGATGCTCTTGCGCATCGCGGCCTGCTCCACCGCGGTCCGCACGGCCACCGCGTGCACGGTGCCAAACGCCTCGGCGAGCTGACCGATCTCGTCCTTGCTCCGGACCTCGACCGGGAATTCCTCCTCGGCCACGTCCACCGGCGACCCGCGGTGCAGACGGTCGACGACCCCGGGCAGCCGCTCGTTCGCGACTTCGAGGGCGCCGCGGCGCAGTCGGCGTAGGTCCCGGATCATCGGGCTCGCCACCAGGAGAGAAATCACCACCGACACCACGAGCACCAGCGCCACGCCGATACCGCTGAGGAGCGCGTCGCGGGTGGCCGAACTGGCGATCTTCGCGCTGGTCGTTGCGAGGTCGGCCGCGATCCGGCGTTCGACCTGCCGCATCGCATTGATCTTCGCGTCGGAGGCCTCCAGCCAGATCTGCGGGGTAACGGTCAGCGGCTGGCCGTTCTGCACGGCGTTGACCGTGCCGTCACGCAATGTCGCGGCGGCCGAGATCGTCCGGCCGACCGTCACGTTGTAGAACTCCTGCTCGTCCGCCGTGGCCGTGGTGCGGAACTGGGCCAGCCAGGCGTCCTCCGCCCCGCTCCTGGTCTGGATCTCCCGCAGCGTGGCCGCATCCGTCTGCTGGAGGAGGATCACGCGGACGACGGCGCCGCGCTGGTGGGCGACCTGTTCCTTGGCCTGCGCGATACTCACCAGTGTGGTGGCACCGTTGACCAGCGAGGTGTTGCGGCTTCCGGCCGCCACCTGGGCGTTGAGGGCGAGGAGATCGTCCACGGCACCCGAGTAGAAAGCAATGTTCTGGTCCACCTGCGCCTGGTGCGCGTCGATCGCCTTGCGCTGCGCAGAGAGCTTGCCGAGGCGTTCCGAGATCGACGCGAGCGTGGTCGCCAGGGTGTCACGACCCGCCGCGGGCAGCGCCGCCTCACCGGCCCGATAGACGGCCAGGGCCTTGTCCACCGGGCCGCGGGCGGCGAGCGCCGCCTGCTCCTGAGCGACGGCCATGTAGTTGGAACCGACATAGGAGTTCGTGGCGTACCGCTCGACCTGCAGGGCCTGGACCAGCTCGTTGCTTTTGATCGAGAAGTCGGCGAGTGCCTTGATGCGGTTGGCGACCCGCACGTTGTCGACGTTCCCCCGCACCTGTATCGCGCTCAGTACCGCGAGCGCAGCCAGGGGGACGACGAGAATCACCACTAGCTTCGAGCGGATGGGCCAATTCTGGAGCATCCGGTCCTCTCGTCCGGCACCCGGGAGTCGAGTGCCTCGTGTGCGGGGGTGAGTAGTCGAGTTCCATCGGGACATGTCACCGGAAGACCACAGACGACAACACCGGGCCAGCGCATTGGAGTAGGCGGTCCGGACATCGGGTGAATGTTCCGGGGGCGCGGACAACTGTAGCGGGTGAAGAACTAGCCCGACTGGGGGCACCCGCCTTCAACGCAAAAGGATGGCGAGGTAGCACCGGGTGACGAACATTCGCGGGCGCGCAACGCGCAACCAGAACCCGCCCCGAATTACATGAGCGCAGCCCGGACCAAACAACGACGATGCGCATGAACTAGCACTGACGGGCAGCAGTCGACGCCAACCGGCGCAGATCCTCCGCGGCCACGAAGGCTCCGATCAACCGGTCGCACCGCGCTCGACAACGCAAACACATCACATGTTGGCATGTTGCTGGAAGCACATCGCACGATCCGAGGCCACACAGATCACACCCTCGCAGCCCACCCGACCCCCGCCCGGGCCGCAGCTCCCACCTCTTGCCAGATCATGAAGAGTGGTTCCATTGTGGACATTGCAGACGTTGTAGACATTGCAGACACCTGGCGACGGGAACTGGGTCACCCCGCCCCAGCAGTCACCCCCGTCGACGATTGCCGATCAGGCGTCGACGATTGCCGATCAGGCCCTACCCGGTCCGCCGAAGCTTCAATCACTCCACAACAACTCCACGACAGACCTCCCCATCAACTCCCGTCCAATGAGCTGCTGCTGAACTGCTGAACTGCTGCGCTAATCGCCGAGCGAGGCCCCGGCTGGCGGAAGCGGCGGAGGTCACGGAAGCGGCGGAGGTGGCACAACTACTTTCACCCGAGGCCAGCCGGTGGCACTGTGCCCCTGAGCACGGTTGACGCCCCCGGGCACGGTTGACGCCCCCGGGCACGGTTGACGCCCCCGGGCACGGCCGGGTCGGGAGCACGGCCGGGCCAGGGAACCCGACGGACCGGTGAGGAGACACGGATGAGCAGCCAGATCGAGAGCGAACCCGGCCAGGGCGCGCTGACGGTACGGATCAACCGCCCGGAGAAACGCAACGCCCTCACCCAGGCGATGTACCTCGCCCTCGCGGAGGCGTTCGACAAGGCCGAGACCGACCCGGAGATCCGGGTCATCCGGCTGACCGGCAGCGGCGGATCCTTCACCGCCGGCAACGATCTGGTCGACTTTCTGGCCGCCGACGCCCTCCGGGCGGAGGGTCCGACGCTGACCTTCATCCGGACGCTGGCCCGCAGCACGAAACTTCTCGTCGCCGAGGTCGACGGGCCCGCGATGGGCATCGGGACCACGCTGCTGCTGCACTGCGACCTGGTCTACGCGACCGAGCGCAGCACCCTCGGGATGCCGTTCGTCAACCTGGGGGTGATCCCCGAGTTCGGGTCGNCCCTCCTGCTNCCCCGCCGGGTCGGACCAGCCATCGCTGCCCGCCTCGTCTACTTCGGCGAGTCCCTCGGAGCGGCCGAGGCCGCCCGACTGGGGGTGGTGACCGAGGTACTTCCCGACGCCGAAGCGCTACGCGCCCGGGTCGACGACCGGGTGGCGGCGCTGCTGGCCCAGCCGCCGCAGGCGCTCGCGGCAGCTCGCGCCCTGCTGCACGACGGCGGGACACCGGAGGTGTTGGCGCGCATCGACGTCGAAAGCTCGATCTTCACCGAGCGCCTCGTCAGCGACGAGGCGAGATCCGCGATGACCGCCAGGCTGCCGGGCCGCCACGGCACGTCGGCAGCCGAGGGTTGACCGACCACCCGAGGGCTGACCGACGTCGGTGTCCGCCCGCTCGATGCCGTCCGTGCGATCCGGGAGGACCATCCCCGCAACGGCGACGAGGGCGACCGGTTCGCCCCGTCCGGGCGGGGCATACCGGTGTCTGTGACCCATTCCCTGCCGCACCAACGCGACCGGGGTAGTGCCCTCGGGCACCGGCCTTGGTGGCGCCGCGCCTTCTCCTGCGGCTCCTCCGATCCGGGGGGGTTCCCCCCGGCTCACAGCGCATTCGGGCTACGCCGCGTCCTCGCCGCGTTCGGCCTGGTGTTCTGCGGGGTCTTCGCCGGTTTCTTCGCCGTCCGGGGGCAGACAGCCGGCGCCGCCTTCCTCGCCTTTCTCGCCCTCGTCGCCATCGTCGATCTGGTCGTCATCCAGCAACGGATCCGGCGCCAGACCGAATGATCCCCACGCCGGTCCGGATGGGCGGTGCTCCCGCATAAGGTGGCCGAGGATCGCCGCGTCCGGCACCGCCAGGCTCGCCCGCCAGCCTGGTCGGTCCGCGCCGATCCGGCTGGCGGAACGAGCAGGAGGATCTCAGTGGGCGGCGGGACGGGCTGCCGACCGAACGGGCGGCGATGAACGATCCGGAGGGCGTCTCCGGGCCGGTGTCGGCTGGCTTCGCGCGCGGCACCACCGACGAGGTGGGCCTGCGCCGCGGGCTTCGCCGGATGCGGCTCATCGCCGGCAGCCTGCTTGCCGCGGTGGTGACGATCTACCTCCTCGCCGCCCGCTGGCAGGCCAACGGTGGCCCGGGGTGGATCGGGTACGTGGCCGCGGCCACCGAGGCGGGCGCGGTCGGCGCACTGGCCGACTGGTTCGCGGTGACCGCGCTGTTCCGCCACCCACTCGGCCTCCCGATCCCGCACACGGCGATCATTCCTCGACGTAAGGACGCGCTTGGTCGGAGTCTGGAGAACTTCGTCGGCACCCACTTCCTCGCCGAGGACGTGATCCGGGAGAAGATCGACGGCATCGGAGTGTCCGCCCGGGTCGGTGCCTGGCTGTGCCAGCCGTCGCACGCCGAACGGGTCACGACCGAGGCGGCGGAGCGGTTCATCGCGGTGCTCTCCGGGATGAACGACGACCTGGTCCGCGAACTCGTCGAGAAGGCGGTGCTGCCCCGCGTCGTCGAACGGCCCTGGGCCGGGGCTCTCGGAATGGCGCTGGAACGGGTGGTCGAGGACCGGCTGCACCATCGACTGGTCGACGTGATCGTCACCGAGGCCGAGACGTGGTTGAAGCAGAACCCGGAGGTCTTCGCCCGCACCGTGCAGGAGCGGGCACCAAGCTGGTCTCCGAAGTGGCTGGACGAGGCGGTCGCGGCCAAGGCGTACAGCGAGGCGCTGCGCTTCACCGAGGCGCTGCGCACCGACCCCGAGCACCGGGCACGCCGCGCCCTGGACGCGTTCCTGCGCGGCTTCGCCGGCCGGCTGCGCACCGACGAGGCGCTGGGACGGCAGGTCGAGCAGATCAAGTACCGGCTCCTGGCCCATCCCGAGGTCGACCGGGTGATCTCCGCCATGTGGGCCACGGCGAAGAGCATCCTGCTCGATCTTGCCTCCGATCCGGGCAGCACGGCCCGGGTCCGCGCGACCGACGAACTCGCGGCCTTCGGCGCCCAGCTCGCCACCGATCCGGAGCTGGCGCGCACCGTCGACCACACCGTGGCGAACGCGGCCACCCGCGTGGTGTGCCGGCACAAGGACGACATCGCCGCGGTCATCGGAGATACTGTCGGCCGCTGGCAGCCCGACGAGGCCTCCCGGCGCATCGAGCTGCACGTCGGTCGCGACCTGCAGTTCATCCGGATTAACGGCACCGTCGTCGGCGCCCTCGTGGGACTGATCATCCACCTGGTCACCGAACTCGCCTTCTGACGCAACGGGTGGAGCTGAGGGAAGCATGCGGGGCAACGAGGACGATCGCCGTGGCGACGAGCGTGGGAGCCGGCCCGGCCCGGATAACCGACAGCTCGTCCGGGGAGTGTCATGGCCGACGCCACCCGGTCGGCCCACCCTGCCGGTCGTCGGACTGATCATGCTGGTCTGGTTCGGACTGATCACCCGGATCGGCCACTACGACGTCGACGTCTTCCTGCGGGCCGGCGCGGCCGTGCGGCACGGGCTCGATCCCTATCCCGCCCCCGGCACGGGTGCGGTGTACTCCGGCTTCGCGTTCGTCTACCCCTACCTCACGGCGATGCCGTTCGCGCCGCTGTCCTGCCTGGCACATGCGGACGACATCTTCGTCGCGGGATCCGTGCTCGCCCTGCTCGGCGGGACCCACCTCGCCGGCGCCCGGGACTGGCGGGTGTACGCGCTGGTCATCGCCCCGTCGTGCACCATCATCGGGCTGCAGATGGGCACCCTCAACGCGTTGCTGTTCGCGGGGCTGGCACTGGCCTGGCAACGACGCGACCGGCCCTGGACCTGTGGCGGCGTCGTCGCGTTGCTCGTCTACAGCAAGCTGTTTCTCGCGCCGCTGCTGCTCTGGCTGCTGCTCGCCCGCCGGTTGCGGGCCTGGATGGTGGCCCTCGCCGGTCTCGGCGCCCTGTTCCTGGCCGGTGAGCTGCTCAGCCCGGTGGGAACAGCGACCTACGTCGGCATGCTGGACGCGCTCGCCCGGGCGGAGGCCCCGAACGGGCTCAGCCTCACCGGCCTGCTTGTCAACATCGGTGTCGCGATGGAGGCCGCCGCGTCGATCGCCCGGCTCTGCGCCCTGGCCGTCCTCGCGGTCTGCTGGGCGGCCACCCGGCGGGGCCACGACGAACGGCTGCTGTTCGCCGGTGCCGTCGCCGCCGCGATCCTCGCCTCCCCGATCGTGTGGAGCCACTACCTTCTCCTGCTGGTCGCACCGCTGCTCGTACTCAGCGCGCCTCGTCCAAGCCTCGCGGACGCCGGGGTCGGACCGGGCTGCCGGGTCGGATCCGGTGCCCCCATCGGGCCGGNCCCCGCCGTGGGATCGGGCACTCCGGTGAGACCGGGCACCGCCGCGGGATCGGGCACTCCGGTGGAACCACCCACGTGCGTGGGGCCGGTCTCCCCCGGTCCGACCGCCGCGTTCGCCGTGAGCTCCTGGTTCCTCGTGACGCCCCACCGCAGCACCACCATGGAGCTGCTGGCTGTCACGGCGATCCTCGGGCCACTCGTGCTGAGCTCGCTGCACGCCGGTCGGACGTCGCGGCCGTCGGCCACCCGGCGACGGACCGTCGCGGCGGCGGGCGGGCGGGCTGCGACGCCCGCCAGGCTCAGGCTCGCGGTCGGGCTCGGGCTCGCGGTCGTGTTCGGGCTCGGTGACGCGGTGGTGAATCTCGCGGCGGGGCACAGCGCGGCCGGGCGGGTGGTGGGTGCTTACGGGACACTCGTCGGCGTCGTCACCCTGGTGGCCTGGGCCGGGCACGTCACCGCCCGCGACCGGGGACTGCGCACCGCGGCCGGCGACCCGCTCGCCCGAAAGAGCAACCCGGGACGAACCAGCGGGTGAGCCCGAGACGTACAGCCGCAGGATCGGCGTCTCTCACACTCCGCGTGGCGGAACGGCGATGTACCTTGAACAGAACGACGGCTTGCAAGGCCGTCCGCGCCCGGCCGAACGGTCGGGTGTGCGAGGTCGGTGCGAGCGCCCTAGCGGGGATGACCCGCCGGTGGGTCCGGTCGCGAAACCCGGCCGTACCCCCGGCCTCCGGACGATACGCGGACTGGTGTGGGACACCTCATCCAGTCCGGGTGGACCCATGGCGGCCCTGACCTGATCGGCGGATCCTCTGTCTCAGTACGGAAACTCCCAGTCCCACCCGGGCCAGCAGTCCCCCGGCTCCCAGCAGTCGCACGCCCCGCAGCGCCAGCCTCGCCCGGCCCGGGGCCGCGGCGGTCCGGGCGGTGGCGGGGCCCGGGGTGGCGGCCGCGGCGCCGGCGGCCGCGGCGCCGGCGGGCGCGGCCCGCGGTACAGCGGCTCCCGTTCCGGTGGCCCGGCGCGCCCGGCCGGACCGACCATCACCACGCGTGAGCCCCGGCCGCCGGCCGAGTCCTTCGAGGCCGCGGGCCTGCCCCGCCGGCTTATCAAGGCGCTGGCCGACCGGGACATCGCCGCCCCGTTCCCAGTCCAGGCATCGACCCTGCCCGACGTCCTCGCCGGGGAGAACGTCCTCGGCCGGGCCCGGACCGGCTCGGGCAAAACGCTCGCCTTCGGGCTGCCGCTGCTCGCCCGCCTGGCCGGCCAGGGGCCGGCCCAGCCCCGCCGGCCCCGTGCGCTCGTCCTCGTGCCGACCCGCGAGCTGGCCCAGCAGGTCAACGACGCGCTTGAGCCCCTGACCAAGGCGCTCAACCTCCGGCTCGCGCCGGTGTACGGCGGGACGTCCATCAGCCGGCAGATCTCCGCGCTGCGCCGCGGTGTGCACCTGGTCGTCGCCACCCCGGGTCGGCTCACCGATCTGGTGGAGCGCGGCGCGTGCGTGCTGGACGGGATCGAGATCACGGTCCTGGACGAGGCCGACTTCATGTGTGACCTCGGCTTCCTGCCCGCGGTGAAGGCACTGCTCGACGCCACTCCGGCGGACGGGCAGCGGCTGCTGTTCAGCGCGACGCTCGACCGGGAGGTCGAGGTGCTCGTGCGCGACTACCTGCCCGACCCGGTCCTGGTCGCGGTGGACTCCGAGGTCTCCCAGGTCACCACGCTCGCCCGGCACGCGCTCGAGGCCGTCGACCGGGCCGCGCAGGTCGCCCTGGTGACCGCGCTCGCCGGCGGCTCGGGGCGCACCCTGGTGTTCGTGCGCACCCAGCGTGACGCCGACTGGGTGGCCGAGTCGCTGAGCCGGGCCGGGGTGCCGGCCGAGCCGCTGCACGGCGGAATGCCACAGGGGGCGCGGACCCGGGCGCTGGCCGGTTTCACCGACGGCTTCTACCGGGTGCTGGTCGCCACCGACGTCGCCGCCCGCGGCATCCACGTTGACGGCATCCGGCTCGTCGTGCACCTCGGTCCGCCGGAGGACGCCAAGACCTACCAGCACCGAGGCGGACGGACCGCCCGAGCCGGCGCCGACGGTGCGGACGTGCTCGTCACCCTGCCCGCCGAACGCGGCAAGGTGCGCGGGCTGCTGCGCGCCGTCGGGATCGAGGCGAGGCCGATCCCGACGACCGCCGACGATCCGATCGTGCTCGAGCTCGCCGGGCCGCCCGCGCCCCGGATCAGCAAGGACGAGATCCCGCTAGCCCGCACGGGCGGCGGGCGGGGACCGCGCGGCGGCGGTACGCCTCGCGGCAACGAGCACCGGCCCGCCCGGCGAGAGGGGCACCGGTTCGGGC
Organism: Frankia sp. CeD; assembly: GCF_000732115.1. Classification (NCBI taxonomy): domain Bacteria; kingdom Bacillati; phylum Actinomycetota; class Actinomycetes; order Frankiales; family Frankiaceae; genus Frankia; species Frankia sp. CeD. The sequence continues at coordinate 29,697 of NZ_JPGU01000033.1, forward strand.
GGCCGGCGACCGGGCACGGCCGCCCGCCGCGCCGGGGCGCCGCTCCCGGAACGGCCTCCACCGCACCGGCACCGACAGCCTGACCGCCGGCTCCGGCGCGCCCCTGCGGGCCCGACCGGACGTCCCGCCCCGGCCGCGGGCTCCGGCCGACCGGCCCCGGTTTCGACCGGGCCGGTTGGCCGGTTGGCCGGTTGAACGCGCCTGACCAACGGCTCGCGCATGCTCTGCGCACGATCCGCGCATGCCAGGGCCATCCGACGGCCAATGAAGGGCNCAACGCATCGCCATCGTTCGGATTTGTGGTGTGACCAGGATCACTTGGAGACTTTGCGCGCCACGTCCACTCGATACCGTTTTAGGGACAGGTGTCGGTAACGATGGAAGGAGCGTTGCGCATGGAACAGGATGAGACGACCCACCTGGTCCCGGGGCTTTCCCTACCAGGTCAGCGGGAGACCGGCTCCGGCGTCCTCGACGGCGCGGAGGTCTTCGAGCCGGCCACGGAGACATTCTCGTTCGGGTCCGTCGCAAACCCGAACCGGCTCCGGCTCGGCGCCTCCCGGTCACTGTGACTTCTGGAGGTCGGCCGCCGTCGGGCGGCCGGCCTTGCTGTTTCACCGTCGGCTTCACCGCTGGCGGGTCTGTCGGCCACGAGGAGCGTCGTCCTACCGTCACAGCATGAGCAGCCGCGACGTGACCGCCCCCTCGGTCACCACACCCCCGGTGACCACACCCCCGGTTTCGGCGGACCCGTTCGGCCGGGAGAACCACCGGTCGTTCTGGGCCCAGCTGGACGGGCCGGTGCACTACGTCGACCTCGGGGGGGCCACCCGACGGCCCGCTGCTGCTGTGCGCGCACGGTCTCGGCGGCTCCCACCNCCCCTGGCTCGCCTTCGCCCCACTGCTCNCCCCGGTCTGCCGGTCCCCCGCCTCGCCGCGGCGGTCCTCGCGTACCGCCGCGGCCGCTACACCCCCCACCAGCTCGTCGACGAGAACCTGCGGCGGCTCTGCGCCGACCCCGGCCGCGTCCCGCCGGCGGCGATCGCGGCGATGGTGCGCGCGCAGAGCGAGCGCGGCGGGATCCCCGGCGCGGACCAGGCGTACGTGGGAGCGGCGCGCTCGGTCGTCTGGTCACTGGTGCGCCCGGCCTCGCTCGCGCACATGGTCCGCACCGTCCGGCAACCGACGCTGCTCGTCCACGGCTCCGCCGACCGGCTGATCCCGGTGGGCGTGGCACGCCATGTCGCCGCGGAACGCCCGGACTGGCGGGTGGAGATCCTCGACAGGTTCGGCCACATGCCGATGCTTGAGGCGAAGGCTCACCGCCGAGCTGGTGCTGGACTGGCTGGGCCGGGAGGCGGCGCACGCCCGGCGGCGGCGGTGGCGGCCGACTGACGCCGCCGGGCATCGGACCCGCTGGCGAACGATCATCCATCTCGGACGAGGAGATCCACCGATGCGAGGCATGCCGCCCGTTGACGCGCTCCGCGCGGCACTGCGCGCCGCCGCCGGGCATGCCGACGCCTACCTGGCGGGTCTGGCCGATCGTCGGGTCGGCCCCAGCCTGACCGCCGAGCAGGTCCGCCGCCGGCTCGGCGACACGCTGCCGGCAGGCCCGAGCGACCCGGTGGCGGTCATCGACGCCCTGGTCGACGCGGTGGCCGGCGGCCTCACCGCGACCGGCTCGGGCCGCTTCTTCGGCTACGTCGTCGGCGGGACCCTGCCGGCGGCGCTCGCCGCCGACCTGCTCACCGTCGTGTGGGACCAGAACGCCGCCCTGGCCTCCCTCTCCCCGGCCGCCAGCGCCGTCGAGGCGCTGACCGGCCGCTGGATCGCGCAACTGCTCGGCCTGCCGTCGGGGGTGTCCGNCGGGTTCACCACCGGCACCCAGATGGCGCACGTGACCGCCCTGGCGGCCGCACGGCACCGGGTGCTGGCGCGGGCCGGCTGGGATGTCGAGACGGACGGTCTCGCCGGGGCGCCGCCCGTGCGGGTCCTGGTCGGTGCCGCCCGGCACGCCACCGTCGACGCCGCGNTGCGCCTGCTCGGATTCGGCACCCGCGCGACGATCGCCGTCGAGGCCGACGAACTCGGGCGGATGCGCCCCGAGGCGCTGCGGGCGGCCCTTGCCGACGAGAGCGGCGGGAGCGGGCCGACGATCGTGATCGCCCAGGCGGGGGAGGTCAACACCGGCGGGTTCGACCCCTTCGAGGAGGTGTGCGCGCTGGCCCGCGAACACGGCGCCTGGGTACACGTGGACGGTGCGTTCGGGCTGTGGGCGGCGGTGTCGGCGGCGGCGTCCCGGCGCGCCCTCGTCGCCGGGGTCGAGNGGGCCGACTCGTGGGCGACCGACGGCCACAAGTGGCTCAACGTCCCGTACGACTGCGGGATCGCGCTCATCGCGGACCGCGAGGCGCACCGGCGGTCGATGTCGGTCTCGGCGGATTACTTCGTCCTCGACTCCGCCGGCCGGCTCGACCCGGTCGACTGGACACCGGAGTTCAGCCGCCGGGCACGGGCCTTCGCCGTATACGCGGCGCTGCGCTCGCTCGGCCGGGCGGGGCTGCGCGATCTGGTGGACCGGTGCTGCGAGTATGCCAACCGCTTCGCCGTGCGGCTCGCCGCTCTTCCCGGGGTGACGGTGCTGAACTCGGTGGCCGGCCCAGCCGGGTCAGCCGGGTCAGCCGGGTCAGCCGGCCCGGGCCGCGTCGTGGAGCTCAACCAGGTGCTGATCCGGGTGGTGGCAGACCAGGAGGGCGACCGGACGGCGGCCGGGCGGGCGGAGGGCGACCGGCTGACGGCGGCGGTCACGGCCGCGGTGACGGCGAGCGGCGAGGCGTTCGTGAGCGGCACGGTGTGGCGGGGGCGCACGGCGATGCGCATCTCGGTAAGCAACTGGTCGACCTCGGACGGCGAGGTGGAGCGGACGATCGCGGTGATCGAGGCCGCCGTCGCCGAGGCGCGGGGGACGACCGTGCGGGGGACGACCGTGCGGGGGACGACCGTGCGGGGGACGACCGTGCGGGGGACGACCGTGGCGGCGCCGAGCGGCGGCGGTACGCACCGCGGCGGTATCGCTTCGTAGTACCCGGCAGACACGACGGCGGAGGTGTCCGGACCGCGCGCGCGGGAAGGTCTGACGGTCCAACTCTTCCGTCCACCTTCACGTTCACACCGAGTACTCGACACTGGACGGGGCGGCTCGGCTGAAGGACATGCTCAAAGAGGTCTTCCGCCAGCAGATGCCGGCGGTCGCAATCACCGATCACGGCTACATGTACGGCGCCTACGACTTCCACAAGCAGGCGACGGCGGCCGGCGTCAAGCCCATCATCGGCTGCGAGGCGTACGTCGCGCCGGAATCCCGCCCGCTCAAGCAGCGGGTGCGCCGCTGACGGTGGAGCGGCTGCGGGAGGTTCTCGGCGCCCCTCCCGGGCGGACGGAAGTGCACCTGCGGCTGCAGACCGCGAGCCGCACCACCGTGTTCCGGTTCGACGACGCGCATACGGTCCAGCGCACTCCGGCCCTCATGGGCGACCTCAAGGCCCTGCTCGGCGCCTCCGCCGTGGCCTGAGCGGCGCGGGACGGACCGGAGCATTCCCGCTACCGAGGATCCCGTCGGGGATACGGACATGCAACACCCGACACCGTTGCGGCAGCAGGTTTCCGGGGGACGATGAGCCCAGGTAACAACCGGAGGATGCGCCGTGACGATCAGTCGACAGCCGGCGGAGCACGACCCTGCCGAAGCGACCATTCCGCGCCGGGAGCCGCAGTGGTCACCGAACGTGGCGCGGGCGACGCGCATCTTGTTCGAGAGCCTGATNGGGGACGNCCCGCCGGTACGGATCGCGCTGTGGGACGGCTCGGTGCTGGGACCGGACACCACCACCCGGATCCTGGTCCGCTCGCCGGAGGCGCTGCGCCGCATTCTGTTCCGCCCGGGTGAGCTGGGCTTCGCGCGGGCCTTCGTCGCCGGGGAGATCGACGTCGAGGGGGACATCTTCGCCGCCCTCGCGGTGCGCCGAGGCATCNCCGGTGCCGGCTCGCGGCTGACCGGCGCGACCGCCCGCGCCGCCGCGACCCTGCTGCGCGAACTCGGCCCGCGCATGCCGGCCCCGCCGCCCGAGGAGGCCCGGCTGCGCGGCCGGCAGCACACCCGGGACCGGGACGCGGCGGCGATATCCCATCACTACGACGTGTCCAATGCGTTCTACCGCCTCATCCTCGGCCCGACGATGACCTATTCCTGCGGGGTGTGGGAATCGGAGCAGGTCGGCCTGGACGCCGCCCAGAACGCCAAGCACGAGCTGGTCTGCCGCAAGCTGGGCCTGCGTCCCGGCGAGCGGTTGCTGGACATCGGCTGCGGCTGGGGCAGCATGCTGATCCACGCCGCCCGCCACCACGGGGTCCGCGGCGTGGGGGTGACCATCTCGGTGGAACAGGCCACGCAGGCCCGCCGCCTCGTCGCCGAGGCGGACCTCGCCGACGTCATCGAGATCCGCCTGCAGGACTACCGGGAAATCCCGGACGGCCCCTTCGACGCGATCAGTTCCATCGGCATGGTGGAACACGTCGGCCGGGCGATGCTCCCGACTTACTTCGACCAGTTGTACCGGCTGCTGCGCCCCGGGGGGCGCCTGCTCAACCACGGCATCTCGTTTCCCGGCGACCCCGCGGGGGCCCGCCGGGCCCGGCCCGGCCTCGGCCCGGTCCCGTTGCCGAGGGGACGCGACTTCCTCCAGCGCTACGTCTTCCCGGACGGGGAACTACACGAGATCGGGGTCATGGTCTCCCTGATGCAGGCGGCCGGTTTCGAGGCGCGCCACGTCGAGTCCCTGCGCGAGCACTACGCGCTGACCCTGCGGGCCTGGGTACGCCTGCTGGAGAAGAACTGGCCGGCCGCGGTCGGCATGGTCGGGGCGGGTCGGGCCCGCGTCTGGCGGCTCTACATGGCCGGATCGGCGCTGAGCTTCGAGAGCGGGCGGACCCAGATCCACCAGNCCCTCGCGGTCCGGCCGGACGCCGGCACCGCCGGCATGCCCCTGCGGCCCCGCTTCGAGTCGCCCACGACCGCACCGAGCCAGTCGACCGCACCGAGCCAGTCGACCGCACCGACGCCCACGACCGCACCGACGCCCACGACCGCACCGAGCCAGTCGACGGCCGGCTGACCCGGCTATGCCGCCCGGGAGCCCGCCCGGGAGCGGCGTCTACGATCGGAAGCGACGCCTATGCCCCGGGAGCGGCGGAGTCCGCCACCGTACGGTCGGACCCTTCGGTGCCGACGCTCTCGGCCCGCCCGGCGACCGCGTCCCCGGCCGTTGACGATCCGACCGTTGACGATTCAGGCATCGACGGCGCAGCGTCCCGGCGCAGCACCACCACGACGGCGATGGCCGTGACCGCCATGACCGTCATGGCAATCAGGGCGGTCACCGACATCGCGTCGACGTAGCATTCCTGTGCCACCCGCAGCAGCATGTCGCCAAGACCACCCGGGTGGAGGCCGCCGGGGAGCCGGTGGGCGACCTCCACCGCACCGCCGAGGGTCTCCCGCGCCGCGTCGACCGCGATCGTGGGCAGGCCGGACGGTGCCCGCGTCGGCACCTCGTTCCGGTAGACGGCGGTGGCGATGCTGCCGAGAACGGCGACCCCGAGCGCGCCCCCGAACTCGATGGCCGACTCGGACAGGGCNGAGGCCGAACCCGCCCGTTCGGGTGGGGCGTTGCCGAGCACGACGTNGGTGCAGATCGTGAGGACGACACCGACCCCGCTGATCAGCACGGCATAGGCGCCGAGCAGCACCGGCAGACCCCCGGAGACGCCGAGCCGACTGGCGATGCCGAATCCCAGCGCGGTGACGACCAGCCCCGCGCCAAGCGCGCCGCCCAGCCGCAGCAGCCGCAGCAGCCGGGGGGCGGCCAGCACAGAGATAATCATTGCGGTCGCCGGCAACATCGTCCACAGTCCGGCGNCCAGCGGGGTCAGGCCCGCCACGAGCTGCAGGTACTGAGTGGCGAAGAAGCTGAACCCGACGAGGGCGAACAGGGCGAGGGCGTTGACGGCCAACGCCGTGCGCACGGCACGGGACGCGAACAACCGCGGATCGATCAGCGGTTGGTCGACCCGGCGCTGCCGGACCACAAGGAGGCCACCCAGGATCACACCGACGACGAAGGCGGTCATCGGAACGGCGGTCCAGCCGTGTTCGGCGATGCGCTTCATGCCGTAGACCGCGCTGAGGACGGCGGCGAGGGAGAGCCCGGCGCTGGTCAGGTCGAAGCGGCCGGGACGCGGATCCCGGAACTCGGGCAGGAACGCGAGACCCAGCACCAGCAGCAGGAGCATCACCGGCACATTGATCAGGAAGACGGCACCCCACCAGAAGTGCTCCAGCAGGAAGCCGCCGAGCAGCGGTCCCAGCGCGACACCGCCGGAGAAGCTCGCCGTCCAGATGGCGACGGCGACGCGCCTCTGGTCCGGATCGACGAACAGGACCCGGATGAGCCCGAGGGTCGACGGCATCAGGGTGGCACCGGCGGCGCCCATCGCCGCCCGGGCGAGGATCAGCATGACCGGGCCGGTGGCGTAGGCGGCGAGTACCGACGCGGTTCCGAACACGGCCGCGCCGTAGAGCAGGAGCCGGCGACGCCCGATCCGGTCGCCGACCGTCCCCATCGTGATCAGCAGGCCGGCGAGCACGAAGGAGTAGATGTCGACGATCCAGAGCAGTTGGGCGCCGCTCGGGGCGAGGCGTGCGGTGATGAACGGCAGGGCGAAGTACAGCACGGTCACGTCGATCGACAGCAGCAGGCAGGGCAGGGCGAGTACGGCGAGACCGGCCCATTCCCGGCGGCCGGCCCGTCGTGTGCCGGGGGTCGGCCGCATCCCGGGCATCGGTTGCATCACCAGGTCTGGCATGCGCCGACTATGGCGCGGACCGGCGCCCGGCGCCGGGGCCCAGTCCTGGATGCGGCGAGATGCGACAACGCACCGGGACGGCGGAACCTCCGGACGCCCCGATCCGCCGTGACCAGCCGCGTTGTTCCGCATCGTCGAGAAAACCCCATCGGGTCCATGAGGCGAGACGGCAGCACGGCAGCACGGCGAGACGGCAGCACGGCAGCACGGCGAGACGGCAGCACGGCACCCGTCTCAGTCGGAACGTCACGGGTCCGACAGGCGGAAGGACAGGTCGGCCGGGGGCACGGCCGTGTCGAGTTGGGCCTTCTGCAACCTGCCGGAGTAGTCCCAGTTCATCGACTGCCATCGGGTGACCTGGTCGAGGACCCAGCGACCGGACTGGCGGCTTCCGTTACCGGACCGCCCGTTGCCACCGAAGGGCAGGTGGGCCTCCGCGCCCGACGTCGAGGAGTTGACGCTGACCATCCCGGCCCGCACCCCCCGCCGGAACCGGAACGCGCTCGCCGCATCGCCGGTGTAGATCGACGACGACAGCCCGTAGCCGGGCAGGTTCGCCAGGTCGATGGCCTCGTCGAGGCTGCGGTAGGTGGTAACGCCGATGATCGGACCGAACGTCTCCTCGCGGAACACCTCGTCGTCCGGGCGCACGCCGTCGAGCACCACCGGGTGGTAGTACAGCCCGGAGTCGGGATCGCCGACGAAGCCGCGACGCGGTCCGCCCGGCCACCTTCCCGGCCCTGCCGGTGTCAACGGCGTCGATGAACCGGCCGACGTCCCGAAACCGGCCGNCGTGATCCGTCCCACCGCGGTGGACCCGAAGATCCGGTGATGGTCCCGGATCAGGTCGAGATGGTCGGCGAACCCGGCCGCGAACCGGGCGTCGAGCAGCGGCCCGTACAGCACGTCCCGGGTCGGATCGCCGACGACCGCCGCGGACACGGCGGCGTCGAGCCGACGCACGAACTCGGCGTGCACCGACTCGTGCACGATCGCCGTACCCAGCGAGGTGCACCGCTGCCCGGCGGTGCCGAACCCGGCGAACACCGCCGCTTCGACGGCGGCGTCGAGATCGGCGTCGGGCGCAACGACCATCGGGTTCTTCCCGCCGAGTTCCAGGCACGGCGACTGCAGGTACCGGCCGCACAGGGCGCCGATGAACCGGCCGACCTCGGTGGATCCGGTGAAGCCGACCTTGTCGACGACGCCGGCCGCCAGCGCCCGCTCCAGCCCGAGCGACGTCGCCGCGCCGTCGGCGGGCACGAGGTTCACCGCGCCGGCGGGAACCCCGGCGGCGGCCATCAGCTCGACCAGGGCCTGCGCGCAGGCCGCCGCGTACTCGGCAGGCTTCCAGACCACGGTGTCGCCGGCGAGCAGGGCCGGCACGATGTACCAGGACGGCACCGCCACCGGGAAGTTCCCCGCTGTTATCACCATCATCACCCCGACCGGCTCCCGGAAGGTGAACAGCTGCTTGTCCGGCATCTCGGAGGGAACGGTCTCGCCGTAAAGCCGGCGTCCCTCGCCGCGGAAGAACTCGCAGGTGTCGATGATCTCCTGGACCTCGCCGCGAGCCTCGGCCGCCGGTTTGCCGATCTCCCGGGTGACGAGCCGGGCGAGCGCGGCGGCGTTGTCCGCGACGAGCCGGCCGAGATTGCCGATCACGCTTCCCCGGACCGGGGCCGGCACGTCTGCCCAGGTGCGCTGGGCGTCACGGGCCGCCACCGCGGCGGCAAGGATCGTCTCCGGGCCGGCCAGCTCGACCTCGGCGACCACGTCGTCGAGCCGGGCCGGGTTGGTCGAGGGCACCGTCCGGACCGGGGTGAGCTCCGCTTCGGCCGCGCCGGGCGGCGCGCACCCGTCCCGCGGACGTCCGTCCCGCGGACGTCCGCCAATGAGCGCACCAACCCGCCGTGGCCGTACCAGCGTCATGACGATCCCCCATCCGGTCCACCGGGTCCATCCGGCCTATCTAATCCGCCCGGCCCATCGGATCCGCCCAGCCCGTCCAATCCACCACCCGGCAGTCCGTCGAGGACCCGGCCGAGGGCCGCGATCCCGGCGGCGAGCTGCTCGGCGCTCACCGTCAGCGCCGGTCGGAACCGGATGGCCCGTTCCCCGGCGGGCAGCGCGAGGACTCCCTCGCGCACCCGCAGCCGCCGCAGCACCTCGTCCCGGACGGCGCTGCCCGGCAGGTCCACCGCGCAGAGCAGACCGCGCCCACGGGGATTACGCAGCAGCCGGGAGTGGCGGGCCGCGAGCTCCGTCAGCCCGGCAAGCATGCCCACGCCGAGCTCGCCGGCCCGGGCCATGAGCCCCTGTGCCTCGATAATCTCCAGGATGCGGGTGGCGCGGACCATGTCCACCAGGCCACCACCCCAGGTGGAGTTGATCCGCCCGGGCACGCGGAAGACGTTGTCGGCGNCCTCGTCGNCCCGCCGGCCGGCCATCACCCCGCCGAGCTGGACCTTCTTACCGAACGCGACGACGTCCGGGCGCAGGCCGAGCTGCTGGTAGGCCCACGCCGAGCCGGTGGCGCCGACACCGGTCTGCACCTCGTCGAGCACGAACAGCGCGTCGTGGCGCCGGCAGAGCGCGGCCATCGCGGCCAAGAACTCGGCCCGCAGGTGGTTGTCCCCGCCCTCGCTCTGGATCGGTTCGGCCAGAAAGCAGGCGATGTCGTGGGGATGGGCGGCGAAGGCGGCCTCGGCCTGGCCGAGCGCGACACGTTCCGCGGCAATCACGGCGTCGAGGGCCGGCCCCACGCAGGGAAACATCATCGCCGGGCAGTCAATGCGCGGCCAGTCGAAGACGGGGAAACGCTCGGTCTTGACCGGATCGGTGTTCGTGACCGAGAGGGTGTAGCCGCTGCGTCCGTGGAAGGCGTTCCGCAGGTGCAGAACCCGACGGCCGAGCGCCGCGGGACGGCCGTGTGCCGCGTTGTGCCGGCTCTTCCAGTCGAAGGCGCACTTGAGCGCGTTCTCCACCGCCAGGGCCCCGCCCTCGACGAAGAACAGATGCGGCAACTGCGGATCGCCGAGGACCCGGGCGAAGGTCCGCACGAACTCGGCGTAGGCGACGGTGGCGACGTCCGGATTCGCCGGCTTGTTGACCGCCACCCGGCCCAGCCGGGCGACGAAGCCCGCGTCGTTGACGAGGTCCGGCGGGTTGATCCCGAGCGGCGCCGAGGCGAAGAAGCTGTAGAGGTCGAGATAGCGCCGCCCATCACGGGCGTCGACGAGCACGCTGCCGCGGCTCATCGCCAGGTCGCAGACGAGGTCGAAGCCGTCGACGAGGACGTGACGACCGAGCGTGCTCAGCACTGCGTCCGCCGCTAGCCCCTCCGCCGGCATCGCGTCCGCCGACCGGGCACCGGACGCAGACACCTGGGCTGACCGCAAGGGCTGGGCTGACCGCAAGGGGACGACCATCCCGCTCTCCTCCCCCGGACCACTTTCATCCGGATCCCGTCGCCATCCCACGAGCCGTCTCGGCGACGTCGATCTTCTTACGAAAATATCCCTGCAAGATTACGCTACAACCTCTAATTCTTTCGTTCCATACCAAGCATTGGACAAATCTTCGCGCGAAGGTCGTCAGGGCGTAGCGGCGACGCGTCAACCACACCGCGAGCGGCGCGTCGACCACACCGCACACATAAAGTGGCGGACACTTGACACAGAGCGAAGGCAACGCCGTCAGATGAGTGCAGGGGACGGCACGGGAGACAATCGGCGCATCTCCACCCCGCACCGTCGCGAGGTGCGCCGGAACCGCCGGGCCACCCCGACACCCGGGCTACCCCGACACCCGGGCCACCCCGACACCCGGGCCACCCCGACACCCGGGCTACCCCGACACCCGACGACGGAGAGAAGGCAAGCGGCGTGCTGACGCCCCTGACCACGGACGATCCCCGACGCATCGGCCCCTACCGGCTGGCGAACCGCATCGGCGCGGGTGGGATGGGCGTCGTCTACCTCGGTTTCGGCACCGACGGCAGGCCTGCGGCCGTGAAGGTGCCGTCGGCCGGACTCGCCGACGATCCCGAGTTCCGGTCCCGTTTCCGGCACGAGGTCGACGCGGCCCGCCGGGTCAGGGGCAGCGCCGTCGCCGCTGTGCTCGACGCCGACCTGACCGGGCAACGGCCGTGGATGGCCACGGAGTACGTCGAGGGCAGGAACCTGGCGGACGCGGTCGCCACCCGCGGCCAGCTCGACGATCGACTGGTCCAGGGACTCGCCGTCGGTCTGGCCGACNCCCTGGTCGCGATCCATGCCGCCGGGGTGGTGCACCGCGACCTCAAACCGGCGAACATCCTGCTCACCTGGGACGGCCCGAAGGTCATCGACTTCGGCATCGCCCGCGCCGGGGACAACACGAGCCACACCCGGACGGGAATGCTGATCGGCACCCTGGTCTGGATGGCGCCCGAGCAGCTGCGCGGCGAGCGGGCCGGACCCGCGGCCGACATCTTCGCCTGGGGGGCCTGCGTCACCTTCGCCGCCGCCGGCCGGCCCCCCTTCCGGGGCGAACGGGCGGAGGCGATCGGCCTGCAGATCCTCACCGCGGAGCCCAACCTCGACGGGTTGCCCGCGTCCCTGGTCGGCGTCGTGCGGGCGGCCCTGGACAAGGAGCCGGCGCGCCGCCCCGCCGCCACCGAGCTGCTCGCCCGACTGGTCGGCCACGACGTCCGCNCCCCCGCCGAATCGGACCGGGCCAGCGAGACGGCGCTGGCCCGCTGGTGGTCGTTGCCGCCGACCCCGCCGGACGGCGAGGGTCCCCACGGGGGGTACCGCGACGCCGGCTACGGTCCCGATCCCGCCCACCACCGCGCGTCCGCCCACCACCGCGCGTCCGCCCACCACCGCGCGTCCGCCCACCACCGCGCGTCCGCCCACCACCGCGCGTCCGCCCCGCCGACCGTGAGCCACGGCGCTGACGGCTGGGAGGACGACGGGTGGCGCGTCGGGTCGGGCAGAGGCGGGAGCGGGGGCGGCGGGCGGCGTGGAGCCGTCGTGGCGGTGGCCGCGCTGCTCGCGGTGCTGCTCAGCGGGGGCCTCGCGGCGGCCCTGGTGCTCAACCGTAGCGACGACACGCCCACCATCACGGGGTCGACGCCAGACCCGCTGGCGACGGCGGGGACGGCCGCCGGGACGACGGGTCCGTTGCAGGCCGCCGGGACGACGGGTCCGTTGCAGGCCGCCGCGCCGCCCGCCACAACCGGGCCCGCATCGGCGCGGGCGCGGGCGTCGGCGTCAGCGAGCCCGACACCGGTGGCGACCACGGTGGCGACCACGGTGGCGACGCTGTCCGCCGCCGACGCCGCCGCCACGGTGCGCCGGAAGGGCTATGAGCCGGACATGAGCACCTACGCGGCCGACCGGCGACTGAACGTAGTGATCGGCACCGGCCAGCCGGCCGGGGACACCCCCCGGCAGCTCGCCTTCGTCTTCGCCGACGGTGAGTACCGTGGCACGGACACGAAGGCACCCAGCGCGCGCATCACCCTCCAGCGCCAGCGCAACGATCATGAGGTCGTGCTGCGCTATGCCACCTACGACCCGCGGGACCCGGTCGATGCCCCGTCGGGCCACGCCGACGTCCGCTTCCGCTGGACTGGCACAATCTTCTCCACCCTGGACAAGATTCCGCCGAGCGACCCGAATGTCTCCGGCAGCCGACGGTAGGGCCGTCCGCCGGGGTCCGGGTGGCGGCGGGCGGTACCGGATGGCGGGTGGCGGANGGCGGTGGCGGGTGGCGGACCCGAGGCGCCCGCCTCCGCGCCCAGCCGCACATCGCTGCGCTGGAAGCATTACGGTTCAGGGTTAGGGGTCTCGCGGGGCCGTGGACGTCGCGGATGCCGTGGACGCTGTGAATGACGCTGTGAATGCCGTCGACCCACGGACACCGGTGCGGCGCGGGCCGGCGGCCATCGGGCCTCGGCCCGTGCCCACCGCCGACGAAGGAGTGAGCTTTCGGGTGAGCCCCGGCATTCCGAGTCTCACGGCCGAACGCGGAACCGAACGCGGAACCGAACGCGGCGATCAGGACAGGCGGCACGATGCTGACCCCGCTTGTTGACGATGACCCGCGCCACGTCGGCCCGTTCACGATCCACAACCGGATCGGCGCTGGCGGCATGGGCACCGTGTACCTCGGTTTCAACGCCGACGGCCGGGCCGCCGCGGTGAAGGTTCCCGACGCCCGGTTCGCCGACGACCCCGAATTCCGGGAACGGTTCCGCCGCGAGGTGGCCGCCGCCCGCCGGGTGCACGGCCGGGCGGTCGCGGCGGTACTCGACGCCGATCCCGAGGCCACGTCGCCGTGGCTGGCGACCGAATACGTGGAGGGCACCAGCCTCGCCGACGCGGTGCTGCGCCACGGCCGGCTGGAGGAACGGCTGCTGCACGGCTTCAGCGTGGGACTCGCCGACGCGCTGATCGCCATCCATGCCGCCGGAGTGGTGCACCGCGACCTCAAGCCCTCGAACATCCTGCTGGCCTGGGACGGCCCGAAGGTCATCGACTTCGGCATCGCGCGGGCCTCGGGGATCCCCAGCCACACCCGCACCGGGATTCTCATTGGCACGCTGGCCTGGATGGCGCCCGAGCAGCTGCGCGGGGAACGGGCCGGGCCCCCCGCCGACGTGTTCGCCTGGGGCGCCTGCGTGACGTACGCGGCGACGGGACATCCGCCGTTCGCCTCCGAGCAGTCCGACGTGCTGACCAGGATGCGCGAGGACCGACCACCCGACATCGCCGGCGTGCCGGTGAAGCTCGCCCCGCTGGTGCGCGCGGCGCTCGGGCGTCGGCCGGAGGAGCGCCCGAGCGCCGCCGAACTGGTCCGCAGCCTGGTCTCGGACTCCGCGGTCCGCACCCCGGCCGACGCCGACCGGGCTGCGGCGTTGGCCCTCNCCCCCTGGCAGGCCCGCCCGCCGCTGAGCGCGGGACCCGGCAACGGCAGCAACAGCAACAGCAACGGCGCGCCGCTGGACCCTGACCGGCCCGATCAGCCGACCCATCCCCTGGCCAACCGGCCGACGCCACCGCCGGGCGACGACCAGTCGTGGCGCACCGTCCCGGTGCCCCGCCGGGGCGCGGACGGCTCGGTGCAGGATCCCGCCGACGGCGGCGCAGCCGGTCCGCCGCGACACCCGGCGGACGGCGGGCTCCTCGGCATGCTGCTCGGCCGGCTCCCGGCGTCCTGGCGGCGGCAGGCACCGGGCGCGCACGGAGCGCTGCCGGTCGTCCTGCTCGCTGGAATCGTCGGGCTCGTCGGGCTCGTCGCCGCGCTCATCGGGGCCGGCGGCTCCGATCCCCAGGTGGAACCGGCCGCCCCCGCCCCGTCGTTCGGCCCGGCGGCCCCCGGCGGCCCCGCGAACCAGCCGCCGGCCGGTGCTCCGCTGTGGACGCCGGGCACCCGGCCCGGCCCGGCTCGGCCCGGCCCGGCCAGCCCACCCCCGGTCGGCGACGAACAGCCGATGACACCGACGGACCCGGGCACTGCGACACCGGTACCCACCACGGCGAGCGCGCAGCCGAGCGCCACGCCTACGAGCCGGCCATCGCAGCCGACGGGCGCCTCCCCGACGGTCGCGCCGNCCCCGTCGCCGAGCCCGGGCGCCTCGACCACGGCGACAAGCTGCCCGACGGGCGCCCCAGTCGGGGGCGCGACGACCGCACCGCCCTGCTGAACCCGCCGCACGGCCGCCCTGCTGAACCCGCCGCACGGCCGCGTCACGCCACTGTCCGGCGTCCTGGTGCTCATCCACCACGCACCGGAGACTCTGACTGTGGCAAACCGGCTACGCGACCGCCGCCTTCGGCTTCGCCACAAGATAGCGAAGCGATCGGATCTAGGAAAAATTTAGGAGAACGGAACGGTGATGCAGGCCGCCCGCGGACCGGCGGATCCGGCTNCGCNGGGCATGCCACTCGTCCCGTGCTCGTGGAGCACGACGGCCCTGGCACCGCCGGCTCGGAAGTTCCAGTCGACGACGGCGAACGCCTGGCCGTTGCCGTCGGCGTCCGTACTGAAATCCAGCCAGACCTCGTTGTGTGGATTGGCGTACGCCGGATCGACAGAGGGTTGTACCGGATCCGGCACGTTCTGGTAATGCGGCCCGGCCGCCGTACCCGTCGCGCCGCACGCCTTCTGATGAACATGCGCCCCGTACCTGTGGCCGGGCAGCAGCCCCTGAACCACCAAGCCCACCACGGTACGAGGTCCGCCGGCCGCCAGTACGACCGCCCCGGCGCCGACCGGAACGAGATGCCGGTCGTAGGTGACGGCCGCCGGTGGCTGCTTCTCGTTCCAGGTCGTGAACGCGACCGGCTCCGCGACGACCCTCGTGGCGCTCGGAGCCGCCGGTGCCACCGCCGAGGCCGCAGCGGCGAACAACGCGGTGAACAAGCCGAGGCCGGCCAGGGTGATCGACAGACGCCGTCGCATGAGGATCCTTTCAGCGGCTAGTTCAGTGGCTCGGGAACGCCGTTCACGTGGGACGAGCCTAGCCTGGCCACGGGTTTCGGGAATGCTCAACACGACCTGAACGGAAACGTGGGGCCGAACGGGGGTGCCCGGCTCACCATCCTCGGCGCGAATCCGAGGAAGTACCCAAGGACCGGGGCAGCACCGACGCCATATTTTGCTCGGACGCCACGTTTTGCTCAGGCATGGTCCACCCTTCCTCAGGCATGGTCCACCCTTCCTCAGGCATGGTCCGCTCCCAACGCCGGCCACCGGCTCGGGCGAAGAAACCAGCCAGGCTCGGCATGCGCCCGGTGGCTCAGGCGGGCACAGCAACGGTCAGGCCTTCCTGGGCGGCGGCGGTCGACAGGCGCTTGTCGTAGCTGACGAAGACCAGTGACGGCGCATCGAGCCGGAGCGCCGTCGCGAGATGCAGGGCATCCGGCGAACGCAGCAACGGATCCGTCAAGGCCGCGGCGGAGACCATGATCGGTTGGTCGATGGGCACGAGCGTGATCCGCGACGGGACGTCGGGGATACGGGGAAGAGCGGCGGGGNCGCTGCGGCGCAACGCTCGGGTCACTTCGAGCATCACAAGCGCGGACGACACCGCGACGCCTGGCCGGACGGCAAGCCAGGAGCGCAGCGCACGCGTCCCACGCTCCGGATGGGTCAACTTCATCAATGCGCTGGAGTCCAGATAATTCAAGAAGATTCCCCGCGTAGCTCCGCCACCACGTCCACGGAGTCACGGCCGTCCCAGCTGCCCGTAGACGTCGGTTCGGGGAGATCAGCCAGGCTCGCGGTGGGGACGGTAACGCGCCCCTCGGCAACGAGTTGGTCCAGGTAGTCACTGCCCGTCTGCGTCAGTTCGGGCACCAGCCTCGCCCACGGTCGTCCGTTGCGAGTGATGACGATCGATTCTCCCGCGTGCGCACGGTCAACCCAGGTACCCACGGCGTGGCTGAGATCCCGCATGCTCACCACAGTCATACCTGAAGTCCAACAAGTGTTGGACACCCGCTGGCCCCTCGATTCCAGGATCAGCGGGAGCACCGTCCCCGGACGGCATCGCGCCCCCGGACGGCATCGCGCCCCCGGACGGCATCGCGCCCCAGCGCTCGGCGTGGACGGCGTCGGCGAGGGGACGCCGCCGGGCCCAGCCATGGCGTTCGAGGTCGGGAACGTGCTCAAGGTGGGTTACCGGCCCGAGGCAGAGCCACGCCACGGGCCGGATGTCGGCGGGGATGGCGAGCAGGTCACGAACGAACGGCTCCCGGTAGAACGACACCCAGCCCACCCCGAGGCCCTCGGCGGTTGCGGAGAGCCACAGGTTCTCGATCGCCAGGCACACCGAGTACAAGCCGGCGTCGGCAATGGCGTGCCGCCCCAGCACCGCCGGCCCCCCGCGGTGCGGATCGTAGGTCACAACCAGCGACAACGACGACTCCAGGATGCCGTCGATCCTGATCCGGGCGAACCGGGCTGCACGCTCACCGGCCAGGGCCCCGGCGAAGACGGCGCGCTCGCGGTGCACATGGGTGTGGAAGGCCCGCCGGGACCGCTCGTCGGTGACGAGGATGAAGTCCCAGGGCTGGCTGAGGCCGACGCTCGGCGCGGCGTGAGCCGCCCCGAGCACCCGGTCGAGCACGTCGGCGGGGATCGGCGCGCCGGTGAACTGGCCGCGCACGTCGCGCCGCCGGTGCAGGACATCGTAGAGGTCCGTGGGGCGGAGGTTCGTGGGGTGGCTGTCGGTGGGGTGGCTGTCGGTGGGCATGGCAGGCTCCCGCTGTCCGGCCGCCCGCACGACGACGGGCGACGTCGATGCGGGGCCGGTCTTCGGACTTCCGGATCAACGCCGGCCGTCCGCCTTCCCGGACCCGAGGGCCCAGTGGCTGCGCGACGCGCATGGACGGCGACTTCCCGGTTACCGCGGCGGGCCCGTGCCGGACTTTCACCGGCTTCCCGATTCTCCCCGGTCCCCCGGGGCACCCCGCTCATGATGCCATTGGGGACGATACAGGATAAATCGACATACCAAGGTGACGGCGATCCGTCGACCGGTGAGTTTGGGGGACCTGAGCACGGTCTGCGGGAAGGTCATCCCGGTCTGGCAACGGAACAGGCGGCTCAAGGTACGTTCACTGTACGTTCACTCGCCCCGACGGTGGCGCCGAACTCGGCCCGAGTCCGCGGATCGGCGGGATCACCGGCCAGCGCCGCTGTGAGCGCGGCGACGCGGTCGTCGCGCGGTTGGGGCAGGCCGAGCCGTAGCTCGGTCACCTGCCGCAGCGAGCGCAGCGGGACGGCTGTCAGGTCCGTCGCGGTGAGCGCCCGGATGATCTCGCACAGCAGGGGGTTCCGGCTACCACGGTCGGAGCGGGGGACCCGAACGGATCATCCATGTCCGGGAAGGCCAGTACGTGCATATGGGTGGGGGTGCGCCTGGTGCGCGTGGTCACCGACGCGATCCCCCGCGGCGACCCGGCCAACATCGCCGCGGCCGGGCTGAAGGCGCGTCAGGACGCGTGCTCGTGCTGACAGGCAACCCGCGCGAAGAGAGCTACCGCGGCGTTGCAGCTGGTCAGAGGAAAAGCTGGTCGAGCGTGTCGGCGATCAGGACGCGAGCGGTCCAGGTCTGGAGCTGGCCGGCGGAGGCGTCGTGCACAGCGGCGAGCGCGGCCTCGGGAAGCGGACCGAACTTGAGGGTCAACAGCTGGAGGAGCGACTCGACACGACCCTCGACGCGACCCTCGACACGACCCTCGGCACGGAGCATCTCTGCGATGGTCATGTAGGCATCCTCCGCCTCAGGTCCAAGGCCGGCGATCAGGTCATGCAACTCGTCGCGGGCGTCCGCTTCTCCGACCAGCTCAATGTAACGCAGCAAAGTGGCGAACTCCTCCCTGCCATCCGGGCCGTCGAGGACCGCGCGCAGTTCGTCGACCCACGGTCGCAGGTCCTGGGCGAGCCGGGGGTTACCAGGGACGATCTTGAGGAGGAGCAGAGTGAGCCGCACCGAGTGCGTCAGCGGACGCTCCCGCAGCTCCCGCTCGTCAACGCGAACCAGGTCATCGAGCAGGAACNGGAACCGGGGCAGATGCTCCCGCCAGGCGCCGGCGAGGTCCGGAGCCAGGTCGACCAGGTCGAGCACCTGAGTCGGGGCGACCCACGCGTGCTCGTTGTGGTGCACGACCAGCGGGACCACCGCTGGCAGCCGGGCCGCTTTGTGATGGTCTGCCAGGTAGCGGTCCCAAACACGCACGACGTAACGCAGCATCCGGAACGCCATAAGCGGGTCGCTGCTGCTCTGGTGCTCGACGAGGACGTAGATGAACGCCTCATGGCCGTCAAGCGGAGCGGTGAAGAGCAGGTCGGTGTGCCGCCACCGCAGCGTGGCGTCGACCAGGCTACCGGGGACAATCGCCAGCCGGTCGAGGTCGAGGCGGGCCACAAGAGCCGCCGGCAGCGTCGCGCGCAGCTGCGACGCCGCGTTCGACGGCACACCGAGGACCCGGCGGAACACCGCGTCATGCGGCGAAGGCGGACTCGACATGGCGGCACCGTACCGGCGAACACCGACATCCCAGACGGCGCCGCACAGCTAGCTCCCGATCCACACGGCCAACGGGGGCGGCGCTCAAGCCGTCTGCCAGACTGGCGGCAACGATAGCGCCGAGTTCCCAGCACGCCTCGCGTACCGCGGCGTCCACTTCGCCGACGATCGACAGCGGCTCACGCCGGCGCTTCCACTTCAGCCCCGTGGTGACACCACCGCCGCGGATCGCGCCGGTGGTGTCGCTGTTGCCGCGCGTACGGCCGGCCTACGGTTGCCTCAAGCACGGGATAGTAGATCTGCTCGCAGATTTCACCGAAACTCGGGTACGCGACGTGGCCACGCTACGTGTCCGCGAGGTCGAGACACCACGGCCGGCCACGTANAAGACAGCGAGCCCGGCGCCGCCGCTCCCACGTCCGAGGTCGAGAATTTGCTAAACTCTGTCTGTGGACGAATGGGAAGTCCGCGTGACGAACGAGTTCCTGGCCTGGGTCAACGAGCTCGATCCGAGGTCCAGGGCGCTCGTCGTCGACGCGATCGATCGGCTGGCCGATGCCGGGCCAAGCCTGGGCCGACCACTGGTCGACCGCCTGGTCGGCTCGGAGATCCACAATCTCAAGGAGCTCAGGCCAGCTTCCGCGGGCACCTCGGAGATCCGCGTCCTGTTCGTCTTCGATCCCTGGCGCTGCGCCATCCTGCTGGTCGGTGGGGACAAGTCGGGCGACTGGTCCGGCTGGTACCGCACGGCGATCCCACGCGCGGAGACGCTGTACGCCGAGTACATGAAGGAACGGGAAGCCGAGGAGGGCAGCTCATGACCAGATTCCCCCGGTGGAACGACGTCCGCGCCGATCTGATCGCCGACGCCGAGGAGACCCTGACCGAGGCCCGCAGGCGCAACCAGGCCTACATCGACGGCCACCGCCTCGCCGAACGCCGCAGGCTCCTCGGCCTGACCCAGACCGAGGTCGCCGAGCACATGGGTGTCAGCAAGAGCCGGGTCTCCCAGATCGAACGCGGCGACGTCTCCACCGTCGACGTCATCGCCCGCTACGTCCAGGCCCTCGGCGGCCAGATCCAGATCACCGCCGTCTTCGGCGACGATCTCTACATCCTGCGCGGCACCGACACGCCCGCTGCGTGACAGGCAACAAACCACGCCCCCGCACTGTCTGGAGCAAGCGGCCTGGGCCGGGTTTCCTCGGCGAGACAGGACAGAGCCGCAGGCCGCCACGGGCACGGACCTGGGGTCGACGTGGGCGAACACCGGTGGTGCGGGTACCCGGCCGGGCGGGTCCGGACGGGTGAGTGTGGTCGCCGATGGTCTGCTACCGCCCCGGGTGGCGGCCCAGGGCTGCTCTACCGGGCCCGGACCTGGCGTGGTGGCAGCGGCCGGAAAGGCATCGGCTGGCAGGACTGCCGGGA